>JAPKZI010000223.1 GCA_026393865.1 Candidatus Aminicenantota bacterium
AAGGAGGTAAGGGATGGCCAAAGCGAAGTTTGAGCGGACGAAACCGCATGTGAACGTGGGGACGATCGGGCACATCGATCACGGGAAGACGACGTTGACGTCGGCGATCACGAAGGTGCTGGCGACGAAGGGGTTGGCGCAGGCGAAGAGCTACGACGAAGTGGCGAAGGCGGACGCGAAGATGTTTCGTCGGGACGCGACGAAGATCTTGACGGTGGCGTTGTCGCACGTGGAATACGAGAGCGAGTTGCGGCACTACGCCCATATCGACTGTCCCGGGCACGCGGACTACATCAAGAACATGATTTCGGGGGCGGCCCAGATGGACGGGGCGGTGCTGGTGGTGTCGGCGGCGGACGGGCCGATGCCGCAGACGCGGGAGCACATATTGCTGGCGTATCAGGTGAACGTGCCGGCGATCGTGGTGTTCATGAACAAGTGCGACCTGGTGGACGATCCGGAGATCCTGGACCTGGTGGAGCTGGAAGTGCGGGAGCTTTTGACGAAGTACAAATTTCCCGGGGACAAGACGCCGGTGGTCCGGGGGTCGGCGACGAAGGCGATGGCCGATCCGGCGGGAGAGGCGGCGAAGCCGATCTGGGAGCTGATCAAGGCGCTGGACACGGCGATCCCGGAGCCGTTGCGGGAAGTGGACAAGCCGTTTTTGATGAGCGTCGAGGACGTGTTTTCGATCACGGGGCGGGGGACCGTCGTCACGGGGCGGGTGGACCGTGGGGTGGTGAAGGTTGGGGACGAGATCGAGATCGTGGGCTTCGGGGAGACGCGCAAGGCGGTGGTGACGGGAGTGGAGATGTTCCGGAAGCTGCTGGACCAGGCGCAGGCGGGGGACAACATCGGGTGTCTGCTGCGGGGGATCGGGAAGACGGAGGTGGAGCGGGGCCAGGTGTTGGCGAAACCGGGGTCGATCACGCCGCACCGGAAGTTCAAGGGTGCGATCTACGCCTTGACGAAGGAAGAGGGGGGTCGGCACACGCCGTTCTTCACGGGGTACCGGCCGCAGTTTTATTTTCGGACGACGGACGTGACGGGGGACGCGAAACTGGCGGAAGGGGTGGAGATGGTGATGCCGGGGGACAACGTGAACCTGGAAATCACCTTGATCGCGGACGTGGCGATGGAGAAAGGGCTGCGGTTCGCGATCCGGGAAGGCGGGCGGACGGTCGGCGCCGGCACCGTCACCGACATCATCGAGTAACGTAGAGGAACGAGGACATCATGGAAAAAATTCGAATCCGATTGAAATCGTTTGACCACCGGCTGCTCGACCAGTCCGTGAAGGACATCGTCGTGAAAGCCAAGAGGACGGGGGCCAGCATCGCCGGTCCGGTCCCCCTGCCGACGCGGATCCACCGTTTCTGCGTCCTTCGTTCCCCTCACGTGGACAAGAAATCGCGGGAACACTTCGAGATGCGCGTCCACAAGCGCGTCATCGACATCAGCGAATACAACAACGAGACGATCGAAGAGCTCCAGAAACTCGATCTGCCCGCCGGCATCGACGTCGAGATTCAGGCTTTCGGCGCGGGAGAATAAATCATGCTTGAGGGTCTCATCGGGAAAAAAATCGGCATAACGCAGGGTTTCGACGAGCAGGGGAACGCCGTTCCTCTCACGGTCATCCAGGCCGGCCCCTGCACCGTCATCCAGATAAAGTCCACGGACAAGGACGGCTACCGGGCTCTTCAGGTCGGCTTCGTCGAAGGCCGGACCGTCAAAACCCAGTCGAAGGCTCAGCTCGGCCATTTCAAAAAGTCCGGCTCGCCCCTGACCCCGGTGCTGCGGGAGTTCCGCTGCGACGATCCCGGCGAGGTCAAAGAAGGCGACCAGTTCTTCGTCGACATCTTCAAGGTCGGCGAGAAGGTCCACGTCACGGGAACGAGCAAGGGCAAGGGCTTCGCCGGTGTCGTCAAGCGCCACCATTTCCGCGGCGGCGGGGCTTCCCACGGCTCCATGTTCCACCGGGCGCCGGGCTCCATCGGGGCGTCCTCCTATCCGTCGCGCGTCGTGCGCGGCCTGCGGATGGGCGGTCATATGGGCCATGAGCGGGTCACGACGCGGAACCTCGTCGTTTTCCAGGCGGACAAGGACCACAACCTCCTCGTCTTGAGCGGCGCCGTTCCCGGACCCAACGGGGGCTATATCCTCATCCAAAAAGCGAAGAAGAGTTGATCATGCAAAAAGCGCAAGTGCTCGATAAGAGCGGAAACGTGAAAGCGGAGATCGAACTCCCGGAGGCCGTCTTCGGCCGTCCGGTCAAGACGCATCTCCTTTATGAAGCGGCCGTCAATTTTATGGCCAACCAGCGCCGGGGCACGGCCACGACCAAGACCCGGGCCGAAGTGAGCGGCAGCAACCGTAAGCCCTGGCGGCAGAAAGGCACGGGCCGGGCCCGCGCCGGCGCGACCCGTTCGCCCCTTTGGCGGCACGGCGGCACGACCTTCGGGCCCCGGCCGAAGGATTACGGTTACGAGCTTCCGAAAGAGGTCAAGAAGAACGCCCTGAGGTCGGCCCTCGCGGCCAAACTCGCCGAGAAGCGGCTTCTCATCCTGGACGACTTGAAACTCCAGGCGGCCAAGACCAAGGAAGCGGCCGGCCTGTTGACGGCCTTGCACATCGATTCCGCTCTGGTCGTCGACGGAAGGGACAACGCCGGCCTGTTCATCTCCCTGCGGAACATCCCCCGGGTGAAGGCCGTCGACTGGAAGCTCGTCAACACCCATGACGTTCTGGCCTATAAATGGCTTGTCCTCAGCCGGCAGGCTTTCACCTCTTTGATGGAGAAACTGAAGTGAGCAAGGACCCCTACCAGATCATCCTCAGGCCCGTGATCACCGAAAAAAGCACGGTGCTCAAAGACAAGAACAGGGAAGTCTGCTTTGAAGTCGCCCTCCACGCCAACAAGAGCGAGATCAAGAAGGCGGTCGAACACCTCTTCAAGGTCAAGGTCGATAGCGTCCGGACGCAGATCAATCACGGCAAGGAGCGGCGGGTCGGCCGCAGCGCCGGCATGACCAAGACCTGGAAGAAAGCCCTCGTCCGGCTCAAAAAGGGCGAAAAAATGATCGAATATTTCGAGGCGGTTTAAGATGGGCATCAAAACCTACAGACCACGCACGGCGGGCCTCCGGCACCGGACGGGATTGACGTATGAAGAGCTGACGGGGGACAAACCCCACAAGCCGCTTCTGTCCTTTCTCCCCAAGTCCGGAGGGCGCAATAACAAGGGACATCTCTCCACGCGCCACCTGGGCGGCGGGCACAAGAAGATGTACCGGACGATCGATTTCCGGCGCGACAAATTGGAGACCCCGGGAGTCGTCGAGACCCTGGAGTACGATCCCAACCGGTCCTCCTTCATCTCTTTGATCAGGTACCGGGACGGGGAACGGCGCTACATCCTGGCCCCCATAGACCTGAAGGTCGGCCAGACGATCGTCTCTTCGGACAAGGTCGTCGACATCGTCCCCGGCAACGCTACGCTCCTCCGCCACATTCCCCTTGGCACGGTGATCCACAATATCGAGCTCCTTAAGAACAAGGGCGGCCAGATCGTCCGGACGGCCGGCGCCGGGGCTCAGATCCTGGCCAAGGAAGGCGCGTTCGCTCAGGTCCGCCTGCCGTCGTCCGAGATCCGGAAGATCCACCTGGACTGCCGGGCGACGATCGGTCAGGTGGGCAACCTCGACCACCAGAACATCTCGGTCGGCAAGGCCGGCCGGACGCGCTGGAAAGGGAGGCGCCCCCACGTCCGGGGCACGGCCATGAACCCGGTCGACCATCCCCACGGCGGCGGCGAAGGCCGGTCCAAGGGCGGCCGCCATCCGGTGAGCCCCGAAGGCATCCCGACGAAGGGCTTTAAGACCCGCTCGAACAAGCGGACGCGGGTATTCATCATCAGAAGAAGGAGTAAGTAAGATGGGCAGGTCTTTGAGCAAAGGTCCATTCGTCGATACCCACCTGGTGGAGAAAATCAAGGCCCTCGAGATAAAGGGCGAAAAGCGCAAGGTGATCAAGACCTGGTCCCGGCGCTCGACGATCTTCCCCGAGATGGTGGGCCTGACCATCGCCGTCCATAACGGCCGGAAGTTCATCCCGGTCTTCATCACGGAGAACATGGTCGGTCATCGGCTGGGTGAGTTCTCCCCGACCCGGACCTTCCGGGGGCATACCTCCAAGGCGGCCAAAGCGATGAAGGTGGCGAAGTAACATGGACACGCAACAATTCGTTTCGCACGCGGTTACGCGGCACGTCCGCATCTCCGCCCAAAAGTGCCGTCTGGTCGCGGATCTCATCCGCGACCGGCTCGTGGGCGAGGCCTTGACGATCCTCCGCTTCTCCGAGAAGCAGAAGGCGAGCCTGATCCTCAAAAAGACGCTCCGCTCGGCGGTCGCCAACGCTCAGCAGAAGGTCCCGGATGTCGACGTCGACACCCTCTTCGTGGCCAAGATCCATGTCGACGAAGGCCCGTCCTGGAAACGGATCCGCCCCGCCCCCATGGGACGGGCGTTCAGGATCTTGAAACGGACGAGCCACGTCCATATTTATCTCGATGACAAGAAAGGGAGATAGACGGTGGGACAGAAGACACATCCGCACGGTTTCCGACTGGGATTCAACAAACAGTGGAGCTCTCGCTGGTTCGCCAAGGGGCCGGAATACAGCCGGCTGATCCATGAAGACCTGGAGATAAAGAAGGCGATCAAGGACAAGTATTACCACGCCGGCATCTCCGAGGTGGCCATCGAACGCGTCGGCCCGAAGATCCGGGCCATCATCCATACCGCCCGCCCGGGGATCATCATCGGCCGCGGCGGCAAGGAGATCGAGAACCTGAAGTCCTTCCTGGCGAAGATCGCCAAACGCGAGGTCTATGTGGACATCCGCGAGGTGGACAAGCCCGAGCTCGACGCGCTGCTCGTGGGCGAAGGCATCGGTGTCCAGCTCGAGAAGCGCATCGCCTACCGGAGGGCCATGCGCAAGGCGGTCGAACTGGCGCTCAAAATGGGCGCCAAGGGGATCAAGGTCATGTGCTCGGGCCGGCTCGGCGGCGTGGAGATCGCCCGTTCGGAGTGGTATCTGCGCGGCCAGCTTCCGCTGCAGACCCTGAGGGCCGACATCGACTACGGCTTCACCGAGGCCTTTACGACCTACGGCCAGATCGGCATCAAGGTCTGGATTTATAGGGGCATCGTGGAGAAGCCCAAGATGACATCGCAGACGGCGGAGGTTGAGGAGATTTAACCATGTTGATGCCGAAGAAAGTCAAGTTCCGCAAGAGCCACCGCGGCCGGATGCGGGGGCAGGCCCAGCGCGGGAACACCCTGTCGTTCGGCGAGTTCGGACTGCAGGCGCTGGAGCCGGGTTGGCTGACGGCCCGGCAGCTCGAGGCCGGCCGCATCACGATCACCCGCTTCATCAAGCGGCGGGGGAAGCTGTGGCTGCGGGCCTTCCCCTGGAAGCCCGTGACCAAAAAACCGACCGAGGTCCGCATGGGCAAGGGCAAAGGCGACCCGGAATTCTGGGTCGATGTCATCCGGCCGGGGCGCGTCCTCTTCGAGCTCGAGGGCGTCACCGAGGACGTGGCCAAGGAGGCCATGCGGCTGGCGTCCCACAAGCTTCCCGTCAAGACCCGGTTCATATCCAGAGAATATAGGGAGCTCCGATGAAAGCCAACGAAATGAGAGAACTCGCCGAGGACGAATTGATCCGGAAAAAGGCGGAGCTCAAGGACCAGCTGTTCAAGCTGCGCTTCCAGCACGAGCTGGGGCAGCTCGAGAACGCGGCCAAACTCCAGACCATCCGGAAGGACATCGCCAGGATCGAGACGCTCCTCACCGAAATGCGGTCGAAGGCCAAGGCCTAAAGGATGGACACGCGCATGGACAACACAGCGATGCAACGGAAAACGACGAAGATCGGGACGGTCATCGGCAAGAAGATGAAGAAAACCGTCGCGGTCAAAGTGGAACGGCAGGTCCGCCATCCTTTGTATAAGAAGATCATCAAAAAACAGAGAACGTTCCTCGCCCACGACGAGTACGAGAAGTGCAAGCTCGGCGACGTCGTGCGGATCATCGAGACCCGCCCCATCAGCAAAATGAAACGCTGGCGGGTCGTCGAGATCGTGGGCCTGGCGGCCGCCCGGGAGATCGAGGGCGAGATCGGGGAAGCGAAGCCATGATTCAACAGTACACGGTCCTCAGGGTTGCCGATAATTCCGGGGCCCGGCGGATCCGCGCCATCACCCCCCTCGGGGGCGGCGTGGGTCTCGTCTGCTCCATCGGCGATATCATTTCGGCCAACGTTCGGGAAGCGGACCCCGAGAGCAAGATCCCCAAGGGCAAGGTGATCCGGGCCGTGGTCGTCCGGACGCGGAAGGAAGTCCGGCGCAAGGACGGATCGTACATCCGTTTCGACGACAACGCGGCCGTCATCATCGACAAGGCCGGCGAGCCCGTCGGGACGCGCGTCTTCGGCCCCGTCGGACGGGAGCTGCGGGAGAAGAAGTTCATGAAGATCGTCTCCCTCGCCCCGGAGGTGCTGTGATGAGCGCGCTCTCGATCCGGAAGAACGACATCGTCATCGTCAGGCAGGGCAAGGACAAGGGCAAGACCGGAAAGGTCCTGATCGTATACTCGGACAAGGGCCGGGCCGTCGTCGAGCGGCTCAATTTCGTCAAGGAATTCATCAAGCCCGACCGGAGCAAGAACAAGCAGGGCGGGATCATGGAGAAGGAAGCGTCTCTCCCGATCTCCCGGCTCATGCTCTATTGCGAGGAGTGCGGCCAGGGCGTCCGGGTCCGGACGACGCGTCACGACGACGGCAGCCGGACGCGGATCTGTCCGAAGTGCGACAACAGTCTCGAGAAGCAGAAGTGAGGAACGACCGATGAGCCGTCTAATCGACAAGTACAAGACCGAGGTTCTCCCGGCCCTCCAGAAGGAGTTCGGGATCAAGAACGTCATGGCCGTGCCGCGCCTGGAGAAGATCACCCTCAACGTCGGCGTCGGCGAGGCGATCCAGAACGCCAAGCTCCTGGACACGGCCAAGGCCGAGCTGAGCCTGGTCACCGGCCAGGCGCCGGTCGTCAGCCGGGCCAAGAAGTCCATTTCGGCCTTCAAGCTGAGGAAGGGCGTGGCCATCGCCTGCTATGTGACGTTGCGGGGCCGGCGGATGTACGAGTTCTACGACCGCCTGGTCAATATCGTTCTCCCGCGCGTCCGCGACTTCCGGGGCGTGTCGCCCAAGGCCTTCGACGGCCGCGGCAACTATACGCTGGGCCTCCGGGACCAGCTCGTTTTTCCGGAGATCGACTACGTCAAGGTGGAGAAGCCCCGGGGGATGAACATCACCATCGTCACCTCGGCGCGCAATGACAAGGAATCGTATGCCCTGCTCAAAGGCCTGGGCATGCCGTTCCGAGAAGCGTGAGAAAAGGAAGGACACCATGTCGACGACAGCAGCTTACGCTAAATACCTCAAAAAACCAAAATACGCGATCCGGACCCGGCGCCGCTGCCGGATCTGCGGCCGGTCCCGGGCCTACTACCGGAAATTCGACATGTGCCGCCTCTGCTTCCGGGAACTCGCTCTCAAGGGCGAGATCCCCGGCATTGTCAAAGCGTCGTGGTAAATCGCGGGAAAGGATGACACAATGAGCATCACAGATCCCATCGCGGATATGCTAACCCGGATGCGGAACGCCGCCCTGATCAAGCGCAAAGACGTCAGCATGCCCTCCTCGAAACTGAAAGTGGAGATCGCCAAGATCCTCAAGGAGGAAGGGTATATCAAGAACTTCAAGGTCGTCGACGACGACAAACAAGGGATCTTGAATATCAGCTTGAAATACACGGAGGCCAACCAGAGCGTCATCACCGGCCTGCGCCGCGTGAGCAAGCCCGGCTGCCGCATCTACTGCACGAAGGATTCGATCCCCAAGGTCCTCGACGGGCTGGGGATCGCCATCATCTCCACGTCGAAGGGCATGGCCACGGGCCGGACATGCGAGGACCAGCGCGTCGGCGGCGAGGTCTTGGGCTTTGTCTGGTGAGGTCATTGAGAGAAAGGGTCGAACCATGTCAAGAATAGGAAAACGGCCGATCGTACTCCCCGACGGGGTCAAGGTCTCGATCGAGCCCGGCGGGCTCGAGTTTGAAGGCCGGAAAGGGAAGCTGAGGACCCCCCTCTTGGAGGGGATCTCGGCCAAGGCCGAAGGGAATCACCTGACGCTGTCGCGGGTCGATGACGCCAAAGAGCACAAGGCCTTCCATGGCCTGTGCCGGGCGCTGGCCCAAAATGCCGTCCTCGGCGTCTCGCAGGGTTTTTCCAAGCAGCTCGAGATCGTCGGCGTCGGCTACAAGGCCAAGCTCGAGAAGGACAGGCTGGAACTGGCCTTGGGCTACGCGAGACCCGTCGTCTTCGAGGTCCCCAAGGACATCGAGATCGTCGTCGAAAAGCCGACGCTCCTCACCGTCCGGGGCATCGACAAGCAGAGGGTGGGACAAGTGGCGGACGAGATCAAGCGCTTCCGCAAGCCTGACCCGTACAAGCTGAAGGGCATTCGCTACGCCGGCGAACGATTGATCAAGAAAGAACGGAAAGCGGGGGTCACCGGTGCTTAAAGACAAAGTGAAGAGCAAAGAGGCAACCAAGATTCGGATCCGGCGGAGGATCCGGAAGACCATCCGGGGAACCGCCGAGCGGCCGCGGATCTACGTCTTCAAGAGCAACCGATACATCTACACCCAGGCCGTGAACGACGACAACGGCCATATCCTCGCCTCGGCCTGCACGCTCGAGAAGGGATTCAAAGACAACCACAAGAACTTCAAGAACATCCAGAGCTGCGAGAAGCTGGGCGAGATCATGGCCCAGCGGCTCAAAGAGAAGAACATCGAGAAGGTCGTGTTCGACCGGGGGATCTATCCCTACCACGGCCGGATCAAGGCGCTGGCCGAAGCCATGCGCAAGGGCGGACTGGTTTTTTAGTCCCAGAGGAGACAACGTGCAAGACAACAACATCAAGGTCGCGGGAACGGAACAGCTCCAACCTCAGGAGGACGAGCTTCTCGAGCTCAAGGACCAGGTCATCAATATCCGCCGAGTGTCCAAGGTCGTCAAGGGCGGGAAGAACTTGAGTTTCGCCGCCCTGGTCGCCGTCGGCAACGAGCGCGGGCTGGTCGGGGTCGGCAAGGGCAAGGCCCGGGAAGTGCCCGCGGCCATCGCCAAGGCCGTGGAGGACGCCAAGAAGCATCTCATCCGGGTCAACCTGGCCGAGACGACGATCCCCCATTTTGTCCGGGGCGAGGCCGACGCCGGCGCGGTCGTCCTGCGGCCGGCCTCCAAAGGGACGGGCGTCATCGCCGGCGGGGCGGTCCGGGTCATCCTGGAGCTGGCGGGGATCAAGGACATCCTGACCAAGTCGCTCCGCAGCAACAATCCGATCAGCGTCGCCCATGCCACGCTGGACGCCCTGAAGAGACTGAAGGATCCCTCTCACGTATCCAAGAACCGGGGGAAAGCGAAGGAGGGGATATGGCAGTGAAAACACCTCAAGCCGAACTGAAGATCACGCTCGTCCGCAGCCTCATCGGCTATCCCGAGACCCAGCGCCGGGTCGCCTGGGGCCTGGGCTTGAGAAAGCCGAACGCCTCGGTTGTCCGCAAGGACTGTCCCGAGATCCGAGGCATGGTCCGGAAGATCCCGCACCTCGTCAAAATGGAGGTCTTGGAGAACAAATGAACCTCAGCAATCTGCATCCCGCAAAAGGCTCCCGCAAGGACCGGCTCCGGGTCGGCCGCGGTCCTGGCTCCGGACGTCAGAAGACGTCGGGAAAGGGCCATAAGGGTCAGCTCCAAGGCGCCGGCTTCACCCGCACCTGGGGCTTTGAAGGCGGTCAGATGCCCCTCCACCGCCGGATCCCCAAGCGCGGCTTCAACAACATCTTCCGGACGGAATACGCGGAAGTGAACCTGGACGGGCTGGCCAGGGTGGCCAAATCCGAGGTCACCCTGAAGGACTTGGTCGCGGCCGGCCTCATTAAAAAGGCATCCGAGCGCGTCAAGATCCTCGGACGCGGGACGGTGGCCTCGTCCATGACCGTTCACGCCCATAAATTCTCTCAGGCCGCCCAGGAAAAGATCGAAAAGGCCGGCGGAAAAGCCGTCCTCATCGGAAAGTGACCAATGCTAGACAGCATCCGCAACATCTTCAGCATCCCTGAGCTCAGGAAACGGGTGATCTTCACCCTCGCCCTGCTGGCCGTCTATCGCGCCGGCGGTCAGATCCCGAATCCCGGGATCTCATCGGCCGCTCTGGCCGAGTTCTGGCAGGCCCAGAAAGGGAACATCCTCGGTTTCATCGACATGTTCTCCGGCCAATACATGTCGCGGATGACCATTTTCGCCCTGGGGATCATGCCCTATATCAGCGCCTCGATCATCCTCCAGCTCCTCCAGGTCGTCTGGCCCTACCTGGAGCGGCTGGCCAAGGAAGGCGAACTCGGCCGGAAGAAGATCACCCAGTACACCCGCTACGGAACGATCGTCATTTGCCTCATCCAGGCCTGGGCCATCGCCTTCCTGCTCCAGAAGCTGACCAGCCCGGGCGGCGCGCCCATCGTTCCCAACCCCGGACTGCCCTTCCAGCTCCTGACCGTCCTGACCATGACCACGGGAACGGTCTTCGTCATGTGGCTGGGCGAGCAGATCTCCGAGCGGGGGATCGGGAACGGCATCTCGCTCATCATCTTCGCCGGCATCGTCGCCCGGTTCCCGGCCGGACTGCAGAGCGTCCTGTCGGGGCTCAAGTCGGGGAGCTGGGACCCGATCAAGATCATCGTCATCGCCATGATGATGGTCGTCGTCATCGCCTTCATCGTCTTCGTCGAGCGGGGACAGCGGCGCATCCCCGTGTCCTACGCCAAGCGCGTCGTCGGCCGGAAGGTCTATGGCGGCCAAAGCACCCATCTCCCGCTGCGGGTCAACACGGGCGGCGTCATCCCTATTATCTTCGCCGCGTCGATCATCACCATCCCCGGCACGATCGCCCAGATGATCAAGTTCCCGGTTTTTCAGACCATCGCCAAGCAGTTCCAGATGAGCATGCCGCTCTATAACCTCCTCTACGTTGCCTCGATCATCTTCTTCACGTACTTCTATGTCTCGATCATTTTTAATCCGGTCGACGTCGCGGATAACCTCCGCAAATACGGCGGATTCATCCCCGGCATCCGGCCGGGCAAGAACACCTCGGATTATATCGACACCGTCCTCTCGAGGATCACGCTCGTCGGCGCCGTTTATCTGGCCCTGCTGGCCGTGCTCCCCGAATTCCTGATGACCGGATTCAAGGTCCAGGCCATCCCCTTCATCGGCACTTTCCTCGAGACCAACCTGCCCAAGTTCGTCACCCAGGGCCTCCAGGTCGATTTCTACTTCGGCGGGACGTCGATCCTGATCGTCGTCGGCGTGGCCATGGACACGCTCCAGCAGATCGAAGCGCAGCTCGTCATGCGCCATTACGACGGATTCATGCGGCGCGGCCGGATCAAAGGGAGGCGCGGATGAGGATCGTCCTCTTCGGTCCGCCGGGCAGCGGCAAAGGCACCCAGGGAGAACTGATGGCGAAGCGCACCGGCTTCCCCCGGATCTCCACGGGCGACCTGCTGCGGACGGCGGTCCAGAAGAGGACCCCCATCGGCCGACAAGCCGAGGCCGTGATGAAGGAAGGACGGCTCGTCAGCGACGAGATCGTCACCGGGCTCGTCCGCGAGCGCCTGGCGGACCCCGATTGCCGCGGCGGCTATATCCTGGACGGTTTTCCCCGGACGATCGCCCAGGCCGAAGCCTTGGCCTTTCTGGACGGAGAGCGTCCCGAGGTCGTGATCGGGATCGAAGTTCCGGCCGAGGTCCTGATCGACCGCCTATCCGGCCGGCGGATTTGTTCTTCCTGCCAGGCCGTCTACAACCTCGCCCTCCAACCGCCCCGCCTGGAAGGACGCTGCGACCTCTGCCAGGGGCCGCTCGTCCAGCGCCCGGACGATACGCCCGAGGTGATCCGGGAGCGGATCCGCGTCTATCACGAGCAGACCGAACGCTTGAAAGACCACTATCTCCGGCGCGGATCGTACCGGGCCGTGGACGGCGGGGGGACGATCGAGGAGATCTTTCAGAGGATCGTCCGCCTCCTGGACGGAGAGATCGGGATGTCCGGACGGAAATGGGTGCGGGCATGATCGTCTATAAAACCGACGCCGAGATCCGGAAGATGCGGGAAAGCTCCAGGATCGTCGCTCGGATCCTGAGCGAGCTTCGGCCCATGATCAAGCCCGGGGCCCGGACCTCCGACCTGGACGCGTACGCCGAGAGGAGAACGCGGGAGCTCGGGGCGAAGCCCGCCTTCAAGGGCTACCGCGGTTATCCGGCCTCGCTCTGCATCTCGATCAACGAGGAGATCATCCACGGCATCCCCTCCCTGCGGACGCTGAGAGAGGGGGACATCGTCAGCCTCGATTTCGGCGTTCTCTACGACGGTTTTTATGGGGACGCGGCCCGGACCTTCCCGGTCGGCCAGGTCTCTCCGCTTGCCCGCAAGCTGATCCAGACGGCTGAACGGTCCCTGGAAAAAGGGCTGGAGAAGATGGTCGAAGGGAACCGGATTTCAGACATCTCGGCGGCCGTCCAGGACTGCGTGGAGGCCCAGGGCTTTTCCGTGATCCGCTCGTTCGTCGGCCACGGCATCGGCCACGCCCTCCACGAGGAGCCCCAGGTCCCCAATTTCGGATTCCCGGGGCGCGGTCCGAAGATCCGGCGGGGCTTGGTCCTGGCCGTTGAGCCGATGATCGCGGCGGGGGACTGGGAGGTGGAGGTCCTGATGGACGGCTGGACGGCCGTCACCAAAGACCGCAATCTGGCCGCCCATTACGAACAGACCGTGGCCCTGACCGACCGCGGCCTGGAGATCCTGAGCGCCGACGAGGGCGAGGCGTCCCGCGGCCATGGTCTGAAGGAGCAGCCGTATGCCTAAAGAGGATATCTTCGAGGCCGAAGGCACGGTTCTGGAGACCTTGCCGAACGCCATGTTCCGCGTGGAACTGGCCAACAAGCACCGGATCCTCGCCCACATTTCGGGCAAGATGAGAAAGCATTTTATCCGGATCCTGCCCGGCGACAAGGTCCAGGTCGAGATTTCGCCTTACGACCTGACCAAGGGCAGGATCACGTATCGATTCAAATAAAGGACGACGCGCATGAAAGTGAGAGCATCGGTCAAGAAGATCTGCAGAAACTGCAAGATCATCAGACGCAAGGGGATTGTCCGCGTGATCTGTTCCAATCCCAAGCATAAACAAAAACAAGGGTAAACGAGGTCAACATGGCACGAATCGCAGGCATCACTCTTCCCCTGGACAAGCGGATCGAGATCGGGCTGACGTATATCTTCGGCATCGGCCGGGCCAAGTCGGTCAGGATCCTCGAAGAAGCCAAGATCGACCGGAACAAGAAGGTCAAAACCCTGACCGAGGACGAGATCAACAAGATCCGGCAGATCATCGAGAAAAAGGAAAAGATCGAAGGCGATCTGCGCAAAGAAGTCAGCATGAACATCAAGCGGCTGATCGACATCGGCTGCTACCGCGGCCTCCGCCACAAACGGAAACTGCCGGTGCGGGGCCAGCGGACGAAGACCAACGCCCGGACGCGGAAAGGGCCGCGCGGGCACACGATCAAGAAGATCAAGGCAACATAACGAAGGGAGCGTTCCATGGCCACAGCAAAACCCAAGACCAAGGTCAAATCGAAGAAAAAAGTCAGGAAAGAGATCGGGCATGGTGTTGCCCACATCCAGTCGACGTTCAACAACACCATCATCACCATAACGGATCACCAGGGCGCGACGGTCTGCTGGACGAGCGCCGGCACGGCCGGGTTCAAGGGAGCCCGGAAAGGCACCCCCTTCGCCGCTCAGCTGGCGGCGAAAGAGGCCTCCAACCGGGCCCGGGACTACGGCGTGCGGTACCTGGACGTCCGGATCAAGGGACCCGGCGCCGGCCGGGAATCGGCCATCCGGGCCCTTCAATCGGCCGGCCTCGAGATCAAATCCATCAAGGATGTGACACCCATCCCCCACAACGGGTGCCGCGTCTGCCGGCGCCGCCGGGTCTAAGGAGTGAATGATGTCGCGCTATCGAGAACCCATCTGCCGCCTGTGCCGGGTCGAGAAGACCAAGCTCTTTCTCAAAGGCAACAAATGTCTGACCGATAAATGTTCCATCGAGCGCCGGGCCTACGCGCCGGGCCAGCACGGACGGAAACGGAAACGGATCCTGGGCTACGGGATCCAGCTCCGGGAGAAGCAGAAGCTGAAACGGTATTACGGGATGTCCGAGAAGCAGTTCCACCTCTTCTTTCAGAGGGCGGAGCGGCAGAAGGGCATCACCGGCGAGACGCTGTTGGCCATGCTCGAACGGCGGTTGGACAACGTCGTCTTCCTGTCCGGTTTCGCCCATTCCCGGGCCCACGGCCGGCAGCTCATCAACCACGGGCATTTCCTCGTCAACGAGACGCGGGTCACCGTGCCCTCGTTCCAAGTCAAACCCGGCGACGCGATCACGTTCCGCGAGCGCACCGCCAAGACCGAGGACATCAAGGCCCTGCTCGAGGCCCACAAGAACAAAGCCCTGCCGGGCTGGATGGAAGTGGACTGGACCAGCGGGACGACGCGGATCGTGTCCCTGCCGACGCGCGCGGACATTCAGCTCCCCGTCGAAGAGCACATGGTCGTCGAGTTGTATTCCAAGTAACGGCTTTGCATAAATTTATGCATCCTCAAAAGGAGGAATCATGACCGAGATAGGATTTCAGAGGCCCAAGTACCTCGAATGCGATTATGAGACGCTGACCCGCACCTACGGACGATTCACCGCCCAACCGTTCGAGCGGGGCTTCGCCGTCACCGTGGGCAACGCCCTGCGGCGGATCCTGCTGTCTTCGATCAAGGGAGCGGCGATCACGGCCGTCCGGATTGAGGGCGTGCTCCACGAGTTCTCCACCCTCCCCGGCGTCGTCGACGACGTGACTGACATCATCCTGAACCTGAAAAGCATCCCCCTCGAGCTCAACGGAAGCCAACCTAAGACCATGACCCTGAAAAAGGAAGGGCCGGCCTCGGCCAAGGCCTCCGATATCGTCCACGACGCCGACATCGAGATCCTGGACGAGGACATTCCCATCGCTTCGCTCGACAAGGACGGCAAGCTCGATATCGAGATGATTGTCCAAAACGGCCGCGGCTACATCACGGCCGACGAGAACTTCGACGACAAGCTCAGCATCGACTTCATCCCTCTCGACTCCTCCCATTCGCCGATCAAGAAGGTCAACTACCGCGTCGAGCCGGCCCGCGTCGGCAAGCGCATCGATTACGAAAGCCTGACGCTGGAAGTCTGGACGACGGGCGCCGTCCCGCCCATTGAGGCCATGGCCCAGGCGGCCAAGATCCTGCGGGATCATCTGATCATCTTCATGAACATCGTCGACGAGCCCATGGAGAAAGAGCAGGCCACGACGAAACGCGAGATTCCCTACATGCCTCAGATCGACATCCTCTCCAAGCCGATCGAGCACCTGGAGCTGTCCGTCCGGTCCAACAATTGCCTCCGCTCGGCGGGCATCGAGAAGATCTTCGAACTCGTCCAGAAGACCGAGGAGGAGCTCCTCAAGACCAAGAATTTCGGCCGCAAGTCGCTGGGCGAGATCAAGGAGACCCTGTCGAACCTGGGCCTGGGTCTCAATCTCGACCTCCATCCCAAACTGATCGAGCGGGTCAAGGGCGAGACGAAGACCGAACCCGAAAAGGAGACGGATGAATGAGGCACCTCGTCAAAGGCAGAAAACTGAGGCGGACGACGGCCCATCGGCAGGCGCTCTTGCGCAACCTCGTCACGTCGTTCATTGAAAAGGAACGGATCCAGACGACGCTGGCCAAGGCCAAGGAAACCCGCCCGCTGGCCGAGAAGATGATCACGCTGGCCAAGAAGAACACCCTCCACACGCGGCGCCAGGCGCTGGCGGTGCTGACCAAGGAATCGGCTGTCACCAAGCTGTTCGCCGAGATCGCCCCTCGCTTCTCCGAGCGGCCGGGCGGATATACGCGGATCGTGAAGACCGGGCTCCGCGCCGGCGACGGCTCGCAGATGGCCCTGCTCGAGCTCATCGGCTCCGAGTTCAAGAAGAAAGAAAAGAAGAAGAAAGACAAGGATAAAAAGGCCAAAAAAGCGTAAGGGTCCGCTTTTATGGGTCCTAAATAGGGGCGGTCATGAAAAGGCCCGCTCCGGCAATATTTATTCACGGCTTGCTCCCGATTTTTTCCGTCATCCTGGTCGTGTCCTGCGTCCGGTTTGCGCCGCCGGCCCTCGAGGACCCGGCCGTCGTCTTAGACCGTATCGTTTTTAGTTCGGGGCTGAACCAGAAGGCCGACTGGGCCGGGCCCGTCGGCGAAAAGAGGCGATTCGAAAAAGGCTCCGATCCCAACGTCTATGCTTTCCTCAGCTTCGGCGAGCTTCGCGGCGCGCACACGCTCTCCTGGAAGTGGTACGACCCCTCCCGGAGGCTTTATCGAACGACGGACCCGATCGATATCGGCGAAGCGGGTAAGGTTTTCGAACGCTATATCGCCTGGGATGTGATCTTCGTCTCGGACGACAAACCGAACGGTCTATGGACGGTCGCGGTTTTCATGGACGGACGATTGATCGGGTCCAACGACTTCGAAATAAAATAAATCGGGGAAATAAATCGGGGACACCAACCGGTCCCCTTTGCGATATCAGCCGCGTTTAGGGATCTGGAGCTTTTGTCCGGGGCGGATCAGATAGTTGCTTTTGAGGCTGTTCAGGCGGATGATGGCCTGGACCGAGGTGCCGGTTCGAGCCGCTATTTGGGACAAGGTGTCGCCGCTTCGGACAATATAGGTGTCATATTCGGGGGGGACATATTTAGGCACGCTGGAGATGACCTGAGCCGTCTTCTCGGAAAAGCCCACGGGGACCTTCAAAGCGTACTCTTGGTCAGGGGTGGAATCCTGCCGCAGCTCGGGATTTAAATAGGTCAGTTCCGAGGCCTCCAGGCCGAGCGCTTTGGCCAAGGCCGTCAGCTTCGTCGGATAATTGATCTTGACCGTTTCGAACTTGAGTGAGGGATAGGGCTCGGGCAGGATCATGCCGTATTTTTCGGGATTCTTGATGATGAGGACAGCGGCGATGAACCGGGGGACGAAGCGGGCCGTTTCAAAAGGGAGCCGCTGGAACAAGTCCCAGAAATTGTCCATATAATTGATGTTCTGGTTGTTGATGGCCCGCTGGACGGCGCCCTCGCCGCAATTATAGGAGGCCAGGGCGGTCGTCCATTCGCCGAAGAAGGAGTGGAGCTCGGTCAGATATTTAATGGCGGCCCGGGTCGCCTTGTAGGGGTCCATCCGTTCGTCGATGTACTTGTCCCGGCTGAGGCCGTAGCGGTAGCCGGTCGAGGAGATGAACTGCCACATGCCGAGGGCTCGGGCCCGGGACAGCGCCCGCACTTGGAACCAGCTCTCGACGATCGGCAGCCAGCCCAGTTCCTCGGGCGCGCCGGCCTTCCGCAGCTCCTCCTGGATCCAGTCCTTGTACAGGCCGGAGCGCTTGTAAGCCTCTTCGAAAGCCTTCCGCTCCGGGCCCGTGAACAGCTTGATCTCGTCGTTGACGTACTTGTTCTCGACCAGGGGAATGGCGTGGCCGTTGCCGTTGACGGGGTTGCGCCGCACGGCGTAGATCTCGATGATCCGCTGGGCGATGAGAAGCCGGAGATTGTCCTTGTCCTGGAGTAGAGGGGAGTCGGCCGCGAGGTTGACCTTGAGGATGATGCGGTTGGCTTCGTCAAGGACTTTGAGGGCTCCGTCGAGATCGCCTTTTTCCCGGGCCAGCTTGGCTTCCTGATAATAGTTGAGCGCTTCCTCGAGGAGGCCGGCCGCTCCGCCTTTGTCGGCGCCCTCCGCCTTCTCCTGAAGAAGCGTTTCCTCGACCACGGCTTTCTTTTCTTCAGGGGGAATGATGGTCTTGTCCTCGGCTGCCTTTTTCTTGGGTTTGTCCTGCGGCGGAGCTGCCGGAGGAGTTGAGACTTCGGACTGCGGCTGAACGGCCGGTTTCTCGGGAGTGGCGGCCGGCTTGGGGGCGGCCGTGCAGCTCCAGAGAAAGAGAACAAGGAGCGCGCCCGCCAATATCCGGCCCATCGAATCGATCCGCATTTTTTTTAAAGGATACTTATACCACGCGGGGGGGGGCCAGTCAAATGCCGAAATCACCCCGAGAACTCGCGGTGCCAACGCCAAGCGGTTTCGAGGATGGCCGCCAGGTCGGAATGGCGGAGCTCCCATCCAAGCAGGCGCTCGGCCTTGTCCTTGGAGGCCAGGAGGACCGGGACGTCGCCCTCCCGCCGAGGCCGCTCCAGGACCGGGACTTTTCGGCCCGTGATCTGTTCGGCCTTAGCCACCACCTCCCTGACGGAATAGCCCTTGTTCGTTCCGAGGTTGATGAATTCGCTCTGGGGGGTGGTCGACAGCCTCCGGAGGGCTAGGACGTGCGCGGCCGCCAGATCGGTGACATGGATGTAATCCCGGACGGCCGTCCCGTCAGGGGTGGGGAAGTCCGTGCCGTAGATCTCGAGCCGATCTTTTTTTCCGAGGGCGGCCAGCAGGATATTGGGAATCAGATGGGTCTCGGGGTCGTGACATTCGCCCATCTGGCCCTCGGGATCGGCGCCCGCGGCGTTGAAGTAGCGGAGGGAGATGAACTTGAGCCCATAAGCGCGGTCGTAGTCCTGGAGGATCCGTTCCACGAAAAATTTCGTCTGCCCGTAGGGATTGAAGGGGTCGAGCGGATGGTCCTCCGGGATCGGGATCCGCCGGGGGATGCCGTAAACAGCCGCGCTCGAGGAGAAAATAAAGCGCTTGACCCCGGCTTCGAGCATCGCCTCGAGAAGGTTGAGGCTCGAGGAGAGGTTTTGGGTGTAATATTTGAGCGGGTGGACATAGGATTCGCCGACCTGGATGAGCGAGGCGAAATGGAGGACGGCGTCGATCTCCTTCGTCCGGAAGAGGTTCAGGACATCGTTCCTGTCCTCGAGGTCCCCGACGATGAGCTCCGCGTCCCGGACGAATTCGCGCCGGCCGGTCGAAAGGTTGTCGAAGACCACGACCTCGAAACCCTGTCGGCCAAGCTGCTTGACGGTATGCGAGCCGATATAGCCCGCGCCGCCGGTCACCAGGATGCGGTTCACGTCGCCGCCCCGGCCATTTTTTTGGCGATCTTCAAGCCCTGGACCTTCGTCTCGAACTCGTTGTCCAGCTGTCGTTTATAGAGCTCGCGAAGGATCTTGCCCATGCCCGGGCCTGGAGCTACGCCCAGACGGAGAAGGTCCCGCCCCAGGATGAGGGGCTTGATCGTCTCCCGGTCGACATTCATCTCCCTGAATTTGGCCAGAAGCCATCGGCCTTCACGGTCCAGTCTCCGGACGGGCCGTTCGCTCCGTCCGGCTCTGTCCGCGACGTCGAGATAGTTCACCAGTTCGATCTCGCCGTCCGTGTCCGCGGCCAAACGGTTGAACGCTTTGCGCGTGACCGATTCCCGGTTCTGCCACAGCTCCGAGGCCCGGTGGTGGGTCTTGATCAGGAGGAGGGCGGTCTTCCGGAGGGGATATCCTTTCCAAGCGAAGATCTTGAACCGGCCGAAGATCTTCTTGGCGATCCGTTCGCTGGCCCCGTCATGGCCGGCGCTGGTGATCACCATCCGGCCCCGCTTGAACTCCCACCGGGTCGTCTCTGCTTTCCCGACGTCGTGATATAGAGCGGCCAGAAGCAGGGCCAGCGTTCTCGGCGGCTCCAGTTTAGCGGCCATGGCCAGGCGGCGGGCCTGGTCGACGGCCAGCTTGGCGTGGTGCCAGACCGTGTGATGCCCGAAGTCATCCTTTTCGGGATGGAAGACCGAGTCCTGGATGATGAGGGTCAGCCCGTAAAGTTCGGTGAAGAGCTGGCGGAGGGCCCCCAGCCGGAACAGCTCCTCGAGACCCAGGGACGGCCGTTCGGAGAGCAGGAGGATCTTGAACAGCTCTTCGTTGATGCGTTCGACGCTCAGCTGGGTCAGATCGATCGTTTTCGAAAGCTCGTAGGTCGAAGGGTCCACCGAGAAGCCGAGGACCGAGGCGAAGCGGGCGGCCCGGAGAACGCGGAGGGGGTCCTCCGGGAAGGCCCTCGGATTCGTGACCCGGATGAGCTTGGCCCGGATATCCCTGACGCCGCCGAAGGGGTCGACCAGCCGGCCGTCGGCGAGGCGGAGGGCGATGCTGTTGCAGCGGAAATCGCGACGCTCGAGATCGGCCTCGACGGGGAGGTCCGGGTCGGCGGATACGAGAATGTCCTTGTGACCGCGCGCTCCGTCCGTTTTCGGCCGGTCCGTTCGAGGGAGGGCGACATCGTAGGTTTTCCCTTGGAGGGTGAACTTGACGATCCCAAAGCTCTTGCCGACGAGGTCCACTTTGCCGTGTCGCTCGAGAACGGCGATGATCTTTTCGAGCGGGACCCGGGTGACGAGGATGTCCACGTCCTCGGACGGGATCCCGCGGAGACGGTCTCGGACGAAACCGCCCACGGCGTAGACGTCCCGCCCGAACAACCGGACGAAGAGCTTTCTGTCGCGGAATCCGGTCTCGAGTTTGGACATGATCGATCTTATTATAAAAACTGGGACGGTCGAGCGCAATTCTTATTTTAGATCGCTTGTTCTTTCCGGGGCGTTGGTATAAACTATCTCATTCAAAATAAATAGAAGATCTCCGGAATGAAGAAGACGTTAACGGCGGCGATCCTGGCGGCCTGGATGGTTCTGATGGCCTCCTCCGCCGACGGCGGCCGGGGCCCCGGGCTTTGCCCGGGGGTCCACTTCCGCCGCGAAGGCTCGTCCCTTGACCGGCAGAAATTTGATGTCGAGCTGTCCTTGAAGGACAAGAAGGTGAGCGACCTCTCGCCCCAGGGGCTGACCCTCGCCTTTCATGTCGAGATGGTCAATACCCTGTCGACCCCCCTCTATCTCGTCAGGTACGACTACCGGGTCGTCATCGAGCAGGCGGAATTTCTGGATCTCCAGGTCGGGCTCGACGAGCCCCTCCGGATCGAGCCCCGAAGCGGGCTTCTCGTCGCCCTTCCGGTCAAGATCACCTACGAATATCTCTTTCGAGCGGCGCCGGGCGTCCAGCCGAAAGACCAGGCATCCTGCCTTTTCACCGGAGGCTTGACCTTTCAGGACGAAAGAAAAAAAGAAAAAAGGGTCCCCCTCGCCTTAACGGCCGATTTCCCCATCTACCGCGGCTTGGAAGCCCGAATCCAGCCGATCGCGGCGAAGGACCTGACCGTGGGCGGCGCCGACCTCGTTTTCCGGGTCGCCCTTCGGAATCCGAACGGCTTCGCCTGCCGGATCGATCGGGTGACCTACAAGCTCAGCCTGGTCGGGGTGAACGTCGCCGAGGGAACCATTGCCCAGGGAACCGGCTTGGACGGCCGCGGCGAAAAGACGTTCGACATCCCCCTCCTCCTGGATTTTTTCGAAACCGGCAAGATCGTCTATGACGGCCTGGCGCAACCGCCCGTGGCCGCCCGTTTTTCGGGCGAGGCCGAGATCGGCACGCCCTGGGGAAATTTCAAGATCCCCTTGGATAAGAGCGACAAGGTCGCCGTTCAAAAGCTTTAAAAAACCCGGGACCACATACCGTATGGGTACCCTTTTTCTTAAAACCAGTAGTTGACGCCCAGGGAGAGCTGAAACGAGCCGATATCGAAAAGGTCGAAGCCTTCGAATCCCTGGCTCAACTTGCCCTTGGCGTTGTTGAGTTTGAGCTCGATCTCGACCGTCATCCGGTTGGCGACGGGAAACATCACCCCTCCGAAAATGTGATAGCCGAAGCTGATCTTGCCGAAGCCTTCGCCTTCGTAGGCATCCGTAGAATAGACCGGGTAGATCGGCAGCTGAAGGCCGGTGAACGTTTCGTAGATGTATTCTTCGCCGGACGAGACGATATCGCCCTGCAGCCGGACGCTCCACAGGTAGAGGCCGACGCCCGCGCCGATATAAGGGATGAGCTTGGTCCGCCGGCCGAGGGGAGCGACCTTGACCGCGAGCTGGATCGGGGTGATCGAGATGTTGAGACGATGCATGGCGGAGAACGTGCTTTGGTCCATAAACGGGGCGTTTTGATTCGAGACCGCCCAGATTTGGCTGTCCAGCTGGAAGGCGAGATAGTCCTTAAAGGCGCCGGACTTGCTCTTGCTGAAGGTATCGAGGCTGAAGACGAGGCTGAGTTCCTTCGTCAGAAAGAATTCGTAAGCGAAGTTGAACGACGTGTCCTGGAAGCTCGACCGGGTGTAGGTCATCGTTTCGAATTCGACCGTCCAGAGACTATTGGGCCAGCTCGGCCCGTTCTGGGCGCGCGGAGCGAAGTAGGTCAATTTGAACGAGGCGGTGTTGGCGTAGCCGAAGGCTCCCAGGGAGGCCAGGCCCAGGACCGCGATCAGGATTTTCTTCTTCATCGTTCGACTCCTGCTTCCACGATTGTAAAGGATTGCCCCCCTGGGGTCAAATCCTCACCCTCTGCTTTTTTGAGAATAGGGAGCATCGAAGAATGGGACCACATACTAAATTCCAGAGTTCTCTGGAATAGAAAAAATCGGGTGCACATACCGAATTCTCCCGAATTCGGTATGTATACCCTTTTTATTTAGAACCAGTAATTCAGCCCCGCCGAGAACTGAAAACCGCCCAGGTCGAAACGGTCGAAGCCCTCGAACGCGTCGGTCATTTTTCCTTTGGCCACGTTGTACTTGGCCCCGATGTCCAGGGTCAGCTTATTGCCCAAGGACAACATAATCCCGCCCAGGACATGATAGCCGAAGGTGACCTTGCCGAAGTCCTCGCCTTCCCGGGCATCCACGGCATAGAGCGGATAGACGGGCAGGTCATAGCCGGTGGTGGACTCGTAAACGTATTCGTCGTTAAAGTCGATGAGATCCCCCTGCATCGCGACGTTCCAGAAGTACGCGCCGATCCCGCCGCCGACATAGGGGATGATCTTTCCCCGGCGGCCGAAGGGAGCGACCTTCAGCGACAACTGGACCGGTGTGATCGAGACGTTCAGGCGATGACCGGCCGCGAAGGTATTGACGTCCATGTATTTGTCGTATTCGGCGGGAACGGCCCACAGCTCGGATTCATACTCGAAGCCGAGGTAATCCCAATAGTCGCCGACCTGGCTTTTGCTGTAGAACGCGTCGATCGAGAGTTCCAGGCTGAGCTCGCGCGTCAGGAAATATTCGTATGAGAAATTGAAGGACAGACCCTGGAAACCCGTTTTGCTGTAATTCATATTATCGTACTCGATCTTCCACAGGCTGTCCGGCGAGGTGGCGGAGCTGGGCCCGCGAGGGATGAAATAGTTCACTTTGAGGGAGAATGTATTGGCGTAACCCAGGGCCGAGACCAGAAATAAGGCCGTGATCGCCAAAAGGATTTTCTTTTTCATTTTTTTCCTCCTACACCTGATTTTTTATGCAAAAAGTATGCCAAGTTTCCCGGCCGGTGACCGCGGCCGCCGCACCCCCCAACAGCGGCCGGGGCCCCTGGCTTGCCAGGGGGTCCACTTCCGCCGTACTCGCCCGTGGATAAAAACCACGGGCGAGTGGCGAGCCGAAGGCTCGTCCCTTGACTGTGATGAAAAGGGGGCAGTTGTCCTCATCCCGGTCATTCCTCTCTGAAAAATCGGGATTGGGAGGGGTTTTCCCGTCTTGAAGGGCCTCGCCGTCATTCATGGGGAGATAGTTTAATCCGCGGGCTGGATCTTTGTAAAGGCCGGGCTTGACCGACGGTCAGAAGCCGGGCAGATTGACATTTGATGAAGCTCTTTTTAGTATGGACGAGGATGTCCGTCCCATGAGAACAAAGACCCAGATCATCAAAATCGACCAGGGCGGCATCGCCCCCGCCGGGGCTCTGCTCATCTCCGACGTTCTGAGGCGTGACGGCGTTCTTGTCTATCCCACGGAAACCTTTTACGGGCTGGGAGCCTTGGCCTCTTCGGATAAAGCGGTCAAAAGGATCTACCGTCTCAAGCGGCGGGACCGCGGAAAACCGCTCTCGATCGTGATCGCGGACATGGCCATGGCGGAAGAGTCCGCCGCTTCGATCCCGACGCTCTTCCGCGTGCTGGCCCGGGAATTCTGGCCGGGGCCGTTGACCTTGGTTCTGAAGGCCAAACCGCTTTTTCCGTCGGCGATGCTGGGCCCCGGCGGCACTTTGGCCATGCGGGTGCCCGGCGTGCCCTGGTTGAGGGAGCTCATCCATTCCCTGGGCGAGCCGATCACGGCGACGAGCGCCAATCTTTCGGGCGAAGGGGAGATCTCCGACCCGGAAAGGGTCGTTCGGGAATTCCGGGGCAAAGCCGACCTTATCGTCGATGGGGGACCGACCCCCGGAGGACTTCCCTCGACGATCGTCGATCTGACTTCGGCTGAGCCCCGGATCCTGCGCGCCGGGGCCGTCCCGGCCGCCGCGCTGCGGAAGTATTTTTAGTTACTTGACCTTGGCCCCGGCGGGGATATTGTCCGTGAAGAAGGGGATATAGGCCTTGTCGTCGACCACGGCGGCCAGCAGCATCCCCGCCGACTCGACGCCCCGGATGACGGCCGGCTTGAGGTTGGCGATGACGATGAGCTTCTTGCCGACCAGGTCCTCGGGTTTGTAGGTCTCGGCGATGCCGGCCACGATCTGCCGCTGCTCCGTCCCGAGATCGATCTGCAACTTGAGCAGCTTCTGCGCCCCCTCGACCTTTTCAGCCTTGAGAATAAGGGCCGCGCGCAGGTCCATCCTTTTGAATTCGTCGTACGAGATCACGTCCATAGTTCCCTCCGTTTTGATTCGTTCCGATTTGACCGGCACCGAGGGCTTCGCCTCTTCGGCCAGGAATTCCTTCAGATCGACCCTGGGAAACAGGGCCACGGGTTCCTTGATCGTCCGGCCGGGCTTCAGACCGTCGAAGGCGAGCCCGGAATAAAGCGTCTTTTGGATCGGCTCGTTTTCGCCGAGAAAATCCCAGATCTTCTCAGCCGATCCCGGCATGACCGGGTAGATGAGATACGTGATGCCGCGGATGGCCGCCACGGCCTGATAAAGAACGCGCGCCAGCCTGGGCTTTTGGGCCGGATCTTTGGCCAGCTTCCAGGGCTCGTTGTCGGCCAGGTATTTGTTGACGGCGTTGATGAAGACCCAGATCTCCTCGAGGGCCCGATTGACGGCGTAGGCGGAGTATTGATCGAAGGCCGTCGCTTGGAGCCGCTCGAAGCCCTCCCGGACCTTCCTGTCGTCCGGGCCCTCGCCGGCCAGTTCGGGGAACGTCCCCTTGAAATAGCTCCGGACCATCGTCAGCGTCCGGTGGACGAGGTTTCCCAGGTCGTTGGCCAGGTCCGAGTTCACCCGGTGGATGAACCCCTCGTGCGAGAAATTGCCGTCGTTGCCGATGGGGATCTCGCGGAGCAGGAAATAGCGCAGGGGATCGGATCCGAACGGCTTGAGGATGGCGTAGGGATCGAGGACGTTGCCCTTGGATTTGGACATTTTGGCGTCGTCCTTCAACCACCAGCCGTGGCCGTAGACGCATTCGGGGAGCTTGAAGCCGGCGGCCATCAGGAAAGCGGGCCAGAAGACGGCGTGGAACCTGAGGATGTCCTTCCCGATGAGGTGGATCGTGGCCGGCCAGAATCGCTCGAACTTGTCGAGGTCCCCATCGTAGCCGATGCCGGTCAGGTAGTTATGGAGCGCGTCGAACCAGACGTAGATCGTGTGGGCCGGATCGCCGGGGACCGGGATGCCCCATTTGACGGTCGTCCGGGTGATGCTCAGGTCCTTCAGCCCGCCGCGGACGAAGCTGGTCACCTCGTTCATCCGGCCCTGGGGGCGGACGAAGTTCGGATTCTTCTCGTAGAAATCGAGCAGCGGCCGGGCGTAGGCCGAGAGCTTGAAGAAATAGCTCGATTCTTCGACGACCGTCGCTTTGACGCGGCATTCGGGGCAGATCTTGGTCCCGTCCTTCTCGAGCGGGACATCGTCGGCCAGGAAATGCTCGTTGGAGACGCAGTACCATCCTTGGTAGGTCCCTTTGTAGATGTCGCCTTTGTCCAGGAGCGTCTGGAAGACCTTCTGGACGCCCTTCTCGTGGAAAGGCTCGGTCGTGCGGATGAAGAAGTCGTACGAGATGTTCAGGGCCTTCCACAGGTCCTTGGCCCGCCCGACGACCATGTCGGCCAGCTCGCGCGGCTTCAGCCCCTTCTCGGCGGCCGCTTTCTCGATCTTCTGGCCGTGTTCGTCCGTCCCCGTCAGGAAGAACACGTCGTAGCCGGCCTGCTTCTTGAAGCGGGCCAGGGCGTCGGCGATGATCGTCGTGTAGGCGTGTCCGATGTGGAGCACGTCGTTGACGTAATAGATCGGCGTGGTTATATAAAACGCGGGTTTAGACTTCTTTTCCACCGAGCGTACCTCCTCGGATCAAATTGATGGCTTCGGCGCGGGTGATGGGATTCGTGCGGAAAGAGCCGCGGACGGCCGAGGTCACGGTGATGGACTTCGGCTTCTTGGCCCCCCGCATGGACATGCACATGTGTTCCGCCTCGATCACGACCATCACGCCCAACGGTTTGAGGTGCTCGTTGATCAGGTCGGCGATCTGCTTGGTCAGGCGCTCCTGGACCTGCAGGCGCCGGGACAAGCCGTCCACGACCCGGGCGATCTTGCTCAATCCGACGATCCGCCCTTCCTTGGGGATATAGGCCACGTGGGCCACCCCGGCGAACGGCAGCATGTGGTGCTCGCACATCGAGTACAGCGGGATGTTCTTGATCAGGACCATCTCGTCGTGCCGCTCGTGCTGGATGACCCGGAGGTGTTTTTCGGGGTTCTCGTTGATGCCGCCCAGGATCTCGGCGAACATGTGGGCCACCCGCGTCGGAGTGGCCTTGATCCCCGGCCGCTCGGGGTC
Source organism: Candidatus Aminicenantota bacterium (assembly GCA_026393865.1). Lineage (GTDB taxonomy): Bacteria > Acidobacteriota > Aminicenantia > Aminicenantales > UBA4085 > JAPKZI01. The sequence continues at coordinate 27,127 of JAPKZI010000223.1, forward strand.
CTCGCCGGTCCCCTCCAGGATGAGGCGGACGCCCTTTTCGATCTTGTCCAGGTCCATGGGCCTGGGGGTCGTGTTTTTTTTGGCCATCGTCGTTCAGCCTTTTTTTGAAAATTCCTTGAGCGCCAGCCGCAGGACGTCCTTGACCGGGAGGCCTTTCTTGCGGGCCACGGTCAGGCAGTCCGAGAACTCGGGCTGGACATTGACCGGCTCCCCGCCGAGGGTCGAAATTTTGATCCCGACGGGCACTCCGAACAGCCGGACCTTCTTAATCGTCCGTTCGAGCGCCCGTCGCTCGACCGGATGATACCGGACGCCGATCGAGCTCGTCTCCTTGAAAACGGCCGTGATCAGGGCGTCTATTCTATCAAGGGCGGCCATGAGGGTCAATTTGGTCCCCAAGCGGTTCTTTTTCATGACCACGGGCGAGAAGGTAACGTCGAGGGCGCCAAGCTCGAAAGCCCGGTCCATGAAGCTGGCTAAGACCTGGGGATTGGAATCGTCGATCGTCGCTTCGATGAGGTAGACCTGTTTGTCGGGGGAAAAACGGGCCGCGTCGCCGTAAAAGACGCGCAGGATGTTGGGCAGGCCGTGGATCTCGCGGCTTCCTGCCCCGTAGCCGATCTTGTCATAGGTCAGTTCGGGGAAGGGGATGAACTTCTTGACCAGCGTTTTGACGATCGCCGCGCCCGTCGGCGTGACGAGCTCCGCCTTGGCGTGGGCCGCATAGACGGGGACTCCTTTAAGGAGTTCGGCGACGGCCGGAGGCGGGACGGGGAGGACGCCGTGCGACGTCTTGACCCAGCCTTCGCCGACGTTAAGCGGGGAACAATAAAATTCGCCGACGGCCAGTTCCTCGGCCAGCCAGGCGCATCCGATCACGTCGATGAGGGCGTCGTCGGCCCCCGCTTCGTGGAGATGGGTGTCCTCGAAGCGGCAGCCGTGGACCTTGGCTTCGGCCTCGAACAGGTTCTTGAATATGGCCAGAGCGCGGTCCTTGACGGCCGGGGAAAAATTCGATTTTTTGATGAGAGAGGCGATGTCTTTCCATTTGCGGGCATGGGAGCCGTGGTCTTTGACATGGACGTCGACCTTGAGGCCGCGGAAATGGGACCGCTCGGTATCCTTTATCTCGATGCGGACGGGGAGCTTGAGCCCGGCCATCTTGGATCTGAAGAGAGCCGGTTTGGTCCCCAGATCGAGCAGGGCGCCCAGGATCATGTCGCCGCTCAGGCCGGTCTTGGCGTCGAAAAAGATATATTTCATCGGCAGGCGTTCCTTTCAATCATGAAATCCCCCCTTTTCCCCTTATTGAAGGAGGGTGCCCCTTTCCTAAAGAAAAGTGCTTCTCTCCCCCCCTTTTTTGAATGGGACGTGCTCCTTTCCTAAAGGGAGGCGCTTCTCTTCCCCCCTTTTCTAAAGGGGGGTGTGGGGGGAATAGTATTCTATCGATCTCCGGCAGAATTTCTCCCGCCTTTCCTTGCAGCGATATATCCGCTTCCCCCGTCAGGGGCGTCGGTGTCGGGTTGATCTCGATGATCTTGGCCCCGCTCGCGGCCGCGCGGTAGGGAAGGGAGGCGGCCGGATGGACGAGGGCCGATGTCCCGACGACCAGCATGACCTCACAGGCCGCGCTCAGGCTGAAAGCCCGTCCGAGGACATCGGAATCGAGCGACTCCCCGAACCAGACGATATGCGGCCGGAGTAGGGCCCCGCAGTCCGGACAGCGCGGCGGGATCTCTTTCAAGGGCACGGAGTGATCGTCCGATACGGTCCCGTCTTTCGTACAGCGGACCTTCCAGATATTGCCGTGGAGTTCGGCCAAAATAGTCGAACCGGCGCGGGCATGGAGCCCGTCGACATTTTGGGTGATCAGGGCGAACTCCGGAAATCGCTTTTCCCAGGCGGCCAGCGTTACGTGCCCGGGGTTGGGCCTGACGCCGGCGATGATGCCCCGCCGCCAGTCGTACCATTCCCAGACCAGCTTCGGGTCGCGGGCGAAAGCTTCCGGAGTGGCCAGGTCCTCGGCCCGGAACTGCCGCCAGAGCCCGTCCTCGCCCCGGAACGTAGGAACGCCCGATTCGGCCGAGATGCCGGCTCCCGTGAGCGCGACGACGCGCTTAGCCTGGCGCAGAATTGCCGCTGCGGAGCCGATATCATTCTTAAGCATCGGTTAACTCTTTGAATTTCCATAGAATATCGCTTTTCCTCCGAAAAATCAAAGAGGGAGGCAGTCGCGTGTCGTCTTATTTACGACGGTCGGCTCGTTTCGATGGAGGCGAAGAAGGGAGCCCCTCCCGCCGCCATTCTGGCTGTATTTGTGGGGGCTTTGTCGAGGGCGGAGGGACTATGATGAAGCTGGGCGGCTCGTTCGTTTGATTCGAAAAAATTCTTTGACGATTTGGGCCGGCTGCTCCCCAGACATCATCAAACCAACCGATGGCGTTTTCGTATAACCCGCCGGATTCTCGCTCGATTAAAAGACTTCTTTTTGCATCATTGAGTTGATTGTGGTCGAGAAGAACCGGGCTGTCCTCGGGTATCGATTCGGCCAGGTCCTGGCCGTTCATCCGATAGAGGATCTTGAGTTGAGAAGAGCTGAACTGGATAATCTGTATCTCGAGACCGTACCACGCATCCAGTTGAGCCCTGCCGAGTGAGACCTCCCATTTTCTTCCGGAACTGAGGTCCTCCCAGTTGGCGAAGAGATGGGCCGAGGAGGATGAATCTTTTTTTATTCCGAGTCGAGTCCACCAGACGCGCGGACGATTTAAAATCGATACGCTATAAATAAGAACGGCGCCATAGTCAAGGAATTTAGCTTCAGAGGGGATCCTGATCCGCGCGCTCAGCCGATCGAATTCGTCGGGATAGATCGTTTGAGGGGAGATCATCATCAAAGAGCTGTCCTTGATCTCGCAGATATGGTTTCCCGTGCCGTCGTCTTTAGCGGCGACAAACTTCGAATCGGGGGTGTACCATAATGAATCTTGGATGGTTCCGGTTTCGAAATCATCGTAGAGGCGATAAACAAAGGTCGGCCTCGTGATGGGGGGTTCGATAGGAGAAGCAGGTGACTTGCACGAATCAAGAAGGCCGAGAATCATCAAAAAAGACAATAAAAATAGGATTCTTGAGCGATAGCGGAATGTTTGCCACACGGACCGGCCTCTCATTTCGGCTTTCCGAAAGACGCACGCGCGAATTCCCTACCAAAAAATTGATCCCGGAATCGATACGGCTTATTCAATAATGTCTCTCTCAGCGACATTTGTCAATTGTCTCAACAATATCGAATCCTTGACTTAATCCCCCCATTAAAGATATATCAATAGCCTATTTCGAGGAGGATGCATGGCCGTGAAAAAACAAATCGTGAAACCGCAGAAAAAAGCGTCGAAGCCGCCTCACGCGGAGATCGGGATCTTGGGCGGGACGGGGCTTTATGAGATCGACGGCATCAAAAATCTCAAGGAGGTCAAGCTCAAGACCCCGTTCGGCGCTCCCTCCGACGCCTATGTCGTCGGGACGCTCGAGGGCCGCAAGGTCGCTTTCCTCAGCCGCCACGGCCGCGGCCACCGGCTTCTTCCGATCGACATCAATTACCGGGCCAACATCTATGGTTTCAAAATGCTCGGCGTCAAGCGAATCATCTCGGTCAATTCGTGCGGTTCGCTCAAGGAGGAGATCCGGCCGCGCGAAATCGTCTTTTCCGACCAGTTCTACGACCGGACGCGGCGGGTCAACACGTTCTTCGGCGGCGGAATCGCCGCCCACATCGGCCTGGCCGAGCCCGTTTGTACCGACCTGTCCAAGTTCCTCTTCGATACGGCCTTCTGCCTCGGTGTTCGGGCCCACCTCGGCGGGACCTACATCTGCATCGAAGGCCCGGCCTTCTCGACCAAAGCCGAGTCGGAGATCTACCGGTCCTGGGGCTGCGACGTCATCGGCATGACGGCGGCCACCGAGGCCAAGCTCTGCCGCGAGGCCGAGATCTGCTACGCGACCATGAACCTGGCCACGGACTATGACGTCTGGCACGCCGAGGAGGAGGACGTCTCCGTCGAGCTCATCCTGGCCAACCTGAAGTTGAACATTGACAACGCCAAGGCCATCATCAAGAAAGCTCTGGCCACACTGCCGATCGAGCTGAAGGGGCCGTGCGACTGCCAGGCCGCGCTCAAGAACACCATCGTCACCGATCCGAAGCTCATCCCCGCGGCGAGGAAGAAAGAGTTGAAACTGATTATCGGAAAATATCTGAAATGATACAGTTATGAACGAAAAATCGGGGACACGTACCGAATTCAAGAGAATTCGGAACATGTCCCCATTTTTCTAAAGGACGCCTCATGAGCCTCGTCATCGTCGGGTCGGTCGCTTTCGACACGATCGAAACGCCCTGGGAGCGCAAGGAAAAGATCGTCGGCGGGTCGTGCACGTACTGTTCGCTCGCGGCCAGCTATTTCACCCGGCCGAAGATCGTGGCCGTGGTCGGCGAGGATTTCCCCAAAGCGACGATCAGCCTCTTCAAGAAGCGGTCGATCGATCTCCAGGGGTTAAAGATCGTCCCGGGCGGAAAAACGTTCCATTGGCAGGGCCGCTACGGCCATGACCCGAACCAGCGCGAGACCATCCGCACGGACCTCAATGTCTTCGAGAATTTCCGTCCCGAGATCCCTGCTTCGTACAAGAAAGCGGACATCCTCTTCCTGGCCAATATCGATCCCGACCTCCAGGAGACGATCTTTCTCCAGGTCGAAAAGCCGAAACTGACGGCCATGGATACGATCGGCCTCTGGATCAACAGCAAGCCCGATTCACTCCTCCGCGTCCTGAAGCAGGTCGACATCTTCTTCGGCAACGACGAGGAGATCCGGATGATCACCGGCGAGCGCAACCTCATCAAGGCCGGCCGGCGGATCCTGGGCATGGGGCCGAAGCTCATCATCCTCAAGAAGGGCGAGCACGGGGCCTTGACCTTCGGCCGGGATTTTATCTTCGGCATGATGGCCAATCCGACCGAGGACGTCATCGATCCCACGGGAGCGGGGGACAGCTTCGCCGGCGGCTTCCTGGGCTATCTCGACAAGGTCGGCGGATTCAGCCAAAGAGAGATCCGGCGGGCGGCCGTTTACGGCAGCGTGATGGCCTCCTTCACCATCGAGGATTTCGGGATCGACCGCTTCAAAACGCTCCAGCCGAGCGAGGTCCAAGCCAGATACGAGTTCTTCAAGAAACTGGTTTCGTTCTGAAAATTCGTGAGATTTTTTTTGGAGATCGCCGCGTCGCTTCGCTCCTCGCGATGACGGAAGGGGAAGGTGAATTAAATGCGTGACCTCAAGCGACCCGTGGAGCCCTACCGGATCAAAGTCGTCGAACGGATCAAAAAAACGACCCGGCCGGAGAGGGAATCCGAGCTCAAGAAAGCGGGCTATAACCTATTCAACATCCCCGCCGAAAAGATCTTCATCGACCTGCTGACCGATTCCGGAACCTCGGCCATGAGCGACAACCAGTGGGCCGGTATCATCGTCGGAGATGAGTCCTACGCCGGCGCCCGGAGCTTCTTCCGCTTCGAGAAATCCATCAAAAGTGTTTTCGGGTTCGCTCACGTCATTCCCACTCACCAGGGCCGGGCGGCGGAGCGCATCCTGTTCGAGGCCATGGTCAAGAAAGGGGACTCGGTCCCAAACAACATCCACTTCGACACGACCCAGGCTAACGTCGAGGTCCGCGGCGCGCACGCCGTCAACCTGGTCAACGACGTGGCCTACGATCCCGATTCCGACCACCCCTTCAAAGGCAACATGGACCTCGGGAAGCTCGAGCGCTTCATCGAGCGGACGGGGCGGGCCAAGATCCCGCTGGTGATGCTGACCGTCACCAACAACAGCGGAGGTGGGCAGCCCGTCTCCCTGGAGAACATCAAGGCGGTCAGCGCCGTCTGCCGGCGCTCGAAGATCCCCTTCTTTTTCGACGCTTGCCGCTTCGCCGAGAACGCCTATTTCATCAAGAAGCGGGAGAAAAGCCAGGCGCGGAAATCCGTCCTGGCCATCGCCCGGGAGATGTTCTCTCACGCCGACGGCGCGACCATGAGCGCTAAAAAGGACGCTCTGGTCAATATCGGCGGCTTCATAACGTACAACGATGCGACCCTGACCCGCCATCTGAAGAACCTGCTGATCATCGGCGAAGGCTTCCCGACCTACGGCGGGCTGGCCGGCCGCGACCTGGAAGCGATCGCCCGCGGCCTGGACGAGGTCGTAGACCTCGATTACCTCGAACACCGGACGAGCCACGTGGCCTACCTCGGCAACTTATTGGACAGAGCCGGAGTTCCGGTCTTCAAGCCCATCGGCGGCCACGCCGTCTATATTTTAGCGGACCGGTTCCTGCCTCACATTCCCCGCCATCAATATCCCGGCTGGGCGCTGTCCGTGGCTCTCTACCGGGAGGCGGGCGTTCGCAGTGTGGAGATCGGCGGAGTCATGTTCGGCAATAAAGATCCGAGGACCGGACGAGAAACGTACCCTCTGCTGGAGATGGTCCGCCTGGCGGTCCCGCGGCGCGTTTATACCGTCTCGCATCTCGAGGTCGTCGCCGACGCCCTCATCGCCCTTTACGAGAAAAGAGATTCGATCCGCGGCTTCCGCATCGTCGAGGAGCCGCCCCATTTGCGCCACTTCACGGCCCGGCTTGAAGAGATCAAATAGTCGAGCCGCGTTCCATTGATATTTCGGTGACCGACAACAAACCGCCGAAATTTGTTCTTTGATTTGGAGGGAATTTCTTACACTCCGTAATAGACTACGTTGCCCTGGGCGTCGCACATCTTGAACCAGGCCAGGACCGGCTTGTTGTCCTTGTCGTAGAACTTCCCGAGCACGATCATGACGAGGTCAAAAAGGATGCCCAACCCGAAGACGCCAAACGTTAGGAGCCAGACGATCCCTGTGCCGGTCTTCCCGACATGGAAGCGGTGGGCGCCGAACATCCCGAACCAGCCGCAGAGCATCAGAGTCACAATTCTCGATTTTTCAGACATGTCAAACCTCCTTCTCTAAGAGACAGAATTAGTTTAGCAGAAAGACCCGGTCATTGACATCACTCCGCGGCCGGCGATATCATGTTTTCAAGATGGGGAGTCTCAAACCCGAACCCGGAGAAGGCGGCGAAATCAGGCGAGGCAAAAAGAGGATCTTTCGGATCATCTCCTTCGCTCTGGCCGCCGTTCTCTTCCTCGTCGTCGCCTGTTCTCTTTACCTCTATTTTCACAAATCGACGCTCAAAAGCTATCTCGAAAAGACGCTTTCGAAAAAGGCCGGCCTGACCGTTGCGATCGGCCGGCTGAATTACCGGATTTTCCCCCTCCGCGTGGAGGCCGATTCGGTCATGGTCGTCTTCGTCAGCAAGCAGGGCCGGGCGGATGTGCGGATCGGCCGGGCGGAGGCCTCGGGCAGCCTCTGGCGTTTGATCAACAATCAAAAACCGTTCTTCGACTCTCTGACCGTTTCCGGCCTGAACATCGAATTCGCCGAAGACCCGAACGCCCCACCCTCCGGGCCGATCAGCCTCCGCGATCTTGCCCGCATGGTCTCCGGAAACCTTGAATACGTCGGCGACCTGGTCGTTAAGGACGCATCGCTCCACCTCAGCCTGCCTGGCGAAGGGATGGACCTTTCCGCGACCGGCGTAAACCTCAAGGCCGCGGCGGCCGATAAGACCACCATAGGATTGATCGTGACCAGGCTTGATTTAAGCAGCGACAAACCTAAGGTCACCCTAGCCGCGGGCCTCCGCTGCGAGGCGGCCTGGCCCCGTGCGGAGCCGTTTTCGCTCGAAGGAACCCTCGACTTGACGGACTCTTCAATTTCTCTTTCTCATCCCGAAAAGCAATGGGAGGGGCCGGGTTTCAGTCTAAGGGCCGGTTTTCAGGCCGGCGAGGGGAGCGTCGCCGTCTCCTCGTTCACTTTAGATATTCCGGACCTTGTCGCTCTTTCGGGATCGGGCCGGGCCGAACTGGGCCAGAATGCCGTTATGACGATCTCCTCAAAGCTGAACATCAAAAATCTCGAATCGGCGAAAAAGGCGTTCGCCCCTTTTCTCCCGCCAAACCTGCCTGCCTTTTCCCTTAACGGTTCGGCTCAGTGGGAGGGGGACGTGCGGCGGGAGACGGCTTCCGGCGCAGCCAAAATTTACGTCAACGGCGCACTCCGCCTGCCGCCGGCACATTTCATCATGAACCAGGGCAGCCTTTCCGTCGATCAGGTGCTCCTGGCGGAACTCCATCTCGAGGGAGAGCCGGCCGGTCTCCGTGCCAGCGGTTTTGTCGAAGGCCGTCAGGGCCGGTTGGCCGCCGACTCCTTCCAG
>JAPKZI010000005.1 GCA_026393865.1 Candidatus Aminicenantota bacterium
GCCGCTTTTCAAAATCCGCAGGAACAATTGCCAATACTATGCCCCCATGGCAATCGCCGGCAATTTTCTTTACTTCCTCGAAGCGAACGAAGAAGACGTTATCTCATTGATCAAATACGAAATCGTAGGAGAATAACTTAATGTCTGATCATAATGGTACGGCTTCTGACAATCTGGCTGACAAGATCAAATCCTTCATAGGCTAACCTCTCCCAAAAGAAACCGGCCGAGCAATTGGGGATCGATCTCTCGACGACTTGCTTGGTAAGTTTTGAAACTGCATTCATCAATTGATATTCAGCCGCCGGTGCCGCTCTCCCAAATTCGCCTTGATGACGCGTCTGGGATGTTCTTCGTCAAAAAGAGATAAGATGGCTGTAGAAGATTAGGCCATAATATAGCCTTGGTATTCAATCAGCGAGCGAAGAAGCGGACGAACGCTCATTTTACGGGCTACGTCAAAAGACAAGGTCGGGGAACGGTTGAAGCGATTATGGGAAGATCTCGCCGGAGTATTACGGATTTCTCGGCGGAAGATTGAAGGACGCGACGGCAGGGTTGGCCCTAAGGCGAGCATAGCGGTGGGGGGTCCCCTGGGCGAAGCCTAGGGGGGAACCGACGGGACTGGTTCCCCAGCGAGCCGTGGGCCACCCTGTCGCCGCGGCGACCAAAGACTACTCCGCCGAGAAGGGCGGTGAGGAAACGGCGTTAAAAACCCGAGTTGGGAGCGTGGCCGTTTCCCGATCTTGTTTGTTGGACCCGCCGACCAGATAAGCGTTCGCCCGCTTCGAGCGAGCCCCCTCTATTCGATGCTCTTGTCGATGAACCCTTTGCGGAAGGTCATCCAAAGGATCTTGATGTCGAGAACGAAGGACCAGTTCTGGATGTAGTAGAAATCGTGCTCCAGCCGTTTTTCGATGGACGTGCTTTGCCGCAGGCCGTGGACCTGGGCCCAGCCCGTGATCCCGGATTTGATCTTGTGGCGGAGCATGTACTTGGGGATCTTTTCCGTGAATTCCTTGACGAACTCGGGGCGCTCCGGCCGCGGCCCGACCAGGCTCATCTCGCCCTTGAAGACATTGACGAGTTGGGGCAGTTCGTCGATGCTGTATTTCCGCAGGAACCGCCCGATCCAGGTGATCCGCGGATCGCTGGGCGCGGACATCACCGGGCCGGTGTCCAGTTCCGCGTCACAGATCATGGTCCGCAGTTTGTGAATGATGAAACGCGCCCCGTCCACGCCCACCCGCTCCTGATGGTAGAAGACCGGTCCCTTGGACGTCAGCTTGATGAGTGCGGCGACGACCAGATAGAAGGGGAAGAGAATGACGATCCCCAGCCCCGAGAAGGCGATGTCGGCCATCCGCTTCAAGACGCGGCGCGCGCCTCGAAGCGGCACCTCGTCGATCGAGATGACGGGAAACCCATCCAGGTCCTGGATGTGGGCCTTCAACGTCAGGAGCTGGAAGAGGTCGGGGATGAGGCGGACTTTGACCGGATACTTGTTCACGATCTGGATGGTCTCGAGGATCTTCGAATAGTTATTGAGGTCCAGGGCGACATAGATCTCGTTGAGGTTATAGTCTTCGATGACCCGGGCGAGGTCCTCGATGCGGCCGAGCACCGGCACCGTGGCGCCGTTAATCCGGATCTCTTCGCCGCCTTTCCGCTCATTGTCCAGGAATCCCTTGACGACGAAGCCGAGGTCCTTGTACTGGTAGAGCTTCTGGGCGACGGCTACGCCCATCTCCCCGGCGCCGACCACGAGCACGTTCTGAAGGTTCAGGCCCCGGGCGAAGCGCCGTTTCATGACGAAATAGATCTGATGGCGCAAGATCGAAACGGCCAGGATGACGCCGAAGAAATAGATGATGAGAAAAAACAAGGACGGCCGTTCGATCGTGAAGCCGAAGGCGGCCGGCCGGCCGCCGCGGCTGTATCCGATGATCATGTTCAAAATGGCCATATCGGCCAGAATGGTCAGGACCGTGTTCAGGCTGATGAAGAAGAAATCATCGAGCTTCGTCCGCCGCAAGCGGCTCTTGTAAAAGCCCTGGAAATAAAAGATGACCATATGGGTGGCGATGAACAGGGGCAGGACGATCAGGTAGGAACCAAAGGCCGGAACGCCTTTGGCCGGATCCACGGGGAACAGATAGATGATCGTGTTGAACCGCAGGAAATAGGCCCAGACATAGGTCAGGATGATGGCCAGAATATCGCTGGCGACGAAGAGCCCGACCAGCCGGGCCCGTTTCTTGGTGATCACTGCGCTTCCTTGAACGCCCGCCATTTCTGACGGATCGACGTCCCGATCTTCTCTTTAAAAATATCCCGCGAGAAACCCTGCGCGTGAGCGCGAAGTGCCATTTTATTAAATTCCAGGCCCCGGGATTTGTCAAGCGCGGCCAGGAGGCTGGCGGGCCTGAGCTCGTAGAAGAAAACCCCCGTTCTATCCTCGATGACCGTCTCGAGGGAACCGCCCCGGCCGTAGGCCACGACCGGCGTTCCGCAGGCTTGGGCTTCGAGCGTCGAGATGCCGAAATCCTCTTCTCCCGGCAGGACGAGGACCCTCGCCCCTTGATAGAGCCGGCGCAGGTCGTCGCCCTCCTGAGCTCCCAGGAATTGGACGTTCGGACCGGCCGCTTTGCGCAATTTCTTGAAGTCGGGCCCGTGGCCGACGATCTTGAGGGGCCATTCCGTCCGGTTATAGGCCGAGACGGCCAGATCGATCATCTTGTACGGCACGAGCGCCGAGACGATGAGATCGTAGCGCCTATCGGGCTCGACGTCCGGCGGCCGGAAGAAGTCCGTGTCCACCGGGGGGTGGACGACCTCGGCCTGCCGCCGATAATATTTCTCCACCCGCCGGGCGACGCAGCGCGAGTTGGCGATGAAGTGGTCGACCCGGGCGGACGAGGTCACGTCCCATTGCCGCAGATAATGGATGAGCGGCGGAATGAGGAGATTCGGAAAGAAGGAGAGCTTTTCGCGCGAGAAATAGGCATCGTACTGGTTCCAGGCGTAGCGCACCGGCGAGTGGATATACGAAACATGGAGCGCGTCGGGACGGGGGATGATCCCCTTCGCGACGCAGTGCGAGCTGGAAATGACAAGATCATAGCGCTGGAGGTCGAAGAGCTCGGCGGCCATCGGGAACAAGGGCAGGTACCAGCGGTAGTGGTTCTTGAGAAACGGGAGCCTCTGGAGGAAGCTCGTCCGGATGGCCTTTTTCTCGATCGCGGCCATCTGGCTCCCGGCGAAATGAAAGAGCGTGTAAATGGGCGCGTCGGGGAAGATCTCGGCCAGGGCTTCCAGGACCTTTTCTCCTCCCCTCTGGCCGGTCAGCCAGTCATGGACGAGGGCCACTTTGATGTTTTCCATCATGTTGATTATACAAAATTTCTATTGGACAGGATAGTCAAATCCTCTCTCATCCCCCCTTTTCTAAGGAGGGGATAGGGGGATTAATAGCCCGGAAAAAAGCGTCTATTTTAGTAAATAATCCAGCCGACGGCTTTCAAAAACTCCAGATATTTAACCAGAGAGGCGAAATCCAGATCCCGATCCGTCTCGGCCATGACATAGCTCCGGATGACCGCCAGCGGCCTTTTGCCGTTGACATAATTCAACAGGGCGCGCCTCTGGCCCATGTCCAGCTTGAACTCTTTCAGCGCGTCGGGATTCTTTTCCATATATTTCTTGTAACGGTCGCTCGATTCCAGGGAGAATTCCTTCCCTCGGACCTCCGGATGGATCGCCGGGATAACCTTCCCCTTCTTGTCCGCCGGCTTGTCGGAGGAGGCCAAGGACGGCAGCGCGGTCTTCAATTGACTCGCCCGGAGCGTTCCGTACTTCCAGACCTGCCCGGCCAGGCCATCGCGGTAGCCTTCCCATTGAGATCTCCGGTTGGCGATGAGCATCAGGGCCTCCTTCGAGCCCGAGGCGATCTCCTCGATGCCGGCCAGAGCTGCCATCTCCCGTTCGGCGGCGAAGCGGACGAGCGCCACGGCTCGCTCGACGGCCGCCGGGAGCGTTTTCGCCTCGGCGGAGTCGATCTTCCGGAACGCGGCCGGCAGCTCTCGTTTCCCGACCCGGGCATAACCGAAGGAGGACACGGCGTTCAGGAGATCGGGCAGGATGTCGTCCGTGCAGTTGGCCGCCGTCCAGGCCGCCGCGGCCCCGATGAAGGCGATCCGCTTCATCTCGGTCGGATCGGATTTGTCCGGCGTGTCCTTATCCGCGTGGTACCACTGGTCCGGCCAGGTGAAGAACTCGATCCCGGGGACCGCGACCGAGGGATTGTTGAAACAGACGTGGTCGCTCCCTCCCGTCGCGGCGTGAACGAAGTAGCGGAAAGCGTCGCGGGAGCCGTTCTTCTCCCACATCGGCCGGGGGAAATTCTGGCCCATCAGCCGCGAGCGGGGAGAATCCGGCGTGTAGACGATGTCGTTCGTCCGCCAGACGTAGTTCAACATGGCCTCGGCCAGCCCGTCCAGGTAGCTGGGCAGGTGATTGGGACATTCACTCATCGTCAGCAGGCCGTTATTCATCCGGAGGGCTTCGCCGACCATGTCCATGTTGATGTTGATGCTGAGCTTGTCCGCGAAACCGGGATTCTGCCTGATATATTCATAGGTGCCGGAGATTTCCTGGGGCCAGAGAAAATAGATCGTCCGCCGGGGCTGAGGGAGGTCGCCGCGGGAGATGAGCGCGGACAAAGCCCGCAGGATCTCGAGCTCGACGACGCAGCCGCTCATGTCGTCGTTGGCCCCCCGTTTGACGTAGCCCTCGAACAGATGGCCGGTGAAGATCACCCCTTTTTTGTCGGGCTCCCGGCCGGGGATCCAGCTGAAGACGCTTTCGAACCTGTCCGGATATTTGGTCAATTTGGTTTTACAACGGACGGAGACCGGAACGGCGCCTCGTTCCACTTCTTCGAGGAGCTCGGACCATTGCCGCCAGGAAACGGTCAGGCCGAACTGCAGATTCTTGAAGCCGCCGTACGAGCCTCCGCTGTAGAGGACCTGGTCGGGATCCAAATACCGGTCCTGGGCCGAAAAAGTGATCACGCCCCTGAGACCCGCCGCGTCCAAGGCCTTGCCGGTGGTCTGGTTCGCGTGGGACCACATCAGGGCGATCTTGTCCTTATATTTATCCTGCGGGCCGCCCTTGGCCAGCGCCTCGATCTGGTCCTTGGTCAGCGGGGGGATATAGACCAGACTTCCGGACAGGTCGACGTCGGCCGAGCTCCTCGAGACAAGAGCGGGGTCCGCGTCCAGGCGGGCGATGAGCCTATTCTCCGGCTTGATCATCCAGAGCTCGCCGAGAACCGGGTATTCGAAAGTGGCCGCGCCCTTGGTTTTGTCGATCTTAGTCGTTTCGATTCCATACCCTCGGACAAGATCATGGATCGTTCGCGTCTCATAAAACGTGTCGGCGAGCTCTTTTTCGTCCCGTTTCCAGGGCGCCCCGGCCAGCCTCACTTCGTTGTTGAAAATGATCTGGCCGGAGATTTCGTTGGCCAGAAGGTCCAGGACGGACTGAGGCAGGGGCGTTTTCAGCACCGAATTTCCCGGAGGAGCCGTTCGGGCCCGCTCCTGCGCCGGGGCGGAGGCCGCGATCAAAAGCGACAGGCCGGCGACGAGAAGGCCGATTCGGAAACAGTTGAAGTTTTTCATGGGACTCCTTAATTGTCGCGTGAGAGGCTCATTTTCAGCCCGGCCAATTCGAGATACAGCCGCTCTGTTTTTTCGACCATCCCGGCCAGAGTGAAGAGCGGAGGGATTTCTTTTTTCGCTCTTGCGCCCAGCTTCGCGGCCAGCGTCCGGTCCTCGAGCAGACGGACCACCGCCTCGGCCAGCCGGGCCGGGTCCGCGGGCGGGACCAGGAGCCCCGTCTCGCCGGCCCGGACGACTTCGCGGACGCCGTCGATGTCCGTGGCGATGATGGCTTTGCCCAGAGCGGCCGCCTCGATGAGGACGAGGGGCAATCCCTCCCAGCGCGAGGGCAAGACGAAGATATCGAACAGGGAAAGGATTTCGCGGGCATCCCCGCGCTCGCCGAGGAGAAGAAAATTGCGGCCCAGCCCCAGTTTCTCCGCTTTCCGCCGCAGGCTTTTTTCGAGAGGTCCGCCGCCCACGACGACGATCCGGACCTCGGGATGACGGGCGTGGATCTCCTTGGCCGCGCCCATAAGAAACTCGATGCCTTTTTGGCGATGGAGTCGAGCGATGGCCCCGACGACCGGCGGCCTGAGATTCAACACCGCTCTCAACTTTTCGATTCGCCTCGCGGGCCTCTGTTCCTTCATCATTCCGGATAGGTCCGCTCCGTTCCGGATGAGCCGGCTCCTGTCTTCGGGAGCCAGCCGGAATTTTCTCCCCGTTCGGAGGTCCGCCTCGGAGACGAAAATGACGGCGTCCGTCCGCCGGGAAAAATGACGTTCCTGGAGCACGTAAAGACGCTTCAGGAGCGGGTTGCGGTAATGGAGATAATGGATGCCGTGGAGCGTGTGAACGACGACCGGGATCCGGGCCCGCCGCCCCGCCCATCGGCCGAATAAGCCGGCCACGCCGCCGTGGGTGTGCAGGATATCGATCTCGTTCGCTTTGAGCAGAGCGGCGATCTCGCGAGCCGTCTTTCTCCTGATCTTTTTGCCGATGACGATCGGCAGGAAGCGGATCCCCGCGGCGCGGGCGGCGTCCTGGAGAGGTCCGCCGGCCTGGGCGGCGATCATGACCTCGAACCGGCTTTTGTCCAGCCCTTTGGCCAGCGACAGGAGATGGACCTGGCCTCCGCCCAAGAAAGGCTTGTCGATCATCTCGAGGACGCGGAGCTTTCTCATATCGATCCGCTCTTTCGACTCAGCAGGTCCGCGTACCTTTGTTTCAAACGGGCCCCAGCCTCGCCCTGGAAAGCGCCGCGGGCGGCCAGATAGCGGAAGTTCAACCTCAGATACGCCCGGAGAAGGACATACGACACCCGCGAATTGTGTTTTCGATAATAATATAGCTGGCTCCCGCGGTATTCGAAACGGCTGGCCGCGGCGCCCGGCGACGTCGTCGCCCCGCCCTCGTGGAAGACGCGGATCGCCGGGACATGGACGAGTTTCCAGCCGGCCTTCCTCAATCGGCGGCAAAGGTCGATATCCTCGAAATAAATGAAGAACCGTTCGTCGAAGCCCTGCGCCTGCTCGAACGCCGTCCGGCGGCAAAGCAGGCAGGCGGCGCTCAGCCAGCCGACGGCGCGGTCCTTTCCGCCTTTTTTCAGGCGGACCTTGTGATACGGGTTCAGGACGAGTTTCTGCCAAAACTGGGCCCCGAAATTCACGCTTCGGCCGAACGAGACCTGGAACGAACGCGGGCCGCGAAGAAGCGCCGGACCGGCGGCGCCGATCGAAGGGTCGGAGACGAGTTTCGCCAGAAGGCTGTCCAGGGCTCCCGGCGGAACGACCGTGTCCGTATTTAAAAAAAGAAGGAACTCGCCCCGGCTTTCGCGGACGCCGAGATTGTTGGCCTTGGAAAATCCGGCGTTCTCCGGGTTCGCGATCAAGCGGATGGGAGGAAAAGCGCCGGCGATCCAATCGCGGGTGCCGTCCGAGGAAGCGTTATCGACGACGATGACCTCATGTCCGGCGGAGGGAGGATGCTCTTGGAGAGACGAAAGGCAGACGTCCAGGCGCCGCCGGTCGTTATAGCTGACGAGGATGATGGACAGGTCCATTTTATTTTAGGGTCTCCCCCAGGACCCGCTCGATTCCCTCAATCTGCCGGGCGATCGAGAATTTCTCTCTGACCGTCGTCCATCCTCCTTCGACCGCTCGGCGGGCTTCATCGGGATTTTGGAAGAGATGATCCAGGGCCAGGGCGATCTCCTTGGGTTCCCGGGAATCGATGAGGAAACCGTTCCGGCCGTGTTGGATGATCTCGGGCAATCCCCCCGCCCGGACGGCCAGCACGGGGACGCCGGCGGACATCCCGTCCAGGGCCGCCCGGCCGAACGACTCGACGACCGAGGCCACGATCAAAACGCGCATGACCCTCAGGACATTGACCAGGTCGGGATGATAGCCTACGAAGAGGACCCGGCCGTCGAGGCCGTTCTCTCTGACGATCTCCCGGAGGCCTTCGTAATACGCGTCGTTCCGCACCTCGCCGACGACCAGCAATTTCAGGTTTGGATATTTTCTTGAAAGCGCCGCCACGGCTCGAATAGCCTCTCTTTGTCCTTTTCCCTCATAGATCTTCCCGACGATGCCGGCGACAAGATCGCCGGCCGCGATCCCGAGCTCTCTTCGGATGGAATTCTGCCGGCCTTCGTCGCCGGCCTGGATGTCGACCCCGTTATGGATCAGAATTACGTTGGCGGCGCCCGGAAAAGCGGCCCTGGTGATCTCCGAATTGACGATGACGCGGGCCGAGCTTTTGACGATGTATCTCGTCAGGGCCCGGTCTCCGAACATATAATAAAGAAAGGGGCTCGGCCCCCGCAAGACCTCATGGATGGCCCAGACGTGGGGGATCCGCGTCCGCCGGGCGGCCTTGGCGCCCGTGTTCATCGCTGCCGAATTCGTGAAGACCAGGTCGATCGATCGGTCGTGGATGATCGAGGCGATCCTCTTGACGCTTTTCAGGTTCCAGATCCAGCCGAAAGGCTGCCGCCAGATCCGCGATCGCTCGGTGATCCACCATTTCATGGGGACGACATGGGTCTCAAGGCCCAGATCGGCGGCGGCATTCAGGAGAGGCCCCGGCCGCGGGACGATCAAGGACGGCCCGTAGGACCGCCGGTCGAGCCGTTTCAACGTCTCGAGCAGCCACAACTCAGCGCCGTTGAGCTCGGCGGAATGGGAGACGAACAGGATCTTCTTCATGTCCGGGCCAGGATCTCCCGATAGAAGGCCAAGGTCTCCCGGGCTGTCTTTTGCCAGGTGAACGCCTTAGCCCGCTCCCGGCCTTTGGCTTGGAGCGATGCCCTTAATCGATCATCTGCGAGGATAAGAATGATCTTGGCCGCCATATCCTCGACGTTTTCAGGGTCGAAATAGACCGCGACCTCTCCCCCGATCTCGGGCAGAGCGGAAACGCCCGAGGCCGCGACGGGCAGGCCGCAGGCCATCGCCTCGAGGAGGGGCAGGCCAAAGCCCTCGCAATAGGACGGAAAAACGAGGGCCGAAGCGGCATGATAAAGGTCCCGGATGTCGGGGTCGGGCAGATAACCGAGCCGCCTGACCCAGCCCTCCAGGCCGCGGGAACGGATTCTGTCCAGGAGGGCCGCCTGATCCGCGCCGGCCCGGCCGGCGAGGACCAGGGGGATTTTCGCGTATCTCTCATGGATGACGGCCAGGGCATCGATCAGCCTTGGCAGATTCTTGCGGGGTTCGGAGGCGCCCACGAAGAGAAGAAATCCCTCGGGCAAATCGAATTTCCGGCGGGCCGCCTCGACGGCGCCGGCACCGGCCGGCTCTTTGAAAATATCGTTCAATCCGAGATAGGTCACCTTGATTTTATCGCTTCCGAGCCCGAAGCGTTCGATGAGGGCCTTTCTCGTGAACTCGGAGATCGTCACGATCCCGTCGGCCTTGCGGAGAGACGATTCGGTCCGTTTTAAAAAATATCTTCTCGCCTCTTTATCGGCCCGGCCGGGGAAATCCATGAAAAATAGATCGCAGACGGTGACAATCTTTTTCCCTGCCGTAGGAAGAATGAGGGGGGTCGGCGAATGGGTCAGGTCCATTCGCCTCCCGAAGATCGTGTCGAGCCGCGGCCGGCCGAGCCTGTACCAGGCGAAATTGAGGCCCTTCACCGGCCAGCGCAGATCGCGGAACCGCCGGGTCTTGAACGGCGGAAGCTTGGCCGAGGGAAAGCGGTCCTTCCAGGAGGCCGAAAAAAGGACGTATTCATCGTCGGCGTCGAGGCGGGCCAGCTCGAAGAGGAGGTTCTTAAAATAGACCCCGACGCCGGTCTCTTCCCGGAGAAACGGGCGGAGGTCGAACCCGATGCGCATATGGGCTAAATGTATGCCGGGACCCTCACAAAAGTCAACTTGAGGGACCGCGGTCGCGACGTTTTCCTTATCGCTGGTTTTATGATATATTTTTTCGTAATGATCCCTAGCCGCAAGGAGCCCACCTATGTCTTTTGATAAGATCTTTCAGCGCATTGATTCCTTTCGCAACGACATGATCGACCTTCAGATCAAGCTGACCTCCATCCCGGCCATCGCCCCCTCGAGCGGGGGCGAAGGCGAGGCCAAAAAGGCCGAATTCCTGGTCAAGTTTCTCCAGGCGAACGGTTTCGTGGACGTCGAGGTCATTAAGGCCCCCGACATGGACGCCCCGTCGGGCTACCGCCCCAACATCCTCGCTTATTATCGCGGGAAAAGCCCGGCCAAGACGATCTGGGTCATGAGCCATACGGATGTCGTTCCGCCGGGCGAGCTTTCGCTCTGGAGCGGCGATCCCTTCCGGCCTTGGGTCGAGGCCGGCAAGATCTTCGGCCGCGGCGTCGAAGATAATCAGCAGGATATGGTCGCCTCGATCTTCGCCGTCAAGGCCTTCCAATCCCTGGGCCTCAAGCCTAATTATGACATCGGCCTGGCCCTCGTCGCCGACGAAGAGACGGGCAGCGACAAGGGGATCGCTTATGTTCTCAAGCATTCGAAGGCCTTCCGCCATAAAGACCTGATCCTCGTCCCCGACGCCGGCAACGAGGACGGGACGATGATCGAGATCGCCGAGAAGAGCATCCTCTGGCTGAAGTTCAAGACGCTCGGAAAACAGACCCACGGCTCCATGCCGGAGAAGGGCATCAACGCCTTCAAGGCCGCGTCGTTCCTGATCACGGAGCTGAACAAGCTCTATGAGATCTTCCCCCACAACGATCCGGTCTTCGACCCGCCCATATCCACGTTCGAGCCGACGAAAAAGGAGGCCAACGTCCCGAACATCAACACCATCCCGGGCGAGGACGTTTTCTATATGGACAGCCGGATCCTGCCCCAGTACAAGGTCGAAGAGGCCGAAGCCCGGATCCGGGAGATCGTGGCCGGGATCGAGAGTCGGTTCAACGTCAAGATCACCATCGAAGAACACCAGAAGGCTTCGGCCGCTCCGCCGACCCCGGTCAACGCGCCGGTCGTCAAGGCTTTGGAGAAAGCGATCAAGGCGGTCTACGGCAAGGACGGCAAGGCCATGGGCATCGGCGGCGGGACGGTCGCGGCCCTGTTCCGGCGGGAAGGATTCGAGGCGGCCTGCTGGTCGCGCCTCGACGAGACGGCCCATCAGCCCAACGAGTACTGCATCATCGACAACATGGTCGGCGACGCCAAGGTTTTCGCCCATATTTTCCTGCAGGAATAAGAGGAGAGGATCGCTTCCGACTCGGGTTTTTAACGCTGTTTCCTCGCCGACCTTCTCGGCGGCGAAGTCTCTAGTCGACGCGACGGCAGGGTTGGCCCCCGGCTCAGGCGAATTTGCGGGCTGTCCGCTGGGCGACCTTGATCGTGTTGATGTGGACGGCCACGCTGTCCTGGACGTCCCGCGAATAGCCGCCGGCGAAGACCACGGCGATCGGGATCCGCAGGCGCCGCGCGCCTTCGATCACGATCGTGTCCCGCGCTTCCAGGCCTTCCTTGGTGAGCCTCAGCCCGCCGAGCTGGTCGTCGTCGAGCGGGTCCGAACCCGCGATATAGAAGACCAGGTCCGGTTTGAATTTCCGGTAGAGCCGGGGAAAGTTCTCCTCGAGGGCGGCCAGGTATTTCTCGTCTCCGTCGCCCGACCATAACCCGACGTCCATCGTGCTGGCCGGCTTGTCGGCCGGATAGATGTCCATCTGGTGGATGGAGAAGGTGAACACATAGTCTTTTTTGGCGAAGATGGCCGCCGTCCCATTGCCCTGGTGCAGATCGCAATCGACGATCATGGCCTTCCGGATCTTGCCCTCCCGATTCAGTTTTTCCAGGGCGACGGCGACGTCGTTCAGGACGCAGAAGCCTTCGCCGTGGTCGGGGAAGGCGTGATGGAAACCTCCGCCGATATGCACGCACAGACCGTCCGTCAGGGCCCGCTCGGCGGAGAGGACCGTCCCGCCGACGTACAACCAGGCGAACCTGGCCAAGTCCTCGGAGTACGGCAGCTCGAGGGTCTGGATCTCGGCCTGGGAAAAGGTCCCCGTCTTGAGCTTCTTGATGTACTTGGGCGTGTGGATAAGAAGGAGGTCGTCGTCGCTCACCGGCTCCGGCACGAGGAAATTCTCTTTTTTCACTCCCATGGCCAACAGTTTCTCGTAGATCATCCGGTATTTCTTGATGGGGAAGACGTGCTTGCCGAGGTCGACCATCCAGTATTCGTCGCTATAAACGAACTTGAACGGAAACTTCTTGCCGAGGATCAGTTGAATGATGCCCATGAGAGAAAATAAAGCATATCACGTCTCCCGAAAAACTCAAGTGGACCGCGGGCCATGTGAACCTTCCATTTTCCTGGAATGCGGCTGAAATGTGATATAATACCGCGTTCTTGAAACGAGAATTCGGTGGAAACCGGTGACACGCACCGAATCCGAGAGGCCGAAGAGCAGGCCTGCATGAAGGCAGGATTCGGTGTGTGCCACCGGATTTTCATGGGCAGGCTCCAGTGAAATCGTACCGCATCGATAAGCACCCCATCCTGAGCCCGCCCGACGTTGAGATCATCGATTTTTTTTGGCAAGGCCGGACGCTCACCGCGAAAAAGGGCGAAACGATCTCCTCGGCCCTGTTCGCCCACGGCCAGAGAATCTTCAGCTATCATCATAAAGATCATGCTCCCCAGGGCATTTTCTGCGCCAACGGCCAGTGCGCCCAATGCCTGGTCCTCGCCGACGGACTTCCGGTCAAAGCCTGCATGGAGCTCGTCCGCCCGGGCATGAGGGTCGAGCCCGTGGACGGCCTTCCCGAGCTTCCTCGGGTCACCGCCTCTCCGCGCCCCGGCCCCGTCGAAGAGATCGCCGTGCCCGTCCTGATCATCGGCGGCGGCCCGGCCGGGCTGTCGGCGGCCATCGAGCTCGGCAAGCGCGGCATCGAAACGCTCCTCGTGGACGACAAGCACCGGCTGGGCGGCAAGCTCGTCCTTCAGACCCATCGCTTCTTCGGCTCGGCCGACATGGTCTACGCGGGCACGCGCGGCATCGACATCGCCACGAAGCTCGAAGCCGAGCTCCGGACCTTTCCCAGCGTCCGCATTTGGCTCCAGAGCGCGGCCTTGGCCGTCTTCAGCGACCGGAGGGTCGGCATTCTGGCCGAAGGCCGGCGCTACGCCCTGGTCCGGCCCCAGGCGCTCCTCGTGACCGCCGGCGCCCGGGAAAAATCCCTCGCTTTCCAGGGGAACACGCTGCCCGGCGTCTACGGCGCCGGAGCCTTTCAGACGATCGTCAACCGGGACCTCGTCCGTTCGTCCGAAAAGCTGTTCATCGTCGGCGGCGGCAACGTCGGGCTCATCGCCGGCTACCATGCCCTTCAGGCCGGGATCCCCGTCGTCGGCCTCGTCGAGGCCCTCCCCGAATGCAGCGGCTACAAGGTCCACAGAGACAAGCTGGCCCGGTTCGGAGTGCCCATCTACACTTCGCATACTATCCTGAGCGCCAACGGAAAGGACTCGGTCGAATCGGTGACGATCGCCCGCCTCGACGAGAAGTGGAAACCCGTCCCGGGAACCGAGCGCTCCTTCGCCTGCGATACCGTTCTCATCGCCATCGGCCTCGATCCGGTCGATGAGTTTTTGGACAAGGGACGGGAATTCGGGATGGCGACTTTCGCCGCCGGCGACGCCGAAGAGATCGCCGAAGCCTCGGCGGCCATCTTCTCCGGCAAGATCAAGGGCCTCGAGGTCGCCCGGGCCTTGGGCGTCGATGTCGGCGAGATCAAGGCCGAATGGTACGAGACGGCCGAGATCCTCAAATCGAAACCGGGCCGGACCGATCCGGAGACCTATCCGGCGGACGAAAGCGGCGTCTTTCCTCTCCTCCACTGCGTCCAGGAGATCCCCTGCGATCCGTGCGCGACGGTCTGCAAGCAGGACCTCATCCACATCCATTCCTCGGACATTCGTTGTCTGCCCGTCTTCGAGGTCAAGGAAGGCCAAAAAAGCTGCACGGGCTGCGAAAAATGCGTTACCATCTGCCCCGGGCTGGCCATCTCGCTCGTCGATTACCGGAAGGACCCGGAATTCCCGACCGTGACGCTCCCCTATGAGTTTCAAAAAGAGAGCCTCGAGGCCGGCGACAGGGTCACCGTCCTCGACACCGAAGGCAACGCCCTCGCCGAGGTCGAGGTCGTCGGCGTCCGGGCGGTCAAGGCCAACGACCGGACGGTACTGGTCAAGCTCAAAACGCCGCGCGCCGTGGCCAAGAAGGTCGCCGGCCTGCGGGTCCAGGACGGCCAGGTCACAAAACCCTTGGCCCGCTACGTCGAGCGCGTGGCGGACGACACGATCATCTGCCGCTGCGAACGGGTAACGACCGGCGAGATCCGGGACCTCATCCGTCGAGGTTACCGTGACATCAACGAAATCAAAGCGGTGACCCGGGCTTGTATGGGCTCCTGCGGCGCCAAGACGTGCACGCCGCTCATCCACCGCCTCTTCCGCGAAGAAGGGATCGCGGAAAAAGATATCGTGGACCAGCTCAAGAGGCCGCTGTTCATGGAAGTCCCGCTCGGCGCGTTCGCCGGCTGCGACGAGACGGAGGAGGCGGGCCATGGCCGCTAGGAGGTCCTTCGACGTCGTCATCGTCGGCGCGGGCAGCGTCGGGACGCCGACGGCCATATTTCTGGCCGAACAAGGAGTTCGGACGCTGGTCATCGACAAGTTCCCGAGCGCCGGGCAGGGTTCGAACAAGCACGCCATCGGCGGACTGCGCGCGACGCACTCCGACCCGGCCAAGATCCGCATCTGTCTCCGGAGCCTGGAGATCTTTGCCGATTGGAAAGAAAGCCACGGGGACAACCTGGAGTGGTCTAAAGGCGGATATGTGTTCGCGGCTTATCGCCGGAACGAGGAACAGATCCTCAAGGAGTTGCTCGTCGCTCAGAAACGATACGGTCTGAACATCGACTGGTTGGACAAGAAGGAGCTGCTCGAGGTCGTTCCCGACCTGAATCCGGACGGTTTGATCGGCGGGACGTTTTCGCCCGACGACGGCCACGCCTCGCCCCTGACTGCGGCCCACGCTTTCTTCGTCCGGGCCCAGCGGGCCGGGGCGGAATTCCGCTTCAACGAGAGTGTCAACGGCCTGATCGTCGAAGGCGGCCACGTCCGCGGAATTCGGACGGACAAGGGCGACTACGGCGCCGAGGTCGTGGTCAACGCCGCCGGCGCTTGGGCCGCGGACCTCGCCAAATACGCCGGGATCGACATCCCCGTCCGGCCCGACTCCCACGAAGGGGCGGTGACCGAGCCCGTCGCCCATTTCCTCGATCCGATGGTCGTGGACATCCATCCGACGGACACGTCGTCGAACTATTATTTCTTCCAACATGCCACGGGCCAGGTGATCTTCTGCATCACGCCCAGCCCGAGCATCTGGGGATTCGACACGCGCGAGACGAGTTCCTTCCTGCCTCAAGTCGCGAGCCGCATGGTGGCCATCATGCCCCGGCTCAAGAACTTGCGGGTGAGGCGAACGTGGCGCGGGCTGTATCCGATGACGCCCGACGGCGCGCCGCTCGTCGGCTGGGCCCGAGAGGTCGAGGGATTCCTCCTCGCCGCGGGCATGTGCGGCCAGGGCTTTATGCTCGGTCCCGGCCTAGGCGAAATGCTGGCCCATCTCATCAAGGGCGATCTCTCCCAAAAAGACCGGGAAGCCCTGGACTACTTATCCCCTTACCGGCAGTTCAAGGGGATGGAAAAGCTTAAATAATAATTCGCAGACACATACCGAATTCGTATCGAGTTCGGTATGTGTCTGCGAATTATTCAATCGCTCTGGCCGTCGTCAGGTCCGCCCCCGGCCGCTGGGCTCCGTCGGCGCCTCCGCCGTCTTCGCTTCGATCCGACGGCCGCAAAGGGAAAAGCCGACCGGAAAAGGCTCTCAAAGGATTCCTCCGCTCCGGGAGCCCGTCCTTTTTCGATCAGGAAGGCCAGCCGGGACGCCTGGGGGTAGTGAGCCCGCCGCTGCAACGACCAGGGCATCCGCCCCGTGCGGAGGGCCTTGAGCATCGCCTCGACAATGAGCAGGGTCTGGACGGCATTGGCCCGGACGATCCGGGG
The DNA here is from genome assembly GCA_026393865.1 of Candidatus Aminicenantota bacterium. GTDB lineage: Bacteria > Acidobacteriota > Aminicenantia > Aminicenantales > UBA4085 > JAPKZI01. The sequence goes on from JAPKZI010000005.1 coordinate 16,247, forward strand.
AACGGTCAGGGCCATCCGAGCATTCTCTAACGCCTTATTCAGGACGGGATGCATGTCCCCTTCCTGTCCTTCGAATAAGGGCTGAAACCACGGCCAGAAGAGAAGGGCATATGTTTCATCCGACGAGAGCTCGCACTTTGCCGCCTTCGCTCCGTCCATGACGGCCAAGAGCCCATCGAGCCTGGCGAACAGGCCGGCGTCGGTCTCGAGATCCTCGCCCAGGCGCCCGAGAAAATACTTGAGGACGCCGAATCTGCGGAGTTCTTGGATGACGGGGCGGGTCTCGTAAGCGAGGTCCTTGTTGAGCTCTTCATAAAGGCGGGACCCGGCGGACGCCGCCAGCAAATGGCCGTGGGAACGGACGGCCGCCGCGGTGGCTTCATCGATATCAAATCCCAGCCGCGCGGCGTGGCGGATGACCCGCCAGATGCGCACGGGGTCCTCGGTGAAGCGCTCCGCGGGATCGCCGATGGTGCGGACCCTCCGGCGGGAGAGGTCTTCGAGCCCTCCGACGTAGTCGACGACGGAGGCCGAGGCGGCGTCATACAGAAGGGCGTTGATCGTGATGTCCCTCCGGAAGGCGTCCTCGCGCGGCGTTCCATAAGCGTTCTTCGGATCGTGATCGGTCTCGGGCGCGTTCTCTTCGCCGGGACCCGGATCTTTCCGGAACGTGGCCGCCTCGATGATCTTCCCTCCGCCGAAATGAATATGGGCCAGCCGGAACCGCCGGCCGATGACGTAAACGTTGCCGAAGCGTTTCTTGATCTGGCCCGGCCGGGCATCGGTGACGATGTCGAAATCCTTGGGGCGCTTCCCCAGCATCAGGTCCCGGACCGCGCCGCCGCAGAGGCAGGCGATGAAACCGAGCCGGTCGAGGCGATAGAGGATCTTGAGGGCGTCGGGGTCGATGTCCCCCTGCGAGATCGGGTGTTGGCCCCGCTCCAGGATGACGGGTTCATCCGCCCGGCGGGAGGTGTCGTTGTTTTCGTCCATATATGTTTAAAGGGGCTCGTTGTTATCCCCGATGTCACGCCGGCAAGGATGAATAAGATAAAGGATTCCGGCCGGGAAGTCAAAAAAGCGATGGACCGCATCTTGATAATAAGGGTCAATGCTCATATAATTTCTCCATTATTCTTTTTGAGGAGGTCAGGACAGTGAAGAAACGCCATTCGGTCGCCTTTAACCGGGGCCTGGTCATCGCCATTATCATCCTGTTCGGTATGATCACGGGGATCTCGAAGGCGCAGGACCGTCTCAAGACGTATCCGGGGTACGATCAGTATCAGAAGATGACGAAGGAGATCCAGGGCGCGGCCAAGCTCGGCACCCTTCGCGTGACCTGGAAGGACGGCGGAAAAGCCTTCGAATATACAAAAGACGGCAAAACCTACCGCTTCGACATCGCCTCTAAAAAGACGACCGAGATCGGCGCGGCGGCGGCTCCGGCCAAACCGGAGGGCATGGGCCGGCCCGGCGGCGGTCCCGCCCGCGGCCGTCAGTTCGCGGAAGCGATCTCACCCGACAAGAAATTCAAGGCGTTCTATCGCGACCGCAACCTCTGGCTGAGCGAGGCCGACGGCAAGAACGAGGCCGCGGTCACGACGGAGGGCAGCGAAAAGGCCCGCATCAAGTGCGGCACGGCCAGCTGGGTCTACGGCGAGGAACTGAACCAGAACACGGCCATATGGTGGTCGCCCGACAGCACCAGGCTCGCCTTTTACCGCTTCGACGAAAGCAAAGTGCCCGATTATATCCTCCAGATGAACCAGACCAAGCTGTACACCACGGCCGATATCGAGGCTTACCCAAAGTCGGGCGAGCCGAACCCGATCGAAGACATCCTCGTTTTCGACCTCGCCACGAAGAAGACCACGCTGATCGACATCCGCGACGGCAAACCGTTCGACAACGCCGTCCTCGGCCATTATGCCTACAAGGTTTCCTGGTCGCCCGACGGCAAGGAACTCCTTTTCAACCGGACCAACCGCCGCCAGAACATTCTCGAGTTCACGGCCGCCGACCCGGCCACGGGCAAATGCCGGGTGATCATCCATGAGGAATGGCCGACCGGCTGGGTCGAGAATTCGCCGCCGATGCGGTATCTCAAGGACAACAAGCGTTTCATCTGGACCTCGGAGCGCTCGGGATTCCGGAACTTCTATCTCTATGACCTGAGCGGAAAGCTTCTGGCGACGTTGACCAACCATCCCTTCGAAGTCGGCAACATCGTCCAGGTGGATGAGGCCGCCGGCTTCCTGTATTACATGGTCCGCGACGGGGCGAACCACATGATGATGCAGTTCCACCGGGTCAAGCTCGACGGCAAGAACGACGTCCGCCTGACCGATCCGGCCTTTAACCACTCGGTCGACCTCTCTCCGGACGGCAAATTTTTCATCGACGTCGCCCAGACGCACGACGTGCCGCCCTTCACCCGGCTGTTGGACGCCAAAGGGAAGGTCGCGGCCGAACTGGCCAAGAGCGATCTGACCAAGTTCGAACAGCTCGGGCTGAAAAAGACCGAGCTGTTCAAGTTCAAGTCCGCCGACGGCAGCCGCGATCTCTACGGCATCCTCAACGTCCCGTCCAACTTCGATCCGACGAAAAAATACCCGCTGCTCGTCAGCGTCTACGCCGGTCCCGGCTGGAGCGGCGCGCGTGAGACATTCTCCACGCCCAGTCCGCTCACGGAGTATGGCTTCCTCGTGGCCTCGTTCGACACGCGCGGATCTTCGGGGCTGGGAAAGAAAGCGATGGACGCCATTTACCTTCACCTGGGCGTCGTCGAAATGGACGACCAGGCGGCGGGCGTGAAATCACTGTGGGACCGGCCGTACCTGAACAAGGAGCGCGTCGGCATCTTCGGGACGTCTTATGGCGGCTACGCCTCGGCGATGTGCCTGCTCCGCCATCCGGATGTGTTCGCGGCCGCCTCCGCCCAATCCGCGGTCACCTCTTGGAACCAATACGACAGCATCTACACCGAGCGATACATGTGGATCCCGCAAGAGAATAAGGAAGGCTATGACGCCGGAAACGCCATGAAATACGTCAAGGACATCAAAGGCCGGCTGATGATTTATTACGGGACGGCCGACAACAACGTCCATCCGACCAACGCCATGCAACTCATTCAGGCGCTTCAGGCCGCCGGAAAGAACTTCGAGGTCCAGGTCGGCCCGGACCAGGGCCATTCCGGCCTCAATCAGCCGCGGATGATGGAGTTCTTCATCGAGAATCTTGTTTTAAGGTAAATAGAACCCAGGACCTCCACGGCGGCCGGGGCCCCGGGCATTGCCCGGGGGTCCACTTCCGCCGTACTCGCCCGTGGATACAAGCCACGGGCGAGTGGCGAGCCGAAGGCTCGTCCCTTGATGTCCGGTGACACAGACGTTTGTGTGTCTCACCGAATTCTTTCGTATTCTATCGAATTTTGGACCAAGGCAGAGGACATTCATGAGGAGGTTTTTTTTCGGTCTTGCCCTGATCTTGGGCATCGGCTTTCTCTGGGGGCAGGAAAACCGGATCTCCCTGCGGGGCGATTCCGCGTCTCCTATTATTGACCGGCTCGGTCGTCTCGCGATCATTGACTTCGACGGCGCGTCGGAGCCGTGGATCACCTGGATCGAGGAGGACGGCCGAAATTTCCGAGTCCGCGTCGCCGATCTCGCCCTTAGCAGAACCTGGACAGTCAATGGTCCTTATACCGCCTCCGCCTTGAATCCGAAAATCCTCGTGAGCGGCCGCGGGGAAGTCTGGGTCTTCTGGACGGGCAGGGACAAGGGCCGGGACGAAATCTTCGGCTGCGTCCGGCGCGGAGAGATCTGGTCCGGGCCTTTCCGCCTCAATGAGGACGACCGGTATCCTCACTTGAGCCAATCGGCCGCCCTCGACGCCGACGGACGTCCCCGCGTTGTCTGGTCCGCCTATGACGGCCGGGATTACGAGATTTTCAGCTCGGCCTGGAACGGCGAACGCTGGTCTCCCGAGGAACGGATCACGGACGACATCGGCGCGGATACGTCTCCCGTAATCGCATTCGTCGGCGGGACGATCCCGTTGATCGCTTGGAGCCGGTCCTTCGGCGGGGCAAGCTTCCTTTTAGCCCGCTATAAGGAAAGGGCGGACTGGAGCGCCGAGATCGAGATCGTTGCGGATCGGAGGAATTTGATCCGGTTCCCTAAAATTGCCGTTCTCGATGACCGCATCGGCCTAACTTGGGAAACGGGCGGGAACGTCGAATCGCTCCTGACCGGATTCATCGATCTGGCCGGCGGGACAAAGGCGGTCTCTTCGTCCATGGATATGGCCGCCCCGGCCGCGGCGGCCCGAGACGAAAATCAGTACACCACTTTCGGCGACAGCATCACCTATGCCGATAACGACGGCTATCAGATCAGACTGAAACCTCTGCTCGTTCAGAAATACAGTTCGGCGATCCTCTGGAACGAAGGCCGAGACGGGGAAACGACCATGGGGGGACTGACCCGGATCGACCAGGTCATCGCCGCCCGCGCCGCCAAATATCTTCTGCTCATGGAAGGCACGAATGACGTCATTTTTCTCCAGATCTCGATGGACACGGCCGCCTTCGATCTGGAGGAAATGGCCTTGAAAAGCCAGAGCGCGGGGATGATCCCCCTCATCGCCACGATCATCCCTCGTGCGGATTGGCGCGGGACCATCCCTCTCTATCAAGGCCGGATCATCGATCTTAACGACAAGATCCGCCGGATCGCGGAAGCGCGCCGGTTCCGCATGGTGGACCAATATGATGTCTTCATGAGCTATCCCGATTCCTTGGGAGGATGGACCGCCCTCATTGACGACGGCGTCCATCCGAATCTCATCGGTTACGAGGTCATGGCCAAGGCTTGGTTCTCGGGCATCGTTGTCCAGAAGTCGCCGCATCCCCCCCAAAGCTTGAGTTTGAGCACGCAATTGGACGGAACGGGTACGAGAAAGATCAATGCCATGAGCTGGCAGGCCAACCCCGAAAACGCGGCTATTCCGCTTCGCTATTACCGCGTCTATCGAAAACAGGCCGGCCAGGAGGACATGTTCTATGCATTCCTGGCCTCCGTCTCAAGCGGCACGCTTCAGTATGAGGACGCCGGCTTGGACGTCAAGACTAAATATGCCTATCGCCTGACCGCTTTGTCTCAATGGAACGATGAAAGCGGTCCTTCGCCGTCGGTGGCCGAAACGAAGAAGTTCGAGTTCGTCCCGCTGAATCCCGTTCTCCGGACGACCTTGGTCCGGCTCCGGACGACCAAGGACAAAACCAATACGGTCTTCTTCGAGAAAAATTCCTTGAACGAGGATTCCGACGTGAGCGGATATCGGGTCTATCGGCGAAAAGCGGAGGAAGGCGATGAACGGCTCGCCCCGGTCTCTCTCCTCGGTGTCTCTTCCCTGCGGTATCGGGACCTCCATCTCCCGGAAAAGCAGAAATACGCCTATGCGATCATGACGATCTTCAAGGACGGCCGCGAAAGTCGCTTCTCCGTCGTCGTGTCTGAAAAGTAGGGAATAAAAGGGAGACACAATACTCATTTCCTAATTTCTTCCTAATTTCTTATAAGTAAATGGGTATTGTGTCTCCTTAATCGTGGTTGGAGTTATGCCCATGATAAAACCTGCCGTCGCCCTCATCGGCATCGGACTGATCCTTGCACCGGCCTGCCTGCGCACGATCCCGGCCGCCGGTCCGGAGAACGATCTCCGTCCGTTTCCCGTTGTCGAGACGACTATCGCCGAAATTCATCAGGCGATGAAAGAGGGCCGTCTCACGGCGCGCGCCCTGGTCGAGACCTACCTCGCGCGGATCGAGGCCTACGACCAGCCCAGCGGCCTGAACGCGGTCGTCGTCGTCAATCCGGCCGCGCTCGCGGCCGCGGACGTTCTCGACGCTGAATTCAAGAAAACCAATAAATTGCGGCCGCTCCACGGCATTCCGGTCATCATCAAGGACAACTACGACACCGCCGACCTGCCGACCACGGCCGGATCGCTCGCCCTCAAGGGATCGCTCCCGCCCGACGACGCTTTCCAGGTCCGGAAGCTCAGGGAGGCGGGGGCCATCATCCTGGCCAAATCGAACATGGCCGAATGGGCCTTCAGCCCTTATCTGACGGAAAGTTCGATCGCGGGCGTGACCCGCAATCCGTACGACCTCGAGCGCGTCCCGGCCGGATCGAGCGGAGGAACGGCCGCCTCTGTCGCTGCCTCCTTCGCCGCGGTCGGCCTCGGCACGGACACCGGGAATTCCATCCGCGGGCCGTCCTCGCACTGCGCCCTGGTCGGGATCCGTTCGACGATGGGCCTCACCAGCCGCGACGGCATCATCCCCCTCTACCTTCGCAACGACGTCGGCGGCCCAATGGCCCGGACGGTCGAGGATGCCGTGCGCGTCCTGGAGGTGATCGCCGGCCCCGATCCGGCCGACCCGATCACCGGGATGGGCCGGGGCAAGGTCCCGAAAAGCTATCTTCCTTTTTTAGATAAGAACGGCCTTAAAGGCGCGCGGATCGGCGTTTTCCGGACGTTCATCGAGACCAAAACGGCCGATCCGCGGATCAAGGCCCTGGTCGAAAAAGCCGTAGCCGACATGAAAGCCCGGGGCGCCGAGATCGTCGATCCATTCGTCATCCCGGATTTCGACGCCCTGACCAAGAACCTGTGGTGCGACATGTTCAAGCACGACGTGGAGGCCTATCTGGCCTCGCGCGGACCGACTGTTCCGTTCCATACGCTGGCCGACATCGTTAAATCCGGGCTGTACGTTCCGGCCAACGAACGGCGGCTCCGGCAGGCTTTGGCCGCGGACGAGAAGGAGACCTCCAAGTGTCTCGATCTCTATAACGATCCGCGGAACATCAAGTTCCGCCAAGCGGTCCTCAAGGTCATGGCCGAGGACAAACTCGACGCCTTCATCTATCCGACGTGGAGCAACCCGCCGCGGAAGGTCGGGGACATGCAAAGCCCCACCGGCGACAACAGCCAGACCATCCCGCCCCATACCGGACTGCCCGGCTTCAACGTCCCCATGGGATTCACCTACGGGAACCTGCCGGCCGGCCTTCAGATCGTGGGAAAACTGTTCGACGAACCGGCCCTCATCCGGATCGCCTACGCGTATGAACAGGCAACGAAACACCGCCGCTCCCCCGAGCGTTTTCCGGAACTCGGGAAAGATCGCGGAGCGGAGGCGGTCGCCGAGACGAGTCCGTTCATGATCGAACTCCAGAAGTCCCCGGCTGAAGCGAGCTTCCGCGCCCTCCGCGCCGTTTCATCATCGGCCGCTTGGACAAGCGGAAGCCGCGGCGCGGTCTGCCGGACGACGGACGGCGGAGCGATATGGGAGTCCGTCCAGGTCCCGGGCGGGGAAAAGCTCGACTTCCGCATGCTGGCCGCGTTCGACGCCGACAGGGCTCTTGTCGCCAACGCTGGAAGCCCGGGTTTCATCTACAAAACGACGGACGGCGGGAAAACCTGGAAGGTCGTCCTCCGCGACGACCGGCCGGGCTTTTTCCTCGACGCCCTGGTCTTCTGGGACGACAAACGCGGCCTCGCCGTCGGCGACCCGATCGACGGCGCGTTCCTCTCCTTGGCGACGGAGGACGGCGGCGAGACCTGGCAGCCGCTGCCCAAGGACAGCTTGCCCGCGCCATTAACGGGCGAGGCGTTTTTCGCCGCGAGCAACGGATCTTTGGCCGTTTATGGCCGGACGCTCGTTTGGCTGGGCAGCGGCGGCGGGCCGGCCGCGCGCGTCTTCGCCAGCCTGAACTCGGGGAGATCTTTTCATCCGGTTCCGGCACCCGTTACGGCCGGGACGTCAACCCGAGGGATCTTCGGCCTCGCTTTTCGGACGCCCAGAGAGGGCCTGGCCGTCGGAGGGGATTACCGGGAGATGGATTTCCGCGGCGGCATCGCCGCCGCGACTCATGACGGCGGCGAGACGTGGCAGCCGCTCGGCCCAGCGGGATTATCGGGCTTCCGGGAGAGCGTGGCCTTCGTCCCCAACCGGCCTTGGGTCCTCGCCGTCGGTCCGGGCGGGAGCGACGAATCGCTCGACAACGGCCGGACCTGGCGTCCGTTCGCCCTCGACGGCTGTCACGTCGTCGCCTTCGCCCCGGACGGCAAGT
>JAPKZI010000092.1 GCA_026393865.1 Candidatus Aminicenantota bacterium
GCGAGCGTCGACGGCCCGCAGAAGGCCGCGGCCGTTGATGCCTTTTTGCCCGGAGCCGGACCCAACGACCGAGCCCAGAGAATGGAAGATTCTGGACAGGGCGAGCTTTTCGATGCCGGGGGCCAGGGAATTCTTGCCGAAGAGCCGGAACGCGTCTTTGATGATCCCGGCCAGGAGCGCCGCTCGCTTATCCGGGTCGAGGCCCCTCAGGACGTGATGAAGCTCGACGGCGGAGAATCCGCTTCGCGGGCTAAACAAACGGGCCGCGTTCGTCCGGATCTCTTCCGCCCTGTTCTCGCGCCGCCGATCGTGGAAATCCTCGTGCAAGGCCAGCCCGGCCATTTCCTCAAAACTGTAGCGGTCGGCGGACTGCCAGGCTTTTTTTTGAGCGGCGGACGCTTTTTCCGGCTCGAACAGCCAAAGCCACTTTTTATAGTCTTGAGCTTGATCGAAGGCGGGAAAGAACCGGCCGTTCCAGATCATCCGGTCCTGGGATTTGACGCGCGCGTCCCAGACGTCCTCCGCCCGCGCGTCCATTATCTCCAGCCATTTCCCGACCGGCCGATTGAGCATGGTCAAGGGACGAGCCTTCGGCGCCCGGGGCCCCGGCCGCCGTGGCGTCCTCGGCCTCGGCTTGGCCGAGCCCGTCGTCGATCCCATAGCAGCGGACGAACCAGACCGCTTTTCCCCGGCGGTTTTTGCCTTTAACGATGTCCAAAACGGTCTTGGGAGGGAGCGATATCGGTTCGTCGACGTCGGCCCCGGCAACGACGTTCTCGCCGCCGAGGGTCAGGGCGGCCTGGATGCGGCAGCCCTCGACCCAGGAGTCCGTCCCGACGAGCTTTCCCTCGCCGGTGATCGCGTTGTTGATGTCGAGGGCCGATCGATGGCGCGCCGGGTCATGCCCCGCTCCCTCGAGGGCGTTGCCGCCGGCGATGAGCTGGTGGGACGTTCCGAAATGAAGAAAATCGCAGCGCGGGAGGATAGAGACAAAAAAGGGCGTTCCGGCCATCGCCCCATGGATTTTACGTAAGTATCGGTCTGGGAGGCGGGAGCCGGCCCGCCGGACGGACCGCGCATAATCATCCCATCGCGTCTTCGTCCCCATGGCGGTCGTGATCTCGCGATAAAAATCCAGTCCGAACTCCTCGATGGCCGTGACGAGGTCGCCGCTCCAGGTCCATCGTCCCGCTTTGGTCCGGACCGGACCGCAAAGCGCCAGCAGGCGGGCGGCGGCGGGCCCGTCCAGGCTGAAGACGCCGATGTCGAGGACGGACTGCCCGGCGTGGTCGATGGCGCCTTGGCCGGCCTGCTCGTCAACAGATGGTTTTTGGAGATACGTCCGGACCCGGCCGTCGGGGCCGGCGCAGAACACGCCGTGGTTTTTGGCCGTCTCGGGCGCGGCGTACGCGCCCAGACCGATGATCCCATCGCGGTCGAACCGGACCTTGCTTGGGTCGAAGAAGAGCAGGACGTCGCCGGAGGCCACGACGACCTGCCCTTTTCCGGCGGCGTTCGGCGGCAGAGCGAGGTATGTCGGAAGGAGCCGGTCGAAGATCGTCAGCGGAACGGCCTGGTCGGAGTCGCCGGGGATCGGGACGAAAATCTTGCCGCAGGGCCCATAGGCCGGCAGGCGCCGGGAGTCCCCGCCCGCGTGGACGATGAGGACGCGGAGATTGGAGAAGGCGGGGTCGCGTCTACACTTTCCACTTTTTTGTGGAAAGTGTAGACGCGCCGCTCCCGATCCGCTTGCCCTTCGCGTCGGGGACGACCAGGACCTTGTCCACATCGGGGATGAGTCCGAGCGCCCGCCGCTCTTCAAGAAGCATCCTGTAAGCGGCGGCTTGGGCTTCGTTCCCCGCCGTGACGATAAGGTAATCCCACATGTTAGTTGTCCCCCGTCATTTTCGTCCGATATCCGCCGGCCCGTAAACCCGGATCCCCTCGACCCGGCGAAAGGCCTCGTCATTCGTGGCTAGGTTGTTCACCCCGCTTTCTTTCATCATGGTCACGATCAACGAATCGTTGATGAGCAGCCCGTATTGACTGCGGACGGCCTGGCTGGCCAGAAGATGTCCCGGCGTCAACGGCAGGATGCTGATCCCCATATCCGGAACGACTTGGGCGATCGTGGAATATTCGACCAGGCGGCGGACGAGGTCCGGCTTCTTGTTCAGTTGTTTGAGCGCCCCCGGCGATTTGACCAGATTCTTGGTTCTCGCTTCCATCATCATCAGCCGGTGGAGGACTTCCGTCAGGACGTTGACCGAAGTCAATCCCCGATAGCCGCCTTCCTCCAAGAGCGCCAGGAAATCGGAACAATCCGCGGACATATCCAGAAAGTGATAGATGAAAATATTCGCGTCGATAAAGACCTCAGCCCCCGCCTCGAGCTCTTTAAACGTCATAAACGCCGGGCTCATTCATGACCTCTTCGAATTCCTCGGCCGTCGGCTTGAACATCCCCCGCGTCCTTCGGAC
>JAPKZI010000145.1 GCA_026393865.1 Candidatus Aminicenantota bacterium
AACTGCTTACGTTTTCGGACGATCATGATTCGATGGCCGATGACTGTAACCAATTACCTTTGTTCAACTTATGATTAGACAGCCATGCCTTGCGCCATATAAAACACATACCTCTTCTATCAACTTGGGCGAGGGGAAGAAAGCGAAGCGACTATTAAGGAAATCTCGCCGCTGCGGTTCGGATTTATCGGCGGACGATTCAAGGACGCGGCGGCAGGGTTGGCCCTAAGGCCCCCATAGCGGAGGGGGGTCCCATCGGCTTGCCGATGGGGGGAACCGACGGGACTGGTTCCCCAGGGGGCCGGGGGCCACCCTGTCGCCGCGTCGACTTTTGTCTTCGCCGCCGAGAAGGACGGTGAGGAAACGGCGTCAAGAACCCGAGTCGGGAGCTAGGCCGTTTCCCGATCTTGTCTTCGGGATCCGCGACGAGGAGAGTGTTCGCCCGCTTCGAGCGAGTCCCCCTTGCAAGGATCGCTTGTTTATGCTAATTTAAGCCTCACTTTTTGACCTAGAGGACGGGCCGATGCCGGACTCAAATCAGGAGGACCTATGGTTGACCATGATGTCAAGGATCTCAGGCTCGCCGACAAAGGCAAGCTCCGCATGGAATGGTCCGCGCGGTTCATGCCCGTGCTCGATTCCATCAAGAAGCGCTTCGCCAAGGACAAGCCGCTCAAGGGGGTCCGGATCGCCGCCTGTCTCCATGTCACGACCGAAACGGGGAACCTCATGGAAACCCTTAAGGTCGGAGGGGCTGATGTCCGGCTGACGGCTTCGAATCCGCTCAGCACCCAGGACGACCTGGCCGCGTCGCTCGTCAAGCACCACGGCATTCCCGTCTTTTCGATCAAGGGCGAGGACCACAAGACCTATTACAGCCACATCCACAGCGCGCTGGACCTTAAGCCCCATCTGACCATGGACGACGGCGCCGACCTCGTGACCACGATCCACACGAAACGCAAGGAGCTGCTCAAGGACATCGTCGGCGGAACCGAGGAGACGACGACCGGCGTCATCCGGCTGAAGAGCATGGCCCGCCATCACGTCCTCCGCTATCCCATCATCGCCGTCAACGACGCCCAGACCAAGCACTTCTTCGACAATCGCTACGGCACGGGCCAGAGCACGCTCGACGGCATCCTCCGGGCGACCAACGTCCTTCTGGCCGGGTCGAACTTCGTCATCGCCGGCTACGGCTGGTGCGGCCGCGGCCTGGCCATGCGGGCCCAAGGCGCCGGCGCCCGGGTCATCGTCACCGAAGTCAACCCGCTCAAAGCCATCGAAGCGGTCATGGACGGTTACGACGTTCTGCCCATGGCCGAAGCGGCCAAGATCGGCGATGTCTTCGTCACGGTGACGGGCAACAAGACCGTCCTCGGGCGGTCCCACTTCATGAAGATGAAGGACGGGGCCATCGTCGCCAACTCGGGCCATTTCAACGTGGAGATCGATATCCCTGCCCTGGCCTCGCTGGCCAAAGGGCGCAAGATGATCCGCGAGTTCGTCGAGGAATTCGCCCTGGCCGACGGCCGGAAGATCTATCTGTTGGGGGAGGGGCGGCTCATCAACCTCGCCGCGGCGGAAGGCCATCCGGCCATGGTCATGGACATGAGTTTCGCCAATCAAGCCTTCAGCTGCGTCCACATCATCAAGAACGCCAAGAACCTGGAGAATACGGTCTATCCCGTTCCCGAAGCCATCGACAAGGAGATCGCCCGTCTGAAGCTGGCGACGATGGGAATCAAGATCGATGGGCTGACCGCCGAGCAGAAAAAATATCTGGCCGAATGGGAGGAGGGGACCTAAACTTCCCTCGCTCGGCCTTTGATCCGTTTCAGGATCTCGTTGATCTTCGTCCTCAGGTCCTCGGTCTTCGCCAGGGGGAGGATCTTTTCCATGATCTCTTTGGCCTTATCGTAGCGCTCCGCTTTGTAATAGGCCACCCCCATGTTGAAACTGATGTTCACTTCGCCCGGCAGGATCTTCAGCGCCTGTTCATAACAGGCGATGGCCTCGTCGACCTTGTCCCTGGACTCGAGGATGAGCCCCTTGAGATTCCAGGCCAGGATCGAGCGGTCGTACCTGTCGATCGATTTTTGGACGTATTCGAACGACTGTTCGAGCTTGTTCTTGTCGAAATAGATCCGGGCCAGATTGAAGCTGGCGTTATAATTCTGGTCGAGCTCGTAGGCTTTCTTGAAGGCTTCCTCGGCTTTGTCGATCTGGCCGGTCTCCTGGTAGGCCGTGCCGAGGTTGTTCTGCGCTTCGGAAAAGTCCGGTTTGATGGCCAGGCAGTTCGTGAAGGCTTTGACCGCCTCGGCCGGATTCGCTTTGTACATTTGGGCCAGCCCCAACAAGTTGTATGAAAGGTAGTGGTTCGGATCGAGCCGGATCGCCTCGTTCAGGTATTTGAAGGCCTCGTCGGCCAATCCGTACTGCATGCAGACCACGGCCTTGTCATATTGATATTGGGGGTCCTTTTCCCTCTGCTCGGCCAGCTTCTTCTGCGACGGCCCGCAGGCCGCCAGACAAAGGACGGTCCCGACGGTCAGGAATTGGATTGTCTTGTTCATGTTCGACCTCGATCGCGTTCACTCGCCTTTGAGCGTTCTGGACATCAGGTCCGCCAGGGCTTTGCCCGGTTCTTTATTATGATAGAGGATCTGGTAGACCTGGTCGAAGATGGGCATCTCGACGCCCTCCCGGAAGGCCAGGCGCCGCGCCGAAAGCGTCGTGGCGATCCCTTCGGCCACCATCCGCATGCCGGCGATGATGCTGGACAGGGATCGGCCCTTGCCCAATTCCGCGCCGACATGGCGGTTGCGGCTGAGCCGGCCGGTGCAGGTGAGGACGAGGTCGCCGATGCCGGCCAGCCCGAGGAACGTCTCCTTTTTGGCCCCGAGCTTGACGCCCAGGCGGGTGATTTCGGCCAACCCCCGGGTCATCAGCGCGGCGCGCGCGTTGTCGCCGAACTGGAGCGAGTCATTGATCCCCGCGGCGATGGCGATGACGTTCTTCAGGGCGCCGGCGATCTCGACGCCGACGAGGTCCCGGCTGGTGTAGATCCGGAGCGACGGGCTTGAGAGCAGATGCTGGGCCCTCCGGGCCCAGCGAAGATCCGTGGAGGCCAGGACGAGGGCCGTCGGGTGCCCCTGGGCAACCTCCCTGGAAAAGCTCGGCCCGGAAAGGACGCCGATCCGCGGCGAAGCGAACGGGCCGAAGACCTCGGCCATGATCTCGCTCATCCGCAGAAGCGTTTTTTTTTCGATGCCTTTGGCCAAGCTGACGACCGACTGGCCGGCGGTGAGATGAGGAGCAAGCCGGAGAAGCACCTTTCGGCAGAACTGGGAAGGCACGGCGAGGAAGATGATGTCGGCGGACCGGACCGCGTCCTCCAGGCCGTGATGGAACGCGACCTCCGGCGGGAATTTGAAGCTGGACAGAAAGACCGGATTCTCCCTCTCCCGGACGGCCGCTTCAAAGATATCGGGCTCGCGGATCCAGAGCTTCGTCCTGATCCCGTTCCGGCCGAGGTGGAGGGCGAACGCGGACCCCCAGCTTCCTCCGCCTATGACGCTCGCGTTCATGGCCCGATCTTGCCCTTTCGGCCGAATTTTCTCTCCGTGCCCCCGACGAGGCGCCGGACATTCTCGGCATGCCTCACCAGGATAATAAAAAGGATGGGTAAACTCAAGGCGATCAATTCCGCCGGCATTTTGAAAAGAAGCATGAAGAGGGGAAAGACCAAGGCGGCGAGGATCGATCCCAGAGAGACGAAGCGGGTCAAGGCCACCGTCGCGATGAAAACGGCCAGGCTCAGGAGGGCCGGTTTTAGGGCGATGAAGAACATCGCTCCGGCCGCCGTGGCCACGCCTTTTCCACCTCGAAAACCGATATAGACCGGAAAGCAATGGCCCAGCACGGCCAAGGAAGCGCAGATGACGGCAAGGACCGGATCGCCGAAGAACTTCAAGGACAAGAAAGCCGGCAGGAAGCCTTTGAGGATGTCGACGAAAGCCACGGGCAGAGCGTATCTCCAGCCTTTGAGCCTGAGGACGTTCGTCGCCCCGGTGGCGTGGCTGCCGAAGTCCCGGATGTCCTTTTTCTCGCTGGCCCGGAAGAACAAATAACCCGAGGGGAAAGAGCCGACGAGATAGGCGAGGACGGCAAAGGCGATTTTCATGACAGGGAGCCCTCGCCGAGAACCGAATATTCGGCTCCGGTCGGCCTCAGGACGCTCTTGAACAGGGTGATCCTGGTCACGACCATCTCGCCGAAGGCCGTCTCCCGGTTCTTCTCCAGTTCCGCGATCGCCTCTCCGAGGCCGGAGGCATGTCGGACGCGGCCGAGCGTCAGATGGGGCCGGAACGGCCGATCCTCGCGGGCGAATCCCAAGCGCTCCAAGCCGGCGGCGAGTTTCTCTTGGAGTTCGAGAATCGCCGGCTGCTCCTCCGTGCCGATCCACAGCACGCGAGGGGCCTTCGCTTGCGGCGGGAAGAATCCCGTTCCTTTGAGCTTCAGCGGGAAGGCCGAAGACGCCGCCGCGACGTCGTTCATGAGCGTCTGGACGAGCATGACCCGGCCTTCATCGACCTCGCCCAGAAACTTGAGGGTGAGGTGCATCCCGGACTCTCTGATCCAGGAGATGTTCCGCGGAGCCAGCTTTTTCAACCGGCGAAGGAAGTCCGAGAGGATTCGTTTGATCCCGGGATCAAACTCGATGGCGATAAAGGTCCGCATGGTCCTGTCCTTTGTTCATATCGTCCCCGCGCCGATCAGGCGGCGGCGGAGCATATCCAGGGCTTTTTGGGCGGATTGGAATTTCACCGGTTCTCTCCCGCCCAGGAAGAGGTTTCTCCGGACGTCTTCGCCGCCGTCCCAGGCCAGCGCCGTATAGACAAGGCCGACCGGTTTTTCCGGCGTCCTCCCGGTCGGGCCGGCGATGCCGGTCACGGCCAATCCGTAGTCAGCGCCGCTTTGGATCCGGACGCCCATAGCCATGGCCCGGGCCACTTCGGGGCTGACGGCTCCGCGAGCGAGGATGAGGTCCTCGGAGACACCGAGCCTGGCGCTCTTCGCCCGGTTGCTGTAGGTAATGAACCCTTCGAGAAAATAGGCCGAACTGCCCGAGACATTGGTGATGCGGCCGGCAAGGAGGCCCCCCGAGCAGGATTCGGCCGTAGCCAGGGTCCGCCGGCCTTCGCCCAAGAGGCGGCCGACCACCTCCTCCAGCTCCTCTCCAGCCGAGGAAAAAACATGGTCGCCGAGGCGGCGTCCGATCTCCCCGCCCAGGATTTCGAGGGCGGCCGCCGCGCCGCCGGCGCCTTCTTCGCCAAACGAGGTTAGATGGATCTCGATCTGTCCCGGCGAAGACAGGATCGTCAGCCGCAGCTCCGGTATTTTCGGATACAGGTCGGCGATCCGGCCTTCGACCTCGGACTCGGTCAGGCCCGTAATCTTGAAGGCCAGCCGTTTCGTGGCGCCCTTCCGCCAGTCCTGAAGCTTCGGCCAGACGGCCGCTTCGAACATGGGTTTGAGCTCGCGCGGAGGTCCGGGAAGCAAGGCCAGACGCGTTTTCCCATATAACAGCCACTGCCCGGACGCGGTGCCGTTGTCGTTCTGAAGAACCTCCGCCCCTTCGAGGAGGTTGGCCTGGGTTCTGTTTGAAGGGGGCATGACCTTGCCGCGACGCTTGAACCGCTCTTCAATCCGGACAAGGAGTTCCTCTTTGAAGACGAGCGGCCGGCCCAAGGCCTCGGCGCAGGCTTCCCGGGTGATGTCGTCGCCGGTCGGACCGAGCCCGCCCATGATCAGGACGAGATCGGACCCGGCCGCGGCGGCTCGGATCGCGCCGCTCAGCTCCTCGAAATCATCGCCGACGACCGTTTTCCGAGTGACGTCCAGGCCGAGGTCGTTCAGCCGACGGGTCAGATAGAGCGAGTTGGTATCCTGGAAAAAAGGGGACAGAAGTTCGGAGCCGACGGCCAGGATCTCGATCTTCATTTGAGGAGGAGATACGCCTGAAGCAGGACGGCGGAATAAACACCGGCCAGCACATCATCGGCCATGATACCCCACCCTCGCGGAAGATTCTCCAGCTTCCGGATCGGATAGGGCTTGATGACATCGAACACGCGGAAGAGAAAGAACCCGACGGCCACGTTGACCCAGAGCCCGGGCACGAGGATATAAGTGATCAGCTGGCCGCAGACCTCGTCGATGACGATCGGGCGCGGGTCCTTTTGCCCGAGTTCCTTGGCATAAGCGCCGGCCGTCGCCACGCCGGAAAGAAAGACCAGGACGATCAGGACTCCGAACCAGGTCAGGGCCCACCGGTCGAGCAGATATTTATAAAGAAGCGCCGTCAGGAGGCTGGCGAAGGTGCCCGGAGCCACCGGAAAAAATCCGGCCCCGAAGAAGGTCGAAAAGGCTTTGGCGAAGAATTTCATTCGGCTGTTTTTCCTTGTAAATCATATACGTCCGAAGCGGTGATTTCAACTTTTTGGATGGGGCCGAGGGGGAGGTCCGACCGGGAAGGCCGCCGGACGAACACGACGCCGTCGACTTCTGGCGCTTGAAAACGGGCCCGGCCGATGAGTGTCTTGGCATCCTCCTTCCAGGCGCCTTCGAGGAGAACGTCCAGGGTCCGGCCGACATGCTCTTTGAGTTTGGAGGACGAGATCCCGGCTTGGAGGCTCAAGATCGCCTCCCGTCGTTCCTGTTTCAGGCGCTCATCGATCGGGTCCCCGAAGCGATAGGCCGCCGTGCCGTCTTCCCGGGAGTACGTGAAGACTCCGAGGTGATCGAAAGCGGCCTCTCGGACGAAAGATTGGAGGGCTCTGAACTCCGACGGGCCCTCGCCGGGAAAGCCGACGATGAGCGAAGTGCGGATGGCGGCGCCGGGCAGATTTTTCCGGATCCGCTCGAGGAGCCTGAGGGCCCGATCTCCATCCATGGCCCGTTTCATCTTGCGGACGAGGGCGGGCGCGGCATGTTGAAAGGGGATGTCGAGATAGGGACAGATCTTCGGCTCTCTCATGGCTTCGAGGAGACCGCTCGTGATCTCTTCCGGATAGCCATAGAGAATCCGGATCCACTCAAGACCGCCGATCTCCGTCAGGCCGCGGAGCAACCCGGCCAAGCGTCCGGAGCGGTTCTTGTCCCGGCCGAAATAGGTCGTGTCCTGAGAGATCAAGTTGATCTCCTTGACGCCGGCGGCCGCGAGCCGCCGGGCTTCCTCCAGGATCGAAGAGATCGGCCGGGACCGGTAGGTCCCTTTGATCAAGGGAATCGAGCAGAAAGCGCATCGATGGGAGCAGCCCTCCGAGATCTTGAGATAAGCCCAGGAGGCGGGCGTCGACAGCGCTCGCGGCGTCCTATGGCTCAGGAGAAACGTCCGGTCCGAGGCGCGGAAGTCTTTTCCCTCCACGATCGAAACGATCTGGTCGTAATCCTTGACGCCGACCCAGGCGTCGACCCGCGGATACGTCTTGCGGAGTTCAGGCTCATAGCGCTCCGTGAAACAGCCCGCAATGACGACCCTCGTCGACGGCTTTTTCCGTTTCAAAGCAAGAGCGTTCTCGATCGCCGCTACGGCCTCGTCCTTGGCCGGCCCGATGAACCCGCACGTGTTCAGGATGACGATGTCGGACTTGGAAAGGTCGGAGGCGAGAGCGTAGCCCGCTTCCCGGAGGCAGCCGGCCATGACCTCGCTGTCGACGAGGTTCTTCGCGCAGCCGAAGGTGATGAGGGAGACGGTCTTCATGAAGTCAGCGGCGGAAGCGGAGCGGCGGCGGGCTCTCCACGATCGCTCCGGGTCTCAGGGATAGATCCTGTAGAGCAGGCGAGGGAAGGGGATGGTCTCGCGGATATGCTTGATCCCGCACATCCAGGAGACGGTCCGCTCGACGCCCAGGCCGAATCCGGCATGAGGGACGGAACCGTATTTGCGGAGATCGAGATACCAGGCGTACGCCTCGCGCGGCAGATGATGCTCTTGGATCCGCTTTTCGAGAAGATCCAGGTCGTGGATCCTTTGGCCTCCCCCGATGATCTCGCCGTAGCTTTCGGGGGCCATGAAATCGACGCCCAGGGCTAGGTCGGGCCGGTCCTTGTCGGGCTGCATGTAGAAGGCCTTGATCTTGGCCGGAAAGTGGGTGATGCAGACCGGGTTTGTCGACAGCTCCGAGATGAGCGATTCCTCGGGCGCTCCGAAATCGTCCCCGTACCGGATCGCTGATCCTTTGTCCTGGAGCTTGGGAACGACCGCGTCGTACGTGATCCGAGGGAATGGCTTGGTGATGGCTTCGAGGGGCTTCGGATCGCGCTCGAGCTCTTCGAGATCCCGGCGGCGATGGGTGAGGACCCGTTCGATGATGAACATCAGGAGGTCCTGGCCGAGTTCGATCGTGTCCTCGAGGGTGGCGAAGGCCACTTCGGGCTCGACCATCCAGAACTCGATGAGATGGCGCCGCGTCTTGGATTTCTCGGCCCGGAAAGCCGGCCCGAAACAATAGACCTTGCCGAAGGCGGCGGCCGTCGCCTCGTTATAAAGCTGTCCGCTTTGGCTGAGATAGGCCATCTGGTCGAAATATTTCGTCTCGAAGAGCGTCGTTGTCCCCTCGCAGGCGCTCGGAGTCAGGATGGGCGTGTCCATCAGGCGGAAACCGCGGTCGTCGAAGAAGTTCCGGATGGCCTTGATCACTTCGACCCGGACCTGAAGGACGGCGTGCTGTTTGCGCGAACGAAGCCAGAGGTGGCGGTGTTCCATGAGGAAAGGCGTGGCGTGTTCTTTGGGAGTGATCGGATAGTCTTTGGCGATCTGGAGGATCTCGATGTCCTGGAGGCTGAGCTCGAATCCGCCGGGGGCCCGTTTGTCCTCGCGCACCCGGCCGCGGACGATGAGCGACGATTCCTGGGTCAGTTCGTCGAATGCCTTGAAAAGGGGATGGTTTTCGTCCCCGCCGAAGACCGTCGTCTGGAGGATGCCCGTGCCGTCGCGCACGAGAATGAAGCGGACCTTGCCGCTCGAACGCTTATTATAGACCCAGCCGCGGACCTCGACCTCCTGGTCGTTGAAGGCGGCGATATCCTCGATATAAACCCATTTCATGGCCTCCGAATTATAAGGAAGAAACGGAGGAAGGTCAAATCAGAAGAAAGGAAGAATCAGAACTCGCTTCCCGGCTTCTTATTTCCCTCGTTTTTCTTATATAATATCGGGTGATGGCCGAGATCAAGGCGTTTCCCCTCGTCAAACTGATCTGCGGGATCATTTCGTCTAAAGAAGGATATTTCCAGAGGTCTGAGGAGAGGCTCGCCGAGCTCTACGGGACGGTCGACAGCCGGAGCCCCCGCTTTGATTTCGACCTGACGGATTATTACGAGCCCCAGATGGGGAAGGCCCTGAAGCGGGGATTCCTCAGTTTCGATCGGCTGATCGATCCGAACGGCCTGAGCGGGATCAAGATCCGAACGAACGGGCTCGAACTGGAGATCCGCCGGGAATTCGGGGAAGATCGCCGTATCGTCAACTTGGATCCCGGTTATATCACCCAGGCCGCCCTGATCATGGCCACGGCCAAGGATTTCTCTCACCGGATCCCGCTCCAGAACGGGATCTACGGCCATCTGGAGTTCTTGTTCACCCGAACCGGGATCCGCCGGCTCGACTGGACCTATCCGGATTTCGCCAACGAAGGCGCCCAGCGCTATTTCGTGGAGCTGAGAAAGAGATATCGGGCCCAGCTCAAAGACGCTTGAGCGCGGCGGCGGCCATCCGGATATATTCGGGATTTGTCCCGCAGCAACCGCCGATGATGTTGGCCCCGCCTTCGATGAGCTTCGGCACATCCTTGACGAAATCCTCGACGGATTGGGAATAGACGACCTCATCCCCCCCGGTCAACTCCGGCTTTCCGGCGTTGGGCTGGGCGATCAGGGGCTTTGAGGTCATTTGTCTCATGGCCCCGATGCAGTCCGCGAGATCGGAGCTCATCAGAGTGCAGTTCGCTCCGATCACGGGGACGCCCAGCGTTTCGAACGCCTCGACGCACCGGGCGACGCTGTCGCCCATCAAGGTGAAGAATCCTCGCCGGGTTCTGTTGAACGTCATCGAGACGAACACGGGCAGGGCCGAAACGCTCCGGATGCCGCGCACGGCGCTGAGGGCCTCTCGAAGATCGAACATGGTCTCGATCAGAAAAAAATCCACGGGACCCGCGGCCAACCCCTCGGCCTGAACGGCAAACGCCTCTTCGAAGGCGGCTTCCGTATATTCGCCCTGGGGTTTTAGGAATTTCCCCGTCGGCCCGATATCGCCGATGACGAACTTGCCGGCGGGGCGGACTTCCCCGGCCAACCGGGCGGCGGCGAGGTTGAGCTCATGACACCGGCCGTCGAGCCCATAGGAAGCGAGCTTGATCCGGCTGGCGCCGAAGGAGTTGGTCGAAACGGCGTCCGCACCGGCCTCGAAATAGCTCCGGTGGATGTCTTTCAAAGCGTCCGGATGCGAGAGATTCCATTCTTCGGGACAGACTCCCTGGGGGAGGCCCCGTTTCATGAGCTCGGTGCCCATGGCCCCGTCGAACAGGACTGTCCGTTTCTTAAGGAGGTCGAAGATCGTCGCCGGAGTCATATTTATTCCTTTCTAGTCATCCTCGGGATGAAAAGCCGAGATCCTGCGGAGCTTCTCGACGATGTCGGGCAGCTCCTTCAGAACGATGTCGATGTCCTGATCCGTATTGAACCGACCCAGCGACATGCGGACGGTGGACCGGGCGATCTCGGGGCGCAGTCCGATCGCCAGGAGAACGTGGGAGACGTCCTCCGACTCCGAGCTGCAGGCCGAGCCTGTCGAGACATAGATCTCTTTGGTGGCCAGGGACAACAGGACAGCCTCGGCTTCGAGACCGAGGAACGAATAATTGAGAGTGCTCTTGATCCGTCGCTCGGGGTGACCGTTCAAACGGACCTTCGGGACCTTCTGTTCGATCCCTTGCCTCAATCGCCCGGCCAAATGTCGAATGCGGGCCTGATCGGCCTCGAATTTCTCGGGGAGGATCCGGGCCGCTTCGCCGAAGCCGACGATGCCGATGGAGTTCTCGGTTCCCGGCCGCAGACCCCGCTCTTGATGGCCGCCGTGGAGGAAAGGAAGGAGGGGCGTCCCTTTCTTGACGAACAGCGCCCCGACCCCCTTTGGCCCGTAGATCTTGTGCGAGGATACGGACAGGAGGTCGACGCCCAGACGATCGATCCGAAAATCGATCTTTCCGAAGGCTTGGACGGCGTCGGTGTGAACGAGCACGCCTTTGTCCCGAGCGATACGGACGACCTCTTCGATCGGCTGGATCGTGCCGATTTCGTTATTGGCGAACATGATCGAAATGAGCGCGGTCTGGGGCGTGACGGCGTCGCGGAGAACGTCGAGGTCGATGAGACCGGCCCGGTCGACGGGGACGAAGGTGATCTTGTATCCTTTTTTTTCAAGATAGAGGGCCGTCTCCTGAACGGCCGGATGTTCGATGGCCGACGTGACGAACTCCCTTTTATCGGGAACAGCCTCGAGGACCCCCAGGATCGCCTGGTTATCGGCCTCCGTGCCCGAGCCGGTGAAATAGATCTCGGATTTGTTCGCGCCGAGGGCTTTGCCCACATGCTCCCGGGCCTCGTTGATCATCTCCTTGACT
The DNA here is from genome assembly GCA_026393865.1 of Candidatus Aminicenantota bacterium. Lineage (GTDB taxonomy): Bacteria > Acidobacteriota > Aminicenantia > Aminicenantales > UBA4085 > JAPKZI01. The sequence goes on from JAPKZI010000145.1 coordinate 11,691, forward strand.
TGGCGGCCGATCGGGTAGAGGGACGACGGATTCCCGAAATGCTCCCTTAGGAACCAGGTCATCTTGTCGATGACGGCGGGATCTAGGGGCGTGGTGGCGTTGTTGTCCAAATAGATCATCGTCGTTCCGTCACTCCCTCTATGGATCTGATAACGAAGGATTATTGTATTCAAAAACGAGTCAAAATACTACTAAATCTATCGGCTTGTCATAAGAACGGGACCACATCGGGACCACATACGGGATATGGGCCGCGGTACTGACGCGGTCCACATCCCGGATGTGGTCCCGAAGAATTTTAACCGAGGCTGTTCTTCAGGATCTTGACGACCTCCATGCCGGCCCGCTTCTGGCCTTCTTCGGCCTGGGCGCCGATATGCGGCGCGGCGGTGACGTTCGGATGGTCGATGAGCGTCCAGTCCTCCGGCGGTTCCTTGGCGAAGACGTCGAACGCGGCCGCTTTGACCCGGCCCGAATTCAGGCCTTCGAGCAGCGCTTTTTCGTCGACGACGCCGCCGCGGGCCGCGTTGACGATGATCACGCCCTTTTTCATCTTGTCGAACTCGGCCGCGCCTAGGATCGGCTTTTCCGTCTTCGGAACATGGAGGGAGATGATGTCGGCCTGGGCCAGGAGTTCGTCGAGCGAGACCGGCTTCACGGCCAGCGCCGTCTTGAACGGAACGACGTCATAGCCGACGACGGTCATGCCGAAAGCGATCGCCCGTTCGGCGACGGCCAGGCCGATCCGGCCGCAGCCGATGAGGCCGAGCGTCTTTTGATAGAGCTCCGTGCCGTGGAGGACCTTCTTCTCCCACTTGTGCTGCTTCATGGTATAGTTGGCCAAGCCGTGCTGGCGGACCGCGCCCAGCATGAGGCCGAAAGCGTGCTCGGCGACCGAGATCGTCGTGGCCGCGGGCGTGTTGGCTACCTTGATCCCCTTGGCTTTGGCTGCGGCCGCGTCCACGTTGTCCAGGCCGATGCCGGCCCGGACGATAATCTCCAGGGTCGTCGAGGCGTCGACCACGGGTTTCGTGATCTTCGTCGCGCTCCGCACGACCACGGCCTTGAATCCGGGGATGGTCTTGACCAGTTCCGCCTCGTCCATTCCGGTCTTGACCGTCACCTCGAAGCCGGGAACGGCCTTGAGCTGCTCCATGGCCTCTTTGTCCAAAGAGTCCGCGATCAGGATCTTTTTCATATCCAATTCTCCCTCAGGATCGGTTCGGCCGCTTTGACCGACGCGCCGGCTTCGAATTTATAGCCGAGATCGGTGAGCGTCATTTCGAGCGCGGTCAGGGCCGTGATGATGTCGAAGCCGCCCATGTAGCCCAGATGGGCGATCCGGAAGAATTTTCCTTTGTGCGGATCCTGGGCGCCGGCGATATAGGCCATGTATTTGGACTGCATGGTCTTGACGATCTTGCCGCCCTCGATGCCGGGCGGCGTCTTGACCGCGGTCAGGATATTGCCGGGCTTCTGGGCCAGGAGTTCGAGGCCGAGAGCTTTGATCCCCGCGCGCGTCGCGTCGCCCAGGACGCGGTGGTGCAGGAAGAGCTTCTCCAGCCCCATGCCGACGATGATGTCCAGGGCCTTCTTCTGCTGGATGATGAGCGATATGCCGGGGGTCCATGGCGTCGTCTTGTCGGCCAGGTTCTTCCTCGCCTTTTTGGCGTCGAAATAGAACTTGGCGCACTTCGCGGACTCGACGAACTTCCAGGCTTTCTGGCTGAAAGCGATATAGGCCAGCCCGGGCGGGATCATGAACGACTTCTGGGAACCGGAGAGGAAGATATCGATCTTCCACTCGTCCATCGGGCAGGGCATGACGCCGGCCCCCGAGATGCCGTCGACGACAAGGATGGCGTTGGTCCCGGCCACGGCCTCCCCGAAGCCTTGGACATCGAAAATGGCGCCCGTGGAGGTCTCGGACAGCTGGCAGAAGACGGCCTTGATCTCAGGATTGGCCTTCAGCTCCGCCTCGAGCTGTGCTTTCGTGTAATCGACGCCCCATTCGACGATGATCTCTTTGTGCTGGATGCCGTAGGCTTTGCAGATATTGCCCCAGCGCTCGCCGAACTTGCCGGCGTTGATCGTCAGCGCTTTGTCACCGGGCGACAAGGTGTTGACGACCGCCGCTTCCATCGCCCCCGTTCCCGACGAGGTGAGGATATAAGCGTCCTCCTTCGTACCGAAGACGTATTTCAAGCCTTCGGTCACGTCCATGAAGATCTTGGAGAACTCCGGCGTCCGGTGATGGATGATCGGCTCGGCGGCCGCAGCCAGGACGTTCTCCGGAATGGGAGTAGGACCGGGAGAGAGAAGGTAATATTTTTTGATCATGAGGCCTCCTTGAGAAGATGTTTATGAATCCGGGATTTAACTTAATACAATATTCGTCAGCCTGTCAACTCGACATGAAATTGACCGAGGGAAATAGAAAGTCGCCGATCCCCGTGTTCTTTCAGGGAATCGTTCGAGACCTGATGGGATTCCGCGTTCATCCGAGCTGGCGCAGGAGCGACACGAGCAGGGCGGCCCGTTGGGGGAGGGACGGCAGGAGCAGATGCTCGTGTTCGGCGTGGAGGCCGTCGCCATCCGGACCGAGGCCGTCAAGCGTGGCGAGACCCAGGCCGGCGGCGATGGACGCGTCCGACCCGCCGCCTGTTTTTCCGCCTTCGAGGGTCAGGCCGAGGCCGGCGCCGATCTCCTTGGCTTCCTGAAACAGCCGCGCAGACGCTTTTGTTTTTTCCATAGGCGGGGTCAAGCTGTCCACGCTGAACTTGACCCTGGAATGGGGCAGTGTCGGGGCCAGTTTCCGGAAGAAGCCGATGACCTTGTCCTTCTGGGGGGTGTCCCAGAACCGGATATCGCAGATCGCCCAGGCTTTATCGGGCACGACATTGGCCTTTTCTCCGCCGCCGATGAGGCCGATATTGACGGAAATGTCCTTGGACTTGAGCTTCTGGACGCGGCGGAGCTGGGCCAGGAGCTCTTCGATGGCATTGACGCCTTTGTCCGGCGTGCCGCCGTGAGCGGCCTTCCCGAAAGCCTCGAGCCGGATGACGAGACGTCCCTTTCTTTGGACCTTGAGCGCGCCGCCGGGCAGGGCGGGTTCAAGGCACAGGACGGAGTCGGATTTCCGGGCCAGGGTTTTGATCATCTCGTGGGCCGCGTCGCAGCCGGTCTCCTCGGCGGAGTTGACGAAAACGACGATCTTCTTTTTCGGGCGGAGGTTGAGTTCGTTCAAGGTCTTGAGGGCGAAATAAGCGAGGACCAGACCGCCCTTCATGTCCAGGACGCCCGGCCCGAAGACCTTCTCTCCGGAGATATAAAACGGCATCTTCTCGATCTTGCCGACCGGCCAGACGGTGTCGATATGGGTCAGCACGAGAATCTGGCCCTCCAGATTTCTGTCCGCCCTGCCGGGATATTCAGCCATATAAAAGTCGCCCGTCGCTTTCTGCGGAATGCGGGTGACCTTGGCTCCGGTCTTCTTGAGCTGTTCGGCCAGAAACGACGAACACGAGTCAACCGCTTTCTTATCCGATGTCGGGGACTCCCTTTGGACGAGCTCTTTAAGCAGGTTGATCATCTCGCCCTGCCGGGATTTGAAAAATTGATTGAAGTCCATGTGCGCTCCTTTGTCAGAGATACTAAATCTACCACAGCTCGGCCCGAATTGCATCTAGTCCGTCAAAGGACGAGCCTTCGGCTCGCCACTCGCCCGTGACTTATAACCACGGGCGAGTACGGCGGAAGTGGACCCCCGGGTAAAACCCGGGGCACTCACCCGCAATGTAAATACGCGGCTGAGTACGGCGGAAGCGGATCCCCAGACAAATCCTGGGGCCCCTGCCGCCTCCCCGGCCGCCGTTGACAGGAACGGGGGATTCGAAGAAGATGGGGGGCGTTATGGGCAGGCTCGCCGGTATCGTTTGGATCGCGTCCGTTGTCCTCCTCATCCCGGCGACGGCATCCGGCCAGCGCGGAAACGCGATGATCCACGGTCATGCGGGGTATGCGTTTCAAGAGGAAGGAAACCTTCGCGGGGGTCTCGAGACCGGTTTCGGCTTCGCTTATCCGTTCGCCAGCCGCTTCTGGCTCTCCATCGAATTCTCTCACTGGAAAGCGGAAGCGAAGGCCGCTCCGCGCATTCTCTATGACGGCACGATCGCGGTCTCCCCGATCATCGCCTGTCTCCAATATGAGTTCCTCAATAATCGGTACTTCATTCCCTACGGCTTCGCCGGCGGCGCCTTCGTCTTCACGAAGTTCAAGATCGGTCCGGTCATCTCGATCCCTGAGGTCAAGATCAACCAAACAATCGAAAACGGTCCGGCTTTTTATCTCGGCGCCGGGGCGCGTATTCCTTTCACCCGATGGGTGAGTTTCTGCAGTGAGGTGTCCTATCTTGTCCGGACGGCGCCCGGAAAAACAATCATCAGGGACATGAACCTCGGGATTTCCGAGAAAGCGATCGTGGTCAACCTGAAGACCGTCTTCGTCAAATTCGGACTCAAACTTTTCTTTTAACGAAACAAATGAAAGCCATGTCTGGTCAGGGCTCACGATCGGGATGGCGGCCGATCCTGCGGGGCCTGGCCGCCCTTGTCCTGGCGGTGTCCTCGGCCTGGCCGTGCACGCTTGCCGTCGTCAGCGGCAAAGCGACCCGCGACGGCCGGCCTCTTCTCTGGAAGAACCGCGATGTGGAAGGGCAGGACAGCCTCGTTCGCTATTTCAGCGGGAAAAAATACGCTTTCCTCGGCATCGTTGACGCCGGCTTCTATGATGAGGTCTATGCCGGGATCAACGCGGCCGGCCTGGCCTTCATCAACTCCGTGTCCGAAGATATGGAAGGAACGGCCGCCACCGAGAACGGCGAGTTCATCAAGAAGGTCTTGGAAGAATGCGCTTCGGTGAACGACGTCGAAGCCCTGCTCCGGTCGACGAATGGGGCCGGCCGGAAGACCCAGGCGAATTTCGGGGTCATCGACGCCCGGGGAAACGGGGCCATTTTCGAGACGGGAAATACGACCTTTACCAAATATGACGTCGATGAATCCCCCCTGGGATTCATCGTCCGGACGAATTTCGCTCAGACCGGCAGCAAGCCCGAACAGGGCGGAGGGTTCGTCCGCTTCGCTCGGGCCACGGACCTTCTCACCCGGGCCGCGGCGATGAAGATCCTCGATCACCGCTTCCTTCTTGAGCAGGCCGCTCGCGACCTGGCCAACGAATCCATCGATCCCTATCCGCTCCCGTATCGGGGCAGCCAGAACAATCATTCCTCGGGCTACGTGTATACCGCCAACTCGATCAATCGCTATCTGACCGCTTGCTGTACCGTCTTTCACGGGGTCCGGCCCGGCGAAGATCCTCTTCTGGCGACGATGTGGTGCATCCTCGGAGAGCCGGTCTGCGGCATCGCCCTTCCGCTTTGGGTCAAGGCCGGGGCCGTGCCTTACGAGCTCGGGGGAAGCTTCACCGCGCCGCTCCGGGACGCCGTCAAACTCAAGGAACGCCGCTGTTACAGCGATCCTCTGAGCGATAAATACCTGAACACGCTCGAGCTCGTCGACGGCCGGGGGAAAGGGCTGATCCCTTTCATCGGCAGGATCGAGATCGTGCTCTTCCGCGCCGCGGAGGCCGCCCTATCCGGATGGAGGAGAACGGGAGCGGATCCCGCCCGGGTCCTGCTTTTCGAGGATGGTTTGGCCAGCTGGGCCTTCCGCAAATATCTCTTTGACATCCTCCGCTGACTCTCCCGTTGAACGAGCCGCGGGGTTCAGCATCGTCGGCGCCGGCCGGGCGGCCCCGTTGCTTTTGGCCTCGATTTGTCTTAAATTACCCGGTAGGAAGATTCGGATCTCGAAGATGTTTGGACTTTTCAGAAAAAAACCGATTTTGGCGATCCTCTCCATCGCCATCAGCCTTGGCCTCTACGTCGTCCTCCGGGCCGAGATCGGCTATCCCTGGAAAGACGTCTTTGTCGGATCTCTGGATGGAGGAGCCTGGTGCGGCCTCGTCCTCATCCCCCAAAAGGACAGCGCTTTCGGTTTTCGGATCAGGATCGAGAAGGACGGGACGATCATCGACGGCAACGACCTTTTTTACATGGTCTCGGAGGTCGGTCCGAACGCCCCCGACGGCCGCTACGCGCGCCTTAAATTCGACCTCGGCCTGCCCATCCTCCCGGCGAATCAAAAGGGGGACACGCCCATTCTGATCAAACCCTCGGATGAAACCGACACGCTGACGTTCGAATGGTCGCGCAAGGACGAGCGATCGGTCATCGGTCGCGTCCAGGCGCCGAAGAACGTCAAGATCCAGCTCGTCCAATATTTTCCCTGGGACTTTAAAGGGCGTTATCGGGTCCTCCCGGACGGCCAGGTCCAGGGGGAATCCCGATCGCCCAAGCCCGTCTACAGCCGGTTGTGGACGCACCGCCAGGGAGAGGCCGCCGCGTCTCCGGAGGGAGAGGAGCTGACGCTCGTCTTTCCCCAGGACGATGAACGCCGCGTCTATTTCGTCATCGGCGTCGGCGAGGACTCCGACAATTTGAAAAAGCGCATCTACCGCTACCAGAACACAAAGACGATCGATTCGGACCTGGCCGAGGAACAGGACCGCTATAACAAAAAAAGAGTCCGGATCGACGGCTTTTATAAAGGGGTTCCCGAGGCCATCACCAACAATCTTTCTTGGATGGTCCTCTACCAGGCGGGAAGCCATCGGCTCTACACGCCGGCCGGCCGGCGCTGGATCTTCAACCGGCCCGACGGTTCGCCCGATCATTGGCAGATCTTCGCCTGGGATTCGTTCTTCAACGCCCTCGAGCTGTCCCTGGAAAGCACGAAGCTCGCCGCGGACGCCGTCAAGGCGGTGCTCGAGACGCAATATCCGAACGGGAACATTCCCAATTGGAGGAGCCGCTTCGGCGGGACGCCCGACCGGTCTCAGCCTCCGGTCGGGGCCTACATCGTTCTCAAGCTTTTCCAAAAGACGGGGGACCAGGAGCTCCTGAATCTCGCTTATCCTTATTTAAAAAAATGGCATTCGTTCTGGAAAGCGAAAAAACCCAACGGCCAGGCCCGCCGCGACGGCAACGGCGACGGGCTCCTTGAATGGGGCTCGGACCGGGAGCTCGTGGCCGAAAAAGCCCCCGCTTGGGAGATGGACGCCCCCGGCGAAACGCGGGCGAAATGGGAGTCGGGCATGGACGACCTTCCGAACTGGGACGACGTGCCTTACAGCGCCGAGACCGGCACGCTGACCATGAACTGTCTCGACCTCAACTGCCTCTACGCGCTGGACGCTTGGTGCCTGTCGCAGATGGCGGCCATCCTCAACCGTCGCGAGGACGACGAGGCCTTCATGGCCGACTATGAGAAGATGAAAGAGCTCATCAACGCCCATCTTTGGAACCAGCGCGAAGGCTTCTATTTTGACCGGCATTGGGACGGCCGTTTTTCGACGCGCAAGGCGGCCTCCAATTTTTATCCGCTTCTCGCCCGGATCCCCGACGAACGCCGGGCCCAGCTCATGCTCCGGCATCTGCGCAATCCCAAGGAGTTCTGGGGCGATTACGTCGTCCCGACGATCTCAAAGGACGACCCGGCCTTCAATGATCCGAAGAATCCAGACCGCCAATACTGGCGCGGAACGATCTGGCCGCCGACGAACTATTTAGTATACCAGGGGCTCAAAGCCTATGGGGAGGACGCGTTAGCCTCCGAGTTCGCTAAAAAGAGCTCTTCGCTCTTCATGCGGAGCTGGACGAATTTTCAGCTCTGTCCCGAGAATTTCCACCCCTTGACGGGCGAAGCCTCCGGCCAGAGGTTCCAGAGCTGGGGGCCGTTGTTCGCCCTTCTTGCCGTCGAGGAATACCTGGATTTCACGCCCTGGGAGGGCTTTCGTTTCGGGATGATCCAGCCGGACAGCAAGGGAACGATCTCCCGGGTCTCCATCCAGGGCCGGAGCTACGACGTGGAGGCCTCCAAAAAAGAGATCGTCCTCCGCGAGGAAGGGAAGGAGATCGTCACGATCGACGGGGCGGCCGTGGTCCGCCACTTTCTTTACTCGGATAACGAGGTCTCGTTCGAGATCAGGTCCATCGCTTCCCGAAAGTTGAAGCTCCAATTCCTCAAGAAGGGCAAATACGTGCTTCTGATCGATAACCAGCCCCGGAGGATCTTCAGCGGCCGGTCCATTAAATTCGATGTCGCCGAGGGACCTCACACCGTCGAGATCCAGCTCCTCGAAGAGCTGGAATGATCGATCCCTATTTCCGGCTGTCCAGGTAAGCCTTTTTCAGCGTATCGCCGCGAACCCCTTGCCGCAAGGCTTCCAGGGCCAGGATCTCCTCGGGCGGGATGTTGCCGAGGTTCACGTTCGGTCCGAAGCGAAGGATGAGGTCCTGCTGCTGGTTTTTGAGCGGCGCTTCCCAAATCAAGACGGAGGGATCGGGGACGCCGGCGATGATATTCTCCATTTCGTCCACCCGCGTCCGTCCTTCCTGATCGAAGATGCCGACGCCCCTGCCGGCTTCCCGCGCCTCGATGATGACCTTGAACGCGCCGTTCTCAACGTCCTTCCGGATGAGCCGATGGGTCAGGGAGATGGGGAGGACGTCGTGGGGGTCCTTTTTCCCGACCTCGGTGATGACCTTGAAGCCTCGATCGATGCTCCTTTTGATGACGTCGGACCGCGTCCGGAGGCCGATATCGATCGTTCCATCGGAGACCTCGATGGCCGAGAAGCCGAGCTTCTTGGCCCGGTCCAGGTATTCGTCAACGACGCCCTGCCAGACCGCGACCTCCAAGAAGGTTCCGCCGGGCATGACTTCGATCCCGCGCTCCGTGATCTTCTGGTTCTTTTTCCGAAGCAGCGTTTTGTCGTAAAAAGCCGATGTTCCAAATGTCAATTTGATCACGTCGATATAATCCGAGGCGATCTCGAGCAAGTCATCGAGCTGTCTCAGTCCGACGTTTTTATCGATGACCATGGTCAGCCCCGACGTCCTGGGTTTCGGACTCCGTCCGGCGACGGGCATCCGGATGACCCCTTCCCAGGCTTTAGGCCGTGACTTTCCGGCTTTTTTTTCTTTCTGAGGCATATGAGAGGCTCCTTTCGAAATCGGGGACATGGACTCGAGCGCATGTCCCCATTTTATTTCATGAGATCTCCCCAGCATTCGGCGGGATTCGAGAGGACGGCCGCGATCCGCTCAACCGATCCGTGCTTGACCAGCGCTTGGGACGCCTTCAGGCGTTTTCCGGCGAGGGCCGCGGTATCGAAGCCCGGGACCGGGAGGCGGTCATAAAGCACGACTGTTTCGGCGATCTTCTGGGACAGGTTGTCGAAGACGCTTTTCGCGGCCGTGTTCGGATCATCGAGAGGATGGGCCAGGAATCCCGGCCGGCCTTCTTCGATATGGGGAAAGACCAGGACGAGGCTCGGCTGGACGAGCTTATCCTGCGAACTCTGGCGGGCGGATAGATCCAGGGCGATCTTGTTCCGCCAGACCGCGTCGCCCCGGATCCCGCCTAATTCGCGAGGGCAGAATTCCGGGAAATCGTGAACGAGCGTTCCGAGCCGGATGTTGTCGACCAGAGATCCTTTAAACCAGGTCAGTCCCCCCGCTTCGAAGCGGAAATGAACGGTTTCCGTCGAGAAAAGCGAGAGTCCTTTGGCCAGCCCGCTCAGGAGATAGACCGTTTTGCCGCTGCCGGCCCCCCCGGCCACGACGAACAAGCGGTTGGCCCGCTCTTCATAGAGCCCGGCCGCATGGAAGCTGAAGATGCCGTGTCGCGATTCCAGAAGATACAGGACGAAGCGGTAAAGGAAACCCTGGTTCCCCCATAAGCTGAAGCGAATGTCGGAGGTTTTTCGTTCGAGATCGAGGAACGGACCGTGAAAGACGGCCGTCCGGCCGGACAAGGAATATGCGGCCGGACCTGAACGAGTTTGGGCCAGGACGATCCGCCCGTCCGGGCGAACCGGGTACGGGATCTCCCGCACCTCCCGGAAATCGGTGAGGAGCGAGGGGACCTCGACGGGCGGCGGGAAGCGGGGGAGAAGGGTCCGGCTGTTGGATTCAAGGCCAACCGTCGCTTCGAGGATTTGAGCGCCCGTTCTATGAAGCATCAGCCTGTCCGTCGAGGAAGAGTTATGATACACGAACTTCAGGGCTCGAACAATGGCCTCATCGGAGAGAAATTTTAAGCCCGAAACAAAATGTAACCTTTCACCGGATCGCGACGTATTAGAGGATGATATAGGCGGCCCAGTATGGCAAGAAGCCGCTTCGGCATGAATATTGCTGTAATCCCGGTCAAGTTAGCGTGAGTTCTTAAGCTCAAGGCTAAAGGACTGACGTTTGATAAATATATTTACATGGCCGTCAATTTCCTAAGGAGCCGGAGATGAAAAACACCCTCTCGGCCGTCATCGGCATCATGTGTCTCGCGTTCCTATCGACAGGGACCGCCGTCGCCCAAGTCCATACCGGACAAGTGGATATCGAAACTCTGAAAAAAAGCGCGCCCAAGGTCTTTATCGACTGCGGCATGTGCGATATCGAGTACATCAAAACCGAGATCACCTTCGTCAATTACGTCCGCGACCGTAAAGAAGCGGACGTCCACCTCCTGATCACGACCCAGGCCACGGGCAGCGGGGGACGGGAATACACCCTCCACTTCTCCGGCCAGAACGGTTATACGAGCCTGGACGATACGGTTAAGTATTTTTCCAACCAAACGGACACTGACGACGACGTCAGAAAAGAGCTCGTCAAAACGATTAAGATGGGACTCATGACCTATGTCGCCCGGACGCCGATCGCCGGCCGCATAGATGTCTCCTATGCCGAGGAGAAAAAGCCGCAGGCCGCCGCCGACAAGTGGAACTCATGGGTCTTCAACCTCAGCGGCAACGGCTATTTCAACGGCGAAAAATCGTACAAGAGCAGTTCGTTCGGAGGGAATTTTTCGGCTAACCGCGTTACCCCGGACATCAAGATCAAGCTGGGCCTGTCCGCAAGCTACGACAACAATCGCTATGAATACGGGGATATGGTTATTAAAAGCAACCAGGAAAGCTACAGTTTCAGCGGCCTCGTGGTCAAAAGCCTCGATGAACACTGGTCCGTCGGAGGCTACCTGAGCGCGTCCTCATCGACCTACGGCAACATCGGCTTCGACTTCGGCCCGGCCCCGGCCGTCGAATACAACATTTTCCCCTATTCCCAGTCCACTCGCAGGCAGCTCCGGATCCTTTACCGGCTCGGTTTTCGAACAGTCCGCTACCGGGAAGAGACGATCTATCTCAAGACCCGGGAAACGCTTTGGGGCGAATCCCTTTCGCTCTCCCTCGACGTCAAGGAGAAATGGGGGAGCATTTCGGCCTCGCTCAGCGGATCCCATTATTTCCACGATTTCAGCAAGAACAATCTGAACGCCTTCGGCACCGTCCAGCTCAATCTCTTCAAAGGCCTGAACGCCTTCGTCCTGGGCGGCGGCTCGCGGATCCGCGACCAGATGGCCCTGGTCAAGGGCATAGCTTCCCTGGAAGAGATCATCCTCAGACGGCGGCAGTTGGAAAGCGGTTACAGCTATTTCTTCATGTTCGGCCTGAGCTACACGTTCGGTTCGATCTACACCAACGTGGTGAATCCGCGCTTCGGCAGCTCTGGCGGGGGCGGCATGAGCGTCATCATCAATTAGGGGAGTCCGACAACGATGAAAAACTCAGCGAACGCCCACAGTCGAGCCGATTCCAAGGACATAACACCATGGCTTTAAAACGAGCTCCGATCAGCCTGACGATTATTCTTATCATTGGGATTCTGGTTGCCGGAGCGCCGGCTTTCGCCCAGACGGGGGGACGGTCCGCCAACGGGGACGCGAAGCAGAGCGCTCCCAAGGTCCTCCTCCGGTCTAGTTTGGACCCGGCCTATTTTCAAAAAGAGATCGCCTTCGTCAATTATGTCCAGACCGAGGCCGAGGCCCAGGTTCTCGTCGAAATCACCTCCCGCAAGACCGATGCCGGTGAAGAATTCTCGGTTTCCCTGACCGGCCAAAAGGAATTCGCCGGGATCAACGATGTCTTGAAATACACGGCCGCTCCGAACATGACGCCGGATGAGGCCAAGCCGGAGGTGGCCCGATTATTGAAGCTCGGCCTCCTGCGCTATGTCTCCAAAACGCCGATCGCCGGCCGGATCAATCTCGCCTTCATGGACCAGGTCAAACCGACGGCAGTCGTCGATCCCTGGAATTTCTGGGTCTTCAGTTTGAGCGTCGACGCGTTCCTCAACGGCGAACAATCCTACAAGATGCGGGATATTTTCGGCAATTTCTCAGCCAGCCGGGTCACCCCGGAATGGAAGCTGCGCTTCTCGGTCAGCGGCTCGTCCTCAAAAAGCACTTTTTCGGTCGGGGACTACAATTATGAGAGCACTTCGGAAAGCCTCAATTTCAATAGCCTGGTCGTTAAAAGCATTTCCGATCATTGGTCGATCGGGGCGTCTCTGGGCATGTCGTCCTCGACGTACTCCAATATCAAGCTGATCGTCGCCCCCTCGGTGGCCGTCGAATACGACTTTTTTCCCTATTCCGAATCGACGAAGAGGCAGCTGCGAATTCTGTATTCCCTGGGCGTCAATTTCGGCCGTTACCGTGAATTGACCATCTACGATAAAATGAAAGAGAATCACCTGCGGGAATCGCTGGATGTCACCCTGGAACTCAAGCAGCCGTGGGGGACGATCAGCACGTCGCTCGACGGGTCCCATTATTTTTACGACCTCAAGAAGAACCGCCTCTCGCTCAACGGCGAGCTCTCGGTCCGGATCTGGAAGGGCCTCAACTTCAATTTTTCCGGCGGCGGATCGAGAATCCATGATCAGATCTTCTTAACGAAAGGCGAGGCGACGCTCGAAGAGGTCCTCCTGCAGCGCCGCCAGCTCGAAACAACCTACAACTACTTCTTCTCGGTCGGTCTCAGTTTCAGTTTCGGTTCTATCTACAGCAACGTGGTCAATCCGCGCTTCGGCTCGGGGAGCGGGACCTCGATTTCGATCCAGATGTAGAGGGCATGGACCGATCGGGGTGAAACCGAATGGCCCAAATTTATTTTGACTTCACCCGCGGTTTGTATAAGATGACGTTCTGACGCGCGTTCCAAGCGATCAGAACGATCCGATGCGAGTCACCCCGGCCTGCCGTCCCGCCATCCATAAGGGAGAGGCGATCCCCTCTCACCAAACCCTTTTTCATCCGGAAACACGGAGCGAATTCCCGGTATTCCCACACGTGCCATATCTTTCTTTGAAAAGGAGGCGCATGCGAGTCCGTCAATGGTTTTATCTTCTTCCGGTCTTCCTGCTCGTTTTCGCCATATCATGGAGCGCGCCGGCCGACGTCGGGCCGACCTATGCCGTCCGGAACGCCAAGATCGTTCCCGTCACCGGCCCGGTCATCGACAAGGGCACGCTGATCATCCGCGACGGATTGATCGAAGCCGTCGGCGCGGCGGATAAAGTGGTCATCCCCGAGGACGCCGAAGTCTTCGAGGCGGAAGGTCTGATCGCCTATCCCGGGCTCATATCGGCCCATACGAATCTGTTCCTCGAGGAAGCGGCGGCTCCGGCCCGGCCGACAGGCGAAGCGGCCCCCGGCCCGGCCGAGCTCATGGCGGGCGCCGCCGCCCAGCCCCAATCCCCTCAGAACGCCGATCTTATTATCTTTAAGAACCTCAAGCCCAGGAAGTCGACGCTCGACGGATTTCTCAAGGCCGGATTCACGACCGTTCTTGTCGCTCCGAACCGGGGGATCTTCCAAGGCCAGAGCGTGATCGTGAACTTGAACGGTGAAGAACCCGGCCCGATGGTCGTCAAGAATTCGGCCGCCCTTCACCTCAATTTCACCACCAATCGGGGCGGATATCCGTCGAGTCTGATGGGAACCATCGCCTATATCCGGCAATCGTTCCTGGACGCCGATCATTACGCGACGGTCCAAACCTTTTATGCCAAGAACCTCAAGGGCATGAAGCGGCCCGGGTTCGATCCGTTCCTCGAAGCGCTTATTCCGTATCTCAAGGACCGGAAGCCGGTCGTCTTCCAGTGCAATAATTACGAAGAGATCAAGCGCGCCCTGAAGATCATCGAGGAGTTCAAGCTCAATGCCATGCTCACCCACCTCAACGAAGCCTGGCGTGACTCGGACGTTCTGAAAAAAGCCGCTCTTCCTCTCCTCGTGACGCTCGATTTCCGGCCGCCGAACGGCAGCAAATACGTCAGCCAAGGTGAGGACCTGAGGAAGAAGGCCGAGGCCGAGATCTACCCGGCCAACGCGGCCAACCTGGCCAAGGCCGGCCTCAAGTTCGCCCTGACGACCTTCGGCCTCAACGACGCCGCCACGGCCCTCAAAAACGTCCAGACCGCGATCAAAGCCGGCCTGCCGAAGGAAGTAGCTTTAAAAGCTCTGACCATCCAGCCGGCCTTGTTCCTGGGCTTGGCCCAACAGCTCGGGAGCCTAGAGCCCGGCAAGATCGCCAACGTCATCCTGACCAAAGGCGAGCTGTTCGAGGATAAGACCCAGGTCGACAAGGTCTTCGTCGACGGGGTCTTGTGGAAATTCTGAGGAGGACGCCGATGAGCGCAAGATTCATGAGGTTCTGGAGCGCGGCCCTCATCCTGGCCGCCGTTTCGCTCCCGGCCTTTTCCGCCGGCGGCAGCCTTCTCATCAAGAACGGGACTCTTCTGACCGTGACCAAGGGCGTGATCGCGAAAGGGGATATCCTCGTCCTCGACGGCCTCATCAAGCAGATCGGACCGAACATCCAAGCGCCGCCGGGGGTGACGGTGATCGACGCCGCGGGAAAATACGTCATTCCCGGCATCATCGATTCCCACACCCATATCGCCCTGAACGGGACGAACGAAGGCTCGGAGGCCATCACTCCCGAGGCCGACGTGGGCGCCGTCGTAAACGCCGACGACACGGCCATCTTGACCGCGCTCAGCGGCGGCGTGACCATGGTCCACACCATGCACGGAAGCGCCAATCCCATCGGCGGCCCCAACGTCGTCCTGAAGATGAAATGGGGCAAGCCGTCCGAAGAGCTGGTCGTGAACGAAGCCCTGCGGACGCTCAAGTTCGCCCTGGGTGAGAACGTCAAGCAGTCCAGCCGGACGATCCTTCCCGGCGGACCACCGCCGCGTTACCCCCAGACGCGAATGGGGACCAACGCGATCATCCGCCGGGAGATGCTCAAGGCCCGGGTCTACATGGAGGAATGGGACCGCTATAACAAATTCAAGGCGTCCAAGACCCCGCCTAAACTTCTCATCCCGCCGCGTAAGGACCTCCGGATGGAGGTCCTCGCCGACCTCCTCCGCGGGAAAATGGTCGCCCGCTGCCACGACTACCAGGCCACCGAGGCCCTCGAGTTCATGGGCCTGGCCAAGGAATTCGGGTTCAAAATCCAGGCCCTCGAGCACGCCTGGGAAGCCTATAAGATCGCCGACGAGCTGGCCGCGGCCAAGATCGGCATCTCGGTCTTCGCCGACAGCTGGGCTTATAAGATGGAAGCGGCTGAGGGCATCGCCTACGACGCGGGTTACTGCGCCAAGAAAGGCGTGTTGGTCTCGATCAATTCGGACAGCGCCGAACGCATCCGGCGCCTGTTCAACGACGCCGGCAAAACGATGAAATTCGGCGGGCTGAACGAGACCGAGGCTCTGAGCCTCGTCACTTTCAACCCCGCCATCCAGCTCGGGGTGGACAAGATCGTCGGCAGTCTCGAGGTCGGGAAGCAGGGCGACATCGCCATCTTCAACGAGCACCCGATGAGCGCCTATACCCGCTGCGACATGACCATCATCGAGGGCGACGTGTATTTCGACCGGGCCCAATATCTCAAGGAGCGGGAGGAGGCGGCCAAACAAGCCCAGGCTCCTAAAAAAGGAGGCCGGCCATGAAGAAGCGGATCACCCTTTTCCTGTTGGTCGCGGGTTTGACGGCCGGACTGATCTTCGCCCAGGCCAAGCCGGCCAAGGTCATTGCCATCAAGGGGGCGAGGATCGTTCCGGTCGTCGGCGACGATATCGAGACCGGGACGATCATCATCAAGGACGGAAAAATCGAGGCTGTCGGCCGGGATGTGGCCATTCCCGCCGGGGCTGAGGTCGTGGAGGCCAAGGGTCTGACCGCCTATCCCGGAATGATCGACAGCTACAGCTTCCTCGGCCTGCAGGAGATCAGCGGCGTGAATGAGACCGTGGACACGCGCGAGACGGGCCGCATCAATCCCCAGGTCCGGGCCATCGAAGCGCTGCGGTATGATTCCATGCATATCCCCATCACTCTGGCCAACGGCATCACCGCGGCCCTGGTCGCTCCTTCGGGCGGCCTGATCTCGGGTCAAAGCACGCTGATCAAGCTCTACGGCTGGACCAACCGGGAGATGTCCATCAAGGCCTCGGCCGCCATGCAGATCGAATTCCCGGCCCTCCGGGGCGGCCGCGGGGGTTTCGGCGGAGGGATGGGCCGGAGCGGCGGGGCGGGAGCGGCCGACGCGACCCGGCTCATTGCCGAGCTGAAGGAGCTTTTCAACAAGGCCCGCTCTTACGACAAGCGGAAAGCTTTCGCGGCCAAGATTCAAACCGTCGGGTTGCCCGGGTTCGACGAAACCTCGGAATTCCTCCTGCCGGTGATCAAGGGCGACCTCCCGGTCATGATCTCCGTCCACTCGGACAGGGACATCAAGGCGGCGCTGGCATTCGTCAGTGACGAGAAACTCAAAGCCGTGTTCTACGGCGTGGAACAGGGCTGGAAGGCCGCGGAGGAGCTGAAGGCAGCGAATATCCCGGTCATCATCGGTTCGACATACGATATGCCGCCGGTCTGGGAAGACGGCTACGATCAGCTCTACAGGAACCCTGTCCTCCTCAACAAGGCCGGGGTCAAGATCGCTTTTTCGTCCTCGAGCGCGAGCGTGGCCTGGAACCTGCCCTATCACGCGGCCAAGGCCGCGGCCTTCGGCTTGGATAAAAGGGAAGCGCTCAAAGCCGTCACGATCTATCCGGCCGAGATCTTCGGGGTGGACAAGATGATGGGAAGCCTCGAACGGGGCAAAGCCGCCAACATCGTCCTCTCGGACGGCGACATCCTGGAAACGCGGACGAACATCAAGAAGGTCTACGTCGACGGGAGGGATTGCGACCTCTCGAACAAATACACGGAACTATTGGAAAAATACAAGAAAAAATAAAGGAAAGGACGGAGAGGAGATCCCCGCGAAAGACGCGGATTTTCCCCGCAAGGAGGCAAAAAATGAAAACGATGAGACGTCTGCTTTTCGGCGCGCTGACGCTTTGGCTGGCCTTCGCCGGATATTCGGCGACAGGGTCGGGTCAAACG
>JAPKZI010000114.1 GCA_026393865.1 Candidatus Aminicenantota bacterium
ACGATAAGAAGCTGGATCCCTTGACGCAGCGCAAAGTCTCCGATAGAGGGTTTGCGGAGGACATGCTGGTCGGAGGCGCTAGTTTCGCCCTCGGGGTTGGCGGCCTCGTTATCAGTCCTTTCGTTCCGGCCAATGGCCCCAACAGACTGGGCGCCATGCTCGAGGGGACTTCCGAGGAGCGCCGACTCAAGCTGCAGAAGGCCGAGGAGCTTCTCCGTGAGTGCGCCAGACGAGAGAGGGATGGACGCGGCTGGCTCACCCATTTGCTCAACCTAGGCGCCAACGCAGCCGCTGGCCTGGTGACGGTTCTAGCCTTTGACCGTCCATGGTCAGACGGCCTTCTCACCTTTGCCACCGGCGAGGCCGTTTCGCTCCTGAACATTTACACCCAGCCCCGCCGCGCTATCTCCGACCTCAACAATTATGAGATAAGATACTTGAGAAAACGGGACGCATATCTCAAGCCGCCTGGGGAACGCAGCCTCTATTTCAGCCTGTATCCCGGCGGATTCAGCCTAGGGGTGCGATTCTAGCCTTGTGGTGAGGAGAGCAGATTGAATGAGGGATGAAAATTCACGGCTTACGGCTATCGGTGGGCTGATCCCGGATTGATCCTGTCCTTGTAGACGGCCCTGACATTATCGAAATACCCGACGGAGTTCGCCGATCCTTGCTCGCTGTAGACGATCAGGCTCCGATGCGGCCCCAGTCCGGTCCGCTGGAAATCAAGGAGAATGGCGCTGTCTTCGGGGAACAGGGAATCCTTGAACTCCCCGTCCACGTAGTAATCGATGCGGATCTCGTGCTCCGCCAGGCTCACGGCGTCCCGCTGGGTCAGGATGTCCAGCCGCAGGTTGTACCATTTGTCAAGCTCGGCCGGGCCCAGGCGCAGGCTGGCGGAGCTGCCCGTGTTGATGTTCGTGTAATGCCCTATGAGGAACGCCTCTCCGGAGGTGCCCTTGACGATGATGTTCTCGGCCCACCAGCTTTTTCCCGGCGGCTGTTCCGGGATCGTAGTGTGGTAATCCAGCCCGGCGCCGCAATTTTTGCTCTTCGACTCGGACGACAGCAGAACATCCGCGGAGAAAGACCTGAATTCGGGAAAATCGATCACCTCCGGATTGGTGAGCAGGATCTTGACGTAAAACTGCAGGACATTGGTGACCTTGAGGACGTAACCTCCCGACCTGGGGGGGACGGATTCCGCGGCGGGATAGGCCTTCCCTTTTTGGATAGGGATGGGGCCTGTCGGTGTCTCGAGGATCGTATCGGCCGCGCCCAGGACGAGGAGTTGGTGGGAGCCATGGTACGGCCGGCCGGGTGAGATATGGAGTTTGGGCTCGTCCTTGAGGACCATCACGACGCAAGCATAGGTTCCTGTGTTAATGATGCTCGACTCTTTGTCTCGATAGAGGCTTTTCAGGACGTCAAGGTCGGGGGACACCGATTTGTCCTTGAGCGCCTGCCGTAAGGCAAAGGCGATCTGTTCCTCCGTGAACTTCGACTTCTTCATCGACAAAACCTCCCTTCAGAGATTTTGCCAATAAACTAATATTATGTCTGGACCATTTTTCAGGGATGAGGTCCCCTGGTGCTGCGCCGGTCTCACACGACCGTCATGGTGACGATCACGCTCAGTGAGTCATTCAGGGTATATCCCTGTCCCCACCACAAAGGTCTCTCCCTTGACCACCGCTTTGCTGACAAAGGAGGTCTTGGGTACCGGCTTGGCCGTGCCTGGTCTGGGCCACATATAATCCACCCAACCCGATCCGCGCTCCTGTACGACCTGCACGAACTCACGGAACAGGAACTTCCCGGCTGCATCCTTCATATCCCGAAGGTTCTTTCCTTCGAGCTCGGGGCTCGCAGGGTGTACAAGCATGTTGTATGACGTATCCAGCACGAAGACATAGGTGTCCTTGTAGACAAATTCCGAAGCCTTATTCTTCAGGATGGGAAATGCATCTCTTCCCATGGTGCCGATCAGGGCCATCGCATCATTGACGGCCTCGACGGCGAATGCCCTCTCCATCTTCATGTCGTACAGGCCGGAGCCCACCACGTAGGCCGTTCCCGAGGCTGTCTTGGCGAGTCTGACATAGGTGGTCTTCCAGGAAGCTTCGGCCTTGCCGGGTCTTGCCCAGACATAATGCGTCCAGCCTGACTGGCCAGCCCCTGAAGCTTTCCTGACGAACCACTGAATGAAGGGTTTGCCGTTCTTGTCCCTGAGATCAATCAGGTTCTTGCCAACCAGCGAGGGATCCTCGTGGACATAGACGTTTCCTTTGAGGTCGGTGACGAAGATATACGTGTCGCCGGTCCTCCACCGGCTTCCGTTGGTCATAAGTTCTTTGAAGGCACCGTCGCCCTTCAGCGACACCTGTGCTGCCGCGTCGTTCACCAGGCTAACCAGGTTCGTGGTTTCCTGGTACTTGTATGTGCCGCCCTGGGAATAGAGCGAATGGCTGTGGTATGACAAGAACAAACAACACGCCATGAGTGCGATCTTCCTAGTCATGTCGACGCTCCTTTCAGGTGCGATGAGCCTGCTCAGCCGAGGGATAGGGATTTGCTTTTTCGCGCTCCGCGGCATTCCTTCCTAAAAAGCTCGGAATCAATACCTCCCATCGCGTAAAGAGGATAATTCCTGCTGCGGATCGAAGTCAAGAACAAAAAGATGGCCGCGAAGGAGGCCGTCCGGCCGTATCATCGTCGCGACCGACCGGAAAATCGCCCGAAAGAGGCAAGACCTCTCTCTTCTGCTCTATAAATGAATCGACGGTAACGATCAATAATATTCCGCGCCTGGCTCAGCCGCCATCGGGGCAACCTGCTCGAAGACAGAGGAGGACGGCGGCTTCTCGGCCACGAACCTCAGCTTCAGGTGGTCGATGATCCGGTCCACGGCGGCATAATCCGTGATGAAGGCCACGACCTTCATCTGACCGCACTCATGGAAGCCATGAGTACTGCAAGGCTGCCGCACTTGGGGCCGCGCTTCGCAGTCCTCTATGAGGCTTCCGAATTAGGGCCACCCAGCCTCTCGAGAGGTATAGCCGAAGGAATCAGCAGATCCCTCGCCCTCGATTCCTTAAGAAAACGTCAACGATCGTTGACATTAAGCCCAGAAAAGAAGAAACGGCCGGGAGCGGACGCGACAGGCTCTGAGTGATCATCCCGTCGCCTTCCCCCGCGAGCATGATCCGGACGAGGGGGCCGTCGTGGTCGATTTTGAGGCCGTAGGGCACAGGGTCATCAAGCTGAAAAGGATCGCCTTCGCCGGGCTGCGGCTGGAGAATTTGCCTTCCGGAAAGTGACGTTTTCTAAAAAAAGAGGAAGTCCTGCGCCTTAAGAAGGTGGCCGGATTGGACTAGAAACAAAAAAACATCATTTCCTCCTTATATTCTTTTCTTTCACCTTGGTAGAAATCTTTCAAGGCGCGGGCGAGGCGATGTCGTTACTGCCATAGAAGGGATCAAACCAGGTATTCGGGGCGGCAGAAAGTCAATGTTCAAGCTATTGACAGGAATCCGCCGTACGTTGTACATTTTATTCAGGATGTCGGCTTAAGCACCAGAGGGCGAAAACCGCGGAAATCATGGCGATGAAGAAAAACAAGTTTTTATCATTAATGGCATTTCTCTTGTGCATTTTCTATCAAAACAGCGCGGCTTATCATGCTTCGCAAGAAAGCCCTGCTCAAATGAACCTAAATACAATACTGAAAAAAGTCGAAGAATATTGCCACAGATTAGAAAACGGCGTTTATGATTTTGTTTGCAAAGAAGAAATATCGGAGAAAATCAATTATTCCCGAGATATAAACCCAAATTCCAGGATGGCTGGTGCTAAAAGAACACGCAATAAATATCTTTATGACTATCAGTTAATCAAAAAAGGATATGAGACAAAAGAAAGCAGGACATTATTAGAAAGGAACGGCAGAAAACTGCATGAAGAGAACGCTCTTCTAGAAACAAGAGTTTTTCGCCATCAACATGTTCTGCTGAGAACGGTCGATCTTTTCGATGAATTTGGCAATATTTTTAATGACTATAATATAATCGGTGAAGAAACCATGTTCGGAGAAGTAGCGATCGTCATCGAAGCAGTTCCCAAAGCTTCTTATGAACAGAGATTTCTTTACGGAGCTGAGCCTTCATATCTTTCGGGGAAAATTTGGGTGAAAAAACAGGATTTCAGCATCCTGAAAATAATATGGAATCCTAGAGTCATCAAAGAAATTAAGAATATTGAAGAGATTGCTAAAAGATACAAGGCTGAGCCGAGGATCACAATCATTTCAGAATACAAGTTTGAAAAGAATGGAATCCGGTTCCCCAGTAGATTATATATTGAAGAGGCCTATGGCAATAAGGAGGGAAAAAAATTTGTCCGATCTGAAACGGATATTGTCTACAGAGACTATAAATTTTTTACCGTGGAAACCGAGGTTAAGTATTAAAGAGTTTTATATTGAATAGAAAAGCTTTGTTGATCATCCTTTTTTTATTTTTTTCCCTATTTCTATATGGTCATGAATCAAATTCAGCTTCAGCTTTTTCACGGAAAACGGCGGACCAGGAAGTCTTGAAATATGAAGTGGGTGTCACTCTCAAGCTGGTCCAGGTCTATGTCATGGATAGCCATGGCACCCCGGTGACGGATCTAAAGAAAGAAGATTTTGAACTCTATGACAACGGAAAGCTCCAGTTGTTCGCGGATTTTGAGAAACGCATCCTTTTCACCCCACTCGATAATACAGAGCAGGCACGCAAGGAAGGAATTCCTAACCAAACAAAGTTCAATCGCAAATTTTTTCTCTTCTTTGATCTTGCCTTCAATTCCGCAAGAGGGATAAAGAACGCCAAAGAAGCAGCTCTTTACTTCATTGATCATCAAGTGCGCCCATCGGATGAGGTTGGAGTTCTTTCTTATTCCGCGACCAAATATTTGACTATTCATGAAAACCTGACGACCAATCATAAAAAAGTCAAGGAAGCCGTTGAAGGAATCGGCATGAAAAATTTCTTGGGAAGGGCGGAGGATGTGGAACGAAGATACTGGGGAATGATAGAGGAGATGGCTCGACCCGAGAATTCTGGCTTGGATGAAACTGAAAAAGCTTTAAAAACAAATGAATTTAAACAAATTGGATTTGACAGGCTTTATTTTAAACAGCAGGTAATAATTTTTTCCAGAACAATGAAAGAATTAGGCCAAGCGCTCAGCCATATCCAGGGCCGCAAAGATATTCTTTATCTCTCAACGGGGATTCCCAGTTCGATATTTGAAGGCGATACAGCAAAAAAAGGCGTGAGTATGCGGGACTTCATCTTTCAGGACGCCTTTGCAGATATTGGGCTAAACGATAGATACGATGAGATGATAAGAATGTTAGCGGCCTCGAACAGCTCTATTTATCCCTTGTATGCCGAAGGAACGAACACAAGCTCAGATCCGAGCTACGGCTTTCAGGATAGACAGCAGCTCGGAAAATCTTCACTCCAGAGAATGGCCGCAAAAACAGGCGGAAAATATTTCGGCAATATCCAAGACTACGGAACGATCATGGAAGAGATTCAAAATGCCACCAGCTCTTTTTATGTGCTGGGCTACTACATCGGCGAGACCTGGGACGGAAAATATCATGAGATAGCCGTAAAAACCAAGCGAAAAGGATGCGTGGTCCAAGCTCAAGCCGGATACTTCAATCCCAAGCCGTTCAGCGAGTTGACGGCGCTCGAAAAGAAAATGGATTTTCTTGAATTAGCCCTGGAAGGAAGGTCTCAATTTCTCGTTTCCCGTCATTTTCCTGGGGAAACCATGCATTTTGCGACCGAAAGAATATCAGGACTTGTCACGCTCTCGAAAATTCCAGCCGCAGCGGTTCAAGAACTCTCCGGAAAACAGGTTGAAATCGTCCTCCTCATCTTCGATGAAAAGGACGATCTCCGGCACTTCAAGGGATGGCGAGTTGATTTTACGAAATTGCCGCAAAAGGACATTTTTTTATATTCTCTTGCTTCTCTTCCCCCCGGCACATACAAACCCCGAATTGTCATACGGAACACTCAGACGGGAAAATCAATCGTATCTTCTGTCCAGGCTGGCATTCAGGAACCCGCAGACTCCGGCCTAAAACTCTCCTCTCCTCTGCTGCTTGTCCCCGAAAAAGGCGCGGCTTATTTGAAAGGAGAGCGCATCAAAGAGGAGGATAAAGACCAAAAAACGATCGACCTGACAGACCTCTATCCCTGCAACTTCAATCTTTGGACGCCCGTTGTCGAAGAAATGGAGCGAGGACAGGCAGGGCTTACGGCGGTCGTCCGCAGTTATGTTCCTGAATGCCAATATCCAGATATGATAATATTTCCCCGCCTTATGGATCAATCGACGGGCGGAATCGTACCTTTACCTTTTTCTGTTTCACGCCAAGATCCCGAGAATCATAGTCAAATATCCTTCATCACCTTTCAATCTGAACAATTGAAACCTGGAAACTATATTCTCCATTTCGATGCTGAAGAGACATGGACCGGATTAAAATCCAGCGTGAGCGCCGCTTTTTCGATTAAATAATTTGGCCGGATGGCGTCTTAGTCTTTTTTCTCGCCTTCGAAGAATTCTTTCGAAGCGTTAGCGAGGCGCTGAAGCTCCTGATCGACCAGAAAGTGGACCGTCCCCTTCTCGCTGGATCTCGCCTTTTTGATTCAAGGAGCCCGTAACGGCGATGTCCTGCCGCAGCGGCAATCCCGACAAACTCGACAGAATCGCGTAGACTTCCGTGGACGAGGCGCTGTCACCGTCCACTCCCGAATACGATTGTTCAAAGGCGATGCTGGCCGAAAGGGCGAACGGCTTGCTCACGGCATATTTGCCCCGCAAATACCCGCCGAAAATGAGAGGGATAGGGATTTGCTTTTTCGCGCTCCGCGGCATTCCTTCCTAAAAAGCTCGGAATCAATACCTCCCATCGCGTAAAGAGGATAATTCCTGTGCCATCGGGGCAACCTGCTCGAAGACAGAGGAGGACGGCGGCTTCTCTGCCACAAACGTCAGCTTCAGGTGATCGATGATCCGGTCCACGACGGCATAATCCGTGATGAAGGCCACGACCTTCATCTGACCGCCGCAATCAGACGAATCCGGACTGTGTCAGTTTTGTGTCACCTATTTGCATTGCTCCATGCAAACAATGTAAACGGCGGGAACGGTACAAACCGCCCCTTTTCCGCTTAAGTTGTTAATTCTTCATTAAGCAGCCGGCAATGCCGGGCTTAAGGGGAAAAGCCCATTTCTCTTTCTGGAGGATTTCAAGTCCAAGGAGTTATTAAATCATAGGGGTTCGATTCCCCTCTTCGGCATTATTCTTCTTCAATTTAGAGCCCATTTTCCCCATCAGTCCATTATATCTCTTATCCAATCGAAAGTTCTGCGGCAATGCTTCGCCCTTGAAAAAAACCAAAAAAGGATCACGCGCAGAGATGGCTTTTTCTAGATATTCGAATGCCAAATCATACATCTCAAGCCCAATGTAGACATAGGACCATTGGACAGGCGATACGTATCTTTCCTTGGACAACTCATCCAACTGATTGAGAATTTTCAAGGCTTCAGCTCTCTTTCCTGATCTGGCATAAGCCTCTCCGAGCAACCCTAAGGCAAATGTTGCTCCTAAGTCCGCAGCCCTTTGAAGATGTTCAATCGCCTTTTCACACATCACTTTCGGAGCCATATAGAACATTCCCAGCCAAAGATGCGCCAGCGACAGGTTCGGCTCCATATCAATCGCTTTATGCAATTGTCTTCGTCCTTCATCAATGTTGACATCAGCCATGGCAGCTCCGGCAAGAGCATTTATGATAGGTGAAAGAGGATCCAATTCGAGTGCAGTCTTATTTTCCGTGTTAGCTTCATCGAATCGTCCCATGGCAAGCAGGGAGGTGCAATACCAAGCGTGGGCCCAGGCATTGCTTGGGTTGAGCTCAATGCCGCGCTTGAGATTCTTTTCAGAGGCCGTCCAATCCCAATCATATAAGCAATTAAAATATCCCAATGACGTGTAAGCTTCTCCAATCTGATCGTCAATCTCAAAAACCTTTTCCAGGGCTTTCTTTGCCTTAAAGCGGGCCTCGTTTGGCGGCATATAACTCCATAAACCGGAGATGATGAAATGGTCGGCAATTCCGATGTAAGGAAGGGCATATTGCGGATCTTTTTCAATCGCCATGTGATAGAGATCTATCGCTTTTTTCATATCTCCTTCGTTCCGCCTGTTCCAGAAATAGCGGCCCTTTAGAAAAAGGTTATAGGCATCCTTGTTTTCCGTATGACGCTTCAAGAGTTTCGTCTTTTCGCCTTCGAGAAGCTTCACCTTCAGGTTGGCCACAATCGCCAGAGATATTTCGTCCTGGACGGTGAAGATATCTTCCATATTGCGGTCGTATTTTTCGGACCAGAGATGATAGCCGTCAGCCATATTGACAAGCTGGGCCGTGATGCGCAGCCTCTCGCCCGCTTTCCGCACGCTGCCTTCAAGGATTGTTTGGACATTCAGCTTCCTTCCAATCTCGCGAATGTCCGAGTCTTTTCCTTTGAATGAAAAAGCCGAAGAGCGGGCAGCGACTCGGAGTTCATTGATGTGGCTAAGAGAGTTGATGAGCTCTTCAGCCAGGCCGTCACAAAAATATTCCTGGTCTCTCTGAGGACTTAAATCTGTAAAAGCCAGCACGGCGATAGAGTTTTTCCATTTTTTTTCACTGACTGCTTCTCCGTCCGGCCTTGCTTTTCCTATTTTTTTTAATTCATTGAGGACTTCTTCTGCGGTTTGATACCTCTGGCCACTGTCCTTTTCCATGCATTTCAGTATCAAATGAGAGAGAGCCGACGACACTTGAGAATTTTGCTCTATTGGATTTGGAGGTGCTTCCGTCTTTTGTTTCGTGATTATGTCAAATGTCGTTCTTCCCTCAAAGGGAACCTTTCCAGTGACCATCTCATAAAATATTATTCCAAGCGAATAAATATCCGAACGTTGGTCAGCCCTCTTCCCTTCGGCTTGTTCAGGGGACATGTATTCCGGGGTGCCGATGATCATGCCCATTTCCGCTGCTCCCATATCCTCTGACGAGCGAGCGATTCCAAAGTCCAAAATCCTGGCATTCCCCTCTCTATCAATCATGATATTCTGAGGCTTTAAATCCCGGTGGATGACTCCCAAACGGTGGGCTTCCGTCAGTCCCTCTGATATCTGTATGGCTATGGATACAGCTGTTCCTACGGCTAATTGTCTTGATCTCAAAATGAAACTCTTTAAATCTTCACCGGGCACATATTCCATCGTGATGTAGTGGGTTCCTTTCTCCTCATTCAGATCGTACATGCGACCCACATTCTTATGGACAATTTTGCGGGCGAATTTGAGTTCGGAGCTGAATCGTTCGATGGCCTTCGCCTGAGAGGCGATTTCAAGTTTCAAGAGTTTTACGGCCACGACTTCTTTAATTTTAGTATCGAAGACTTTGAAGACTCTGCCCATTCCACCACTGCCAAGCTCTTCTATGATCTGGTACCTGCCCGCAAAGACGGCTCCCGTGGCTAATTCTTCTTTAGGCGTTTCCAAGGTCTTGGTGTAGGCGAGAGTGCTTTCCTCAAGAGGAGGAAGTGCGGTTGCACATTCCTTGCAATATTTTGAATCAGAAGGATTATCCGTGCTGCATTCGGTACATTTAATAGCCACTGTTCCCTCTTTGGAGGAGCTTGTTGAAAGAATAGCATCCGCCTCAAATTAAATCAATGTATCGCATCGACACGCGTGAGGATTGGTTGATGTTTTGCTTTGGCCTTTTTTTCAGTTTCTTTAGATTGTAAGACATTCCTTTTCGGCCTTCTCGGAGATAAGAATGAATTTGCATAATCACTTAATTTGGAGTGTAATTAAAAGATCTTAGCGATTTCCAAGTTATGGGGAACTCGTTTTAAATGCAATCTTGGAGGGGAAAAAATGACATGGAAACCACCTGAAGGGATGGATGAATATTTAAGCGCAACGGAACTGTGCGATTGCGACAATATTGAGGTAAAGAACAGGGCACAGGAACTCACCAAAGACGCTGCAACACCGAAAGAAGCAGCCATGAGTATTTTTAACTTTGTCAGAGATCAGATTCTGTTTGGGTTTAATCGCTACGATGCCAAGGCCTCAGAAACACTGAAGGGAGAAATCGGATTCTGCATCACAAAAAGCACTCTTCAAGTGGCTCTATTGCGGGCCGCAGGAATTCCGGCAAGATATCATCAGGTTGTTTTAAGCAATGAGAGCCTTAAGGGTCTGGTCCCAGATTCCATATACAGGAAAAAGATACCGAAAAAGATAGGGTATCACTCCTGTTGCGAATGTTATCTTGCCGGAAAATGGGTGGTCTGTGAAGCTCTATTTGATAAGGCACTCTATAATGCCGCTTGTAAGAAAGGCATTATGAGTGAAGAAAAGATACCAAATATCGATTGGGATGGAGATAAGGATTTAATCGTGGTGACTCCCTTCATGCTCGAAGACAAGGGAAATTTTCCTTCGCTCGACGGCCTATTCAAGAAATTGCAGGACGAGAACAAACTTCCAAGAATTATGGCCGGAATTGTATTTCAATATATGAATCGGCACATCAACAAACTTCGTAAGGGATAAGAATTTGGTTTTTAATGGGGATGTGTCACCTAGTGTGTCACTCGTTTGCATCTAACAATACAAAATAATGCAAACAATACTGAGCCGTAGGTTCGGCAGGCAGCTTGATCTTACAGCCGGATCGCGCCGGAATAGACGTCCTTTCCGCTGGTCAGCCGATCGAAAACGTCGATGATGATGAAATAGGATCCGGACTTGAGCTGGTTGAAGTTCAGGGATATGGTCGTTTCGTCCTTGATCAGGTCGAGCGTCTTTCCTTCGGAAAAAACCTGGGCGGACTTGTCATCGAAGATGATGATCCTCACGTCCGCCGCTCCATGGAGCTTGCCTTCCGTCGAGACCCGGGCATAATTTTTGAGGCTGAACTTGATCCTCTTCGAACCGCTCTGGAAATCGGCGATGGTGATCATGGGCTGGGCTTTGGCGATGAATTGCTTCAGCGAAATGACGTCCACGCCCTCTTTTTTGACCTTGACCTCGATTTTCCGTTCTTTGCCGGCCGAAGGATCCTTGGGACTGTAGACCACGAGGTAGTGATAGTCCTCCTTGACCGAGGCTTCCTTTAGGGCTTCGAGGATTTTATTGTTGAAGGTCGAATATCCTCCGGTCGATATGCTGATCTGCCGGAAACAATCCTCGTAATTCTGGCTCACCTCCCTCAATTCGAAATCCCTGGAAAAGAGGACCCGGGTCGATTTCAGGGTGATGAGGTGGAACGTGATTTCAGCGCTCATGAAAAGATCTTTGAGCCTCTCGCCGGGAAAATTCTCAGTGATATCCTGGGACCGTTGGAGCTCTCTTTGTTTGTTCTGGATCAAGCGGATTTTAGCCTGATCTTGGGGCTCGGTCCTGCTGTCCATGAGCTTTCGGAGCTCGGATTCCAGCTCCCCTTCCTTCTTCAAAGTCGGGAACATATCCCGCTGCTCGAAGCAGAAAGCCCATTTCTCCTCCGGCCTTTTTTCGATCCGCTGAATCAAGCTCTGATAAAGACCGACATCGAAGGTGAAAAAGCGGTTTTTGTATTCGTTCCACACCCTCAAATAGTAATCAAAGAATTGGTTGAGAAAGAACTCCCAACTGCCGGGCGCCTCCTTCGAATCCCCCTGCAGATAGCGAAGGACTTTTTCGCCCTCTAAGCTCAGATCCGTGTAAGCCTTGGTGGTCGCCATGGTCGAGAAAGATTTGTAGTTTTTAAGGGTTTCTTTGAGGCGTTCGGCGATTCGCGCGGGATTATCGTCCTTTTCCAGATTGAGAACGCGGTCCTCGGTCACGATGATCAATTGGTCTTTGAGCCGGAAGACGGTCTGGAAGAAATAATCGATGCCTTCTCCCACGGTCTGGTTGTAATCGAAGATGTTGAAAATCAGGATGAAGAGCCGCGGCTTCTGGGGAATTTTCAGCGCTTCCGCATCGACGGTTCGATCGAGCGAGATCCGCCTCGAGACGATCTCGCAGGCCGTGACGGTCTGGAGGATTCCATTCTCGTAGACCTCGAAGTCGTCCTTGGTCAGGTTCCTGACCGCTTCTCCTTTGGCCAGCACCCGGACCGGGACTTCGACGGCCGTGACCGAGACCTCCTGTTTCGTCCGGTCCTGGGGTTGGGAAGGAACGGGGCCCAGGTTCAAGATCATGAATACCGCGATAAGGAGATAAATGCTTTTTTTCATGAATGTCCTCCACGCGATGACTTGGGATAGAATCCGAATTCGTAAGCGGTGTCATACATCGCCACGATGTTTTCCGGCGGCACTTCGCCCTGGATATTATGGATGCTGTTGAAAACATAGCCGCCCCCCGGCATGAAGGCGGCCAGGTTGGCCCGGACGTCGGCCGCGACCTCGGCCGGCGTGCCCCGCGGCAGAACGTGCTGCGAATCGCAGCCGCCGCCCCAAAAGACGAGATCGCGGCCGAAACGGCGCTTCAATGTGGGCGCGTCCATGTGTTTCGCCCCGGTCTGAACGGGATTGAGGATGTGAACGCCGTTGTCGATGAGGTCAGGGATGTACGCCAGGCAGGAGCCGCAGGTGTGATACCAGATCTTCGCCGCCGTGCGCGAGCGGATGTATTGGACGAGCCGCTTCTGGCGCGGCTTGACGAGACGACGGTAAATAGCGGGATTGAAGAGCGGCCCGTCCTGGCCGGCCAGGTCGTCGCCGATCATGATCACATCGACCACGTCTCCGGCCTCGTCGAGGAACAGGCGGAACCAGTCCAACCAGTATTCGAGCACTTCGTCGAGCACGGCTTCGCAGAACTCCGGCGCGGTCAGCAGGTCGCAGAACCACTGTTCGAGTCCCCGGAGGTACCAGCCGAATTCGTAAATCACGCCGGAGATGCCGCTGACCACCGCGTAGGGCGTCTCGTCGCGGATGAGCAGGGCCCGCTCGCGGATTCCGGCAAAACGGCCGGGATCGTCGCCTTTCGGCCAAGCGTAGTCATGGACGTCGCGAATAGTGGCTCCGGCCAAGGGATGGAGCGTGATGTCCATGTAGAGCCGCTGATCGTCGGGCATCGACCAGCGGACGCCGAACTCGTCCGTGAGGTCATGCCAGACCCGTCCGCTCCGCTCGGCCTTGACGATCCCGCCCTTCCAGCTCGGAGCCGGAGCGGCCCGGACATAGCGCGTATCGACGCGAAATCGTTCCAGAATCCTTTCGCTCGGCCGGGCCAACTGCTGGACGGCGTCCATGATCTCAACCTCTTCCTCGAAACCAAGGCGCCGGACGAGGCTCCGGTAAGCGTTCTTATGGATGCCGGTCTGGTTTCCACCGAGATCGATCGGGACGCGGTCGGGTATTTCGTGGGCAAGAGCCTTCAGAACCCTTTCGCGCGAGGTCATTGTTTTTAAGGATCTCATCGCGTGGCCAGATAGTTGCCGAAGCCGACGATGATGGTCGAGAGGACGAGAGTCGCTAGGCCCATGGCCAGCAGCGTCTTGGTGAAGCCGCTGCTCCCCTTCCATTCCTTCAAGGCGATCCCCCACAACGAGCTGAAGAGGATGATGCTGGCCATGTGGATCGTCCAGCTGGAGAACTTGTAGCTGCCCATTTGCGTTTCGCCCATGGTGTAGAAGAAGAATTGCATGTACCAGGTCACGCCGGCCAGAGCGCTGAAGACATAGTTGTTGAGCATCGGCACGCGCGCGCCCGCGGCGGTTTTCGCCTTCGGCAGGCGCTCCACAACTTCCTCGCTCGGGGCGTCCACGGCGGTCTCGATGATCGTCTCGGCCTCGCGCTTGGGCGGCGCCTGGCGCAGCCGGCCGTGGAAATACTGGTAGCCGGTCCGGTTTCGGATGTTCAAAATGAGGCACCAGATGAAGTTCGAGGTGAAACCGCCGAGGAGCACGACGCACAATTTCGGCAATCCCGTCCATAACATCGAGGTCCCGTGCCTCGCTGAGATTTCGGCGATGGGAGACGCCGCGTCCAATCCCATGGCGAAACAGGCGCTGAAGACGCCTGAGAACGTGGCGACGAGGATGCCTTTGGCGAAGTTGAATTCCTTGATGGACGACCGCTTCTGCTCCTCGGTCATCTCTTTTTCCTTGGACATCCCGGCCATGCCGGCGACCGCGATCCCCAGTATGCAGACCACGATGCCGATGAGAATGACCAGGCCCGACGTCGTCCCGAGCACTTTTTGGATGAATTCCCCGTGGATGATGGGCGGCACCAGCGTGCCGATGACCGCGCAATATCCCAGGGCCACGCCCATGCCGAGCGACATGCCGAGGTAGCGCATGGTCAGCCCGAAGGTCAAGCCGCCGACCCCCCACAGGGCGCCGAAGATATAGGCTTTGACGAGGCTGGCCGAGGGGGCCTCGCGCAGGACGGCCAGAAGATCGTGGGTATTGATCGAGGCCAGGATCCAGGGGGCGATGATCCAGCTGAAGAAGCCGCCGACGAGCCAATACACTTCCCATGACCACTTCTTGACGCCGCGGTACGGAACGTAGAAGCTGCCCGAGGCCAGGCCGCCCAGCCAATGGAAAACGACGCCGAGGAATGGATTGGCGATCATCGCTCTCTCCCGAATCCGTATTCTATCATCTGCCCTCTCCGACTTCCAGATTCAAAGGTCAAGGGGCGAGCCTTCGGCTCTCCACTTGACTCTCACCAAATAAGAAAGGCGCTCCGGAAATATCCGCTGATGTCCATGACAAAAAAATCGAAGACAAAGAGGACCGCAAAGAATCCCGCGAACAGGTATTTCGAAGAGGGTTTCAACGAGTCCCTCTGCATAAGATAAGCCGGGATCAGGAAGACAAAGGCTTCCGTGGTCAGCCGGATGGCGCCGCCGATGCCGATCCAGACCATCGGGTAATTGAGCGACACCGAGAGGGCGGAAAAAAGGAGCAAGCTGAGGCTCAAGACGTTTTTCTTCTTGAAAAACAGGACCAGGGAGAAAACGAACAGGAAGGACAGAAGGCAAGAATAGATGACCGCCGTCGAAACGAACGGCCGGTCATAGCCGCCGGCCCGGATATGAGCGAAGAGATCGAAAAAGCCGGAGAACGGGAGGGCGAAATCGGCGGGGCCGAGGATGAACGTCTTCCAGCCGTTGATCTCGAACAGCCGATAGGTGAGAAAACCTTTCCACAAGAGATAGGGAACGATGGAGCTGCCGATGAAAACGGCCCTTTTAATGTCGCGCCGCCGAAACAGTTCGAAAATCATGATGGCCAGGGCGGCCAGGAATCCGCTTTCGCGGATGAAGAGCGACGCGGCCAAGAGGGCCGCGGTCCAGGGAATGCGCTCTTTGAGATAGGCGTAGAGGGCCGCTAAAACCAGAACCATGCCGATGGATTCCCCCAGGCCCCACTGCAGAGAATAATAGAAGCCGGGAACCAGGATGTAGAGGAACGTCCAGAAAGGGTTCTTTTTGAAGAAGAGGATGATCCTCAGTAAAAAAAAGGCCCCGAAAAAGTGGGAGGCGACGATGAGCCAGACGATAGCCTTCGGAAAGAGCCTCGGATTGTCCAGGGAGAACAGCTTGACCAACAGGGGAAAGCCGATCCGGCCGAAGCGGTAGGCCGGCTCGTCGATGAAGAGGCTGTAGATGCGGGGATCGTTCTTGTATTTCGACAGAAAGGGATCGAAGGCCATGAAGTAGTTGAATTCTCCATCGTAGCCGTCCAGAGGCGCGAGGCCGGCCCGGATCTCGGCCGCCCGGTCGGGAGGAAAATACAAAGGCCCGAACGCCTCGATACGCTTTTCTTCGATCCGCAGAAAGCGGCTGTAATTGCCGCCGAAATGCCTCAAGATGCCGAGCATGGACGAAAGAAAAAAAAGACCGATGACGGCCGGAAGGACCAGTGACACGATCCGCTTTTTCCGAGGATTCGAATCGAGGGTTTGGGCCTCGAACCCTGTTCTGACCCAGAGGAAGAAGGCTTTCAAGATGGCGAACGTCGCCGCGAAATTCAAGAGGACGACGAACACCCAGAGCCGATTGGCCGAGGTGAGAAGCCGATACTTCGTCGCCAGCGGCAAGACCGCCGCCGCGGCCAACAGAACGACGAACAGCGTCTTGAAGAGACGATCGGCGCGCTTGATCCAAGGGACCTTGGGAAGGCCGGCGCGGACGATCAACAGAAATAAAAGGGCGAGGAAAAGCGCCCCCAAACCCAGCCAGGAAAGGCGGCCATAAGCCCTAACGCTTCCCGGGATCAGGATCAAATTGAAGAGGCCGCTCGCATAGCCGAAATAATTCTGAAGCCGGATCTCCTCCACTTTCCAATCGCCGGCGACGCCGGAAACCTCTATGTCGTTAGTCTCGCTAACAAGGGTTGATTCGGGCACGTCCAGGGAGATCTCTTCGAGATTTTTCAATCCGAACCGGATATCGCCCAGCTTCTCCCCGTTGAGAAACACCTCTGTCGCTCGCGGCCGTTTTTCTTCGCAGCGAACCCGCAGGAAGAGGATCCATGGTCCTCCGCGCCCCGGCAGCTCCTTGCTTACGGAGACGCTCCCCGTGAATCCTGCCACGTCAGCCTTGATAGCAGTCGCTTTGAGGTTGAGACGTTCAAAATCCGAGGACACGACCGCCCAGAACAGGACGGAGAGGAGGATCGCTTGAACCAGCGCAAAGCCGATGCTTTTCCCCTGGAGCGAAGAGTATCGCTGAAGGAATCCTTGAAATGGCGGGACGAATTTCAAAGCGCTTTTCTCAACCAATCCTTAAAGATCGCGGCTTGAAGAGGAGCCGGATCGGCGATCGGCGTAATGGTGTAGCTGTTTTTGAAATTCTTGCCCAGGGCGATCTCGATCTCCTGCGCCGCGCCCTCCCGGGAATATCGCACCTTGACCGTGTCTCCCGGCTTTTTGGCCGCCAGGATATCGTTGAGGACCTTCGGCGTCGCTTTCGTTCCATCGAGCTCAAGGATTTGGTCCTGAGCGCTCAACCCAGCACCACGGGCGGACGATCCGGCCCCGACCTCGACGATCGTCAATTTCCCGTCGACGGTCTGTGTGTTGAAGCCGAGGGCGGCGCCGGGAGCGTCTTGGGCTGTCGCCTCGACCTTCAATCCGGCGTAGGCAAAATACTTGGCATAATTGACGTCCTTTGTCGTCGCGGCATAATCGAAGACCTCGGCGAGCGAGCCGCCCGCCGCCCGCTCGCATTCCGCTCGGAACTCGGCGTCGGTGAAACCGCGCTTCTTCCCCAGGTCGTAGGTCCGGTACAAGGCCCTCATCACGTCGTCCAGCGATTTTCGGTTAGCGCTCTGGTTCCGGATCGCAAGATCGAGCATCGCCCCCAGCATTCCTCCGTTGTCGTAGTAGGAGATGGTCGTGTTCCGGTCTCCGCCGACGCCCGACGTCCCCCACGTATATAAGCTCGACTCCGTCGTGGATTGGTAGTGGTGGCCGGAGGCGTTCTCGAAGCGGGTCATGGCGTTCTTCATTCTTTCGAGGAACTGGTCGGGCGTCATGAGGCCGGCCCGGACGAGGACGATGTCTTCGTAATAGACGGTCAAGCCCTCGGACACCCAGAGCATGTCGGTCAGGTTCTCTTCGTCGTAATCGAACGGCCCCAGGGCGAGCGGCCGGATGCGCTTGACGTTAAAATGATGGAAATACTCGTGAGAGATATAGCTGAGCCAGCCCTGATAACCCTTCTCGTCCGTGAGGCTTTTGCCGTTGAACGCGCAGGCCGCGCTGTTGGCGTGCTCGATCCCGCCGTTGCCCATTCCGATGAGAAGGAACGTGTAGTGCTTATAAGGGATGTCGCCCATCAGATCCGTCGCCGCTTCGACCATCCGCTTCAGGTCGGCCGACATCCGGCGCCGGTCCACGCCCTCCGGCACGTTTTCGATGGCCATCCGATGGGGGATGCCCTTGACCTCGAACTTCTCCAGCTCCTGGTTGCCCAGCAGGACCGGGCAATCGTAGAACACATCGAAATCCGGCGCGGAAAATGTGTTGGGCCGGCCCGGGACCGGGTCAAGGCCGGTCGCGATCCGGGTCCAATTCGGAGGGATCTCGAAGGTGACGGTCACGGGATGCCGGATCTGCCCCGCCACGAACATAAAGAGACCGGGCGGCGCGATAAAAGCCCGCTGTTCGCCGAGGAAGTTGTTGGCCGCGAAGGCGGTGTTCCCGAAGACATCGTAGCTGACGACGATCGTCGGCGCGTTCCCGGAGACGACCCGCCAAGTGTTCTTGGTCGCCTTTTCCCAAGGCAAGGTCTTGCCCGCTGCATCCTCGGCGTGGAAATTCGAGACGTTCTTGTGGTAGTCCATGATTCGGTAAAAACCCGGCATCCAGGCTGGCATCTTGAAATCCTGCATTTCGCCTTGCAGGCCGTCGGTGCGAAAAATCACATGAAAGATATGAGTCTCCGGATGAGGCATCGAGACCGTGAAGGTCATGGTCGTGTCCGCCGCGAGGCCGGCCGAACCCATCCATCCGATAACGACCGCAATGGAAAGAAGGATAGTAAAATATTTTTTCATGTTAGGGTTTGAGTTATCTGTCACCGAAATTAACGGACCTCCAGCTTCACGCTCTCTGAGTGGCTGTTGAACTCCGGGGCGTACATGCACTCGATGTGGGCCATGCCGTTCTGATAAGCGCCGCGGTGGACGACCTTCAGCGGATATTCGAAGACATACGTCCCCTTGGGCAGATAATCGATGAAGAAATGGGTGGCCGTGTCCTTGGTCGCTTCGTAATAGGCCAATCCATCCTGGAACTTGTAGCTGGACAGCACATTGACCGGCTCGAGACCGCTTCCCCGGTGGTCTTTCATATGGACGTATTCCATGTCGCGGTCAGTGCGCAGCTCGACGCGGACGATCAGCGTGTCGCCCACGGCCAGAGGTCCCTTGACGGGCTCGATGACCGGCCCCGTCTTCGTCAGCCGCTGGATGAAGACGGACTTCTTTAAACGAAGCGGGTTCTGGGAGTGCGGGGTGATCTTGGAGATGTCCTCCAGATACTGCCAGTGGACGCCGCCCCAGGCGATGCCTTTATCCGTCTTCTTGACCGTGATGGCCCCCATCGCCGGAGTGATCTCGGAGGCCGCGAACCGCTTCTCATAGAATCCGGTGCCGGCTTCGACCTTCTCCGGTTGGACCGTTTTTCCGGCCAGGCTGACCTCGACGATCGCGTCCGAGGCCAAGAGGTCCGTTCCGCGCAGGATCAAGCCGTAGACCGCGTCGGCCGTGGCCTTGGTCGTCTTCCAGTCCTGGGTCTGCTTCTGTTTAAGGAGCCAGATTTTGCATTCCTCAACGGTCTTCTGATCGTTCATGACCTCGTCGAAGGCTTCGATCATGACCGCCTGCGTTTCGATCGGAGCGCGGTACCACCACCAGGAGAACTCGAGCTCGCTCCAGAACCGGCCCAGTTCCTCGTCGACCCGGCTCCGCTCCTTCATCGACCGCATGATCTTCAGCGGCGTTTCCTTGTCTCCGAACCGGTTCAAGGCCAGGGCCAGGTGGGCCTGGCTTTGTCGGTTGTCGAGCTGGAGCCAGTATTTCGCGCCTTGGGCCAGGAAATAATCCACGGCCTCCCGGTTTTCCGACGGAATGGGGCGTTCCTTTAAATAGAAACTTCGCCCATATAGATAAAGGGCGATCGTCGGGCTCAGGTGGTTCTGATCCTTGGTTTTCATCCTCAGGATTTCTTGGTATGAAGCGTCGATCCAGTCGTCCAGATGCTCGAGGGCCTTGAAGGCAAGGTCCTGGGCTACGGACGTGACGCCAAGGTGTTTGAGCCGCCCAAATCCGGTCACGATGTAAAGGGTGATATAGCTGTTGCCGGGGCCTCCGGGGAACCAGGGCCAGGAGCCGTCCCCGAGCTGCATTTGGGCCAGCTTGGAATAGGCGTTCTTGAGCTCCCGGCTCATCGTGTTCTCGTCGAACAGGAGGCCGATGTTCCGCTTGGCCTGGGTTTCGGACTTGGCTTCGAGGACCCAGGGGGATTCCTGGAGCAGGACGCTCTTCAGGTCTTCGTTCTTCTCCAGGTTCGATTTGAGAGCGTCCGTTCCCTTCCACAGGTCGAACACCTTGCGGATCTTGGGGCTCGATCCGGAGATCTTCTGGGCCAGGCTGTTGGCATAGAGGCGGTTGAAGACCTGTTCCGAACATTCATAGGGGAATTCCATGAGGTAGGGCAGCGCCTGAACGGCGTACCAGGCCGGGTTGGACGCCATCTGCACGGTCAGCCCGAGGTGTTTGAGCGTCGTCGATTCTCCCGCCTTGGCCAGTTTCTGGAAGGTGAATTTTTTCTCCCCCTTGTCGCTGATCCAGAGGGGGATCGACTCCCGGACGAGGATGGTCCGGCTGAGGACAGGGAACATCCCTTCTTCGCCGTCCGAGAATTCCGCGGCCGCGGCCACCGCTTTATAGCCGACCATCTCCAGGCCGTCGGGAACAGTGACCGGCCAGGAGAACGAGCGCGACTGCTTGGCCGGGATGGTGAAGGCGTGCTTCTGGGTTTTGTTGGCCAGGAGGGCGTCGATGGACTTATCGTTCTTGGGGTCGAAGAAACGGAGCTCGACCGCCCCCGCGGCTTCCTTTTCGGCCATGTTCGTCACTTTGACCGTGAATTCCAGGCCGTCGCCCTCGCGGAGGAAACGCGGAGGATTGGGCTGGACCATCAGCTCTTTCTGAGTGACCGTCTCCCCTTCGAGCGAACCGCTCTGCAGCTCCTTTGTGTGGGCGAATCCCAGAAAACGCCAGCGGGTCAGCGCTTCGGGGATCTTGAACTCGATCGTGATCGTGCCGTCCCGGTCGGTCAGAAGATGGGGATAATAAAAGGCCGTTTCGCTGAGGTTCTTCCGGGCTTGGACTTGGGACAGGTCGACCTCAGGCGCCGCCGCTTTCTTTTCGACGCCGCCCACAACGCCGCCCGTTACACCGCCCATCACGCCGCCGACGACCCCGCCCGCGACGACCTTTTCTTCTCTAGCCCCCGCAGCCATCGCCGGCGGCGCGGGCGCCGCTTCCGGCATAGCCATCCTGACCATGGTTCTGTCCGCTCCCGGATATTGGAAGGTGAACAGGTCTTCCTCGATCACCGCGGGAAAATGGACATAGTTGGGCGTGAGGGTCGAGTGGTAAGGATTCATATTGTCGCTGAACCCGCGAAAATTCTCGGGCCGGTTGGAGAATCCCCATCTCACATAGGTCGAATCGGAGCGGAAGATCCCGGAGATCCCGGGAAAACCGTGGCCGTAGAACTGGTCGAGCGAGGCGTCGTAAAGCGAGGCGACCATCTCCGCCGCGCGCATATCGGCCTGGCTCCCTTTAATCTGGAGCGACCAGGTCTCTGACTGGCCGGGACGGAGCTTGGAGCGGAATGTCTTCCACTTGAGGTCGAGCGATTTGTTCGTCCAGGGAACTTGAATTCTCCGGCTCTCCCGATAGAGCCTGTTCTCCTTGACCATGGACGCGGCGACCGTGAATCCGCCTCGCAACTCCTCACCGACGGGAACGCGGAGGACGCCCTGGGTCGGGGCGCCGGTTGTCCAGTAGCGCTGGAGCCATTTGCCGTTCTGCAGGACCTCGACGAGGACCGGGCCTTTCTCATAGCCCGTTCCCCACAGCATCTCGAAGGCCTGCCCGACCTCGACGGAGTCCGACCGGACGGCGCCGTGGAACGGTATTTTGACCGGGAACCGCGCCGCGGCCGGGTCAAGGACGAGAAAATAGAGCATGTCTTCGACCGGAGTCCCGGCCTTATCGACGGTCTTCAACCTGGCTTTATAGGCGCCTTGGCCGAGGTTGAAGGAGACGGCGCATTCCGTCCCCTCCTTGAGGCTCGTTTCGAATTCCTTTTTCGCGACCGCCGCGCCTTGCGGCCATTTCCGCCAATCCGGCGTTTGAGCGAATCCCGCGCCGGATTTTCCGGACAGGGCCTCCTTTTCCCGGATGGACACTTCTCCGATCATATCGGCGGGGACCGGTTTGTCCGGGCCCCGAAGGGAGAAGATCTCGACAACGCCTTTGGCGGCGATCCTCTTGCCGTTCAATGTGGTCGTCGTGATCGAGAGGACCACCGGCTTGCCCGGTTCCTGCCAGTCTTTCCCGGAAAGGCCCGCTTCGAGCGAGGCATATCCGACGCGAGCGCTCCCTTCCGCGCTCCGTGTTTCACCGGCGCTATCGGTGACGTCGGCCGTCACTTGATAGGTAAAGACGGGTTGGGACGAGGCGGGCAAGGACGGATCGGGTTTGGCTTTGAAAGCGATCGTAAATTTCCCAGTTTCGTCCGTGCGGACCGTGCCGTGGGCGATCTCCTGGGCTTCCGAGCGGGACCCGCCAAACCAGGAATACCACCAGTTGGGATATCGGACCTCGCGGACGACGCGGTAACGGACCAGGGCCCCGTCGACGGGCGCGCCCGTGTAAGCGAGCGCCTCGCCCGGGACGGCGACCTCATCGTTCAGCCGGAACTCGCGGTCGGGGACATTGAGCTTGACCTCGAACTTGGGCCGCTTATATTCCTCGACCCGGACCGAGCATGAGCCGCGGGGGGATTCCGTGGAGATGGTCATGAGGCCGGTCAACCGGTCGGTCGGGGCGCTGAACGACCCGCTCACCGAGCCGAAGTCGTTGGCGACCAGGTTGAGAGCCGTGATCTCCTGACCATTGGCGTCGCGAAAGACGACGCGCACGGCTTGCCTGGGTAGAGGCCGGTAATCGTTCCCGTTCCTGTCAACGCTCAGGCATAGCCCTTTGAAATAGATCGCCTGTCCCGGCCGATAGAGGGCCCGGTCGGTGAAGAAGACTGTTTGGCGAAAGGGATCCTCGCGCCGCGGGTAGCTCATCTCGACCCGCAACTCGGCGATCTCCGGTCCGGACGGATCGCGGACGACGAGGACCCGTTCGCGGTAGGAATCGCCCCGGGACAGGGTGAACGCCCCGAGGACGTCGGTTTGGGCGCTCCCCCGGTCGATGAGTGAGTTCGAGTTGTAATCCCATTCCCACAAGGTGATGCTCGCCTTCGCCACCGGTTCGCCGGATCCGCTCCGGACGACGAGCCCCTCGATCCCTCCGCCCGGGCCGCCGGTGACGACGCCGAGATCGCTCACCCAGAGTGAGGCGGTTTCGATCTTGTTCTGACTCGAGGAAAACTGGGGATCGAAGCTGGCCAGGATCCGGTAGAATCCCGCCTTCAATGCCGGCATATCAACCAGGGCCGCGTTCATCTTGTAGTCGGACGTCGGTTTGAGAGCCGCCTGCCACTCGGCCTCGGCCGGCCGGCTGAGGAGTTGTTTGACATATTCATCCCGCGGACGGAAGAGATTCTCCGCCGCTTTGCCCTTGAGGAGGGCGGCAAAGTCCTCCCGCACAGCCCGGAAATGGAGGGCCGTCACATTGCGATAGCTGACGGCCAGTCGGCTCGCTTTTAACGGAGCGACGGCGGTCTCGGTCCGGACGCTGAATTCTTTGGCCGTGATCCGGCCGAGGAGGGCCGCGCAGTTCGTAGCGCCGATAGTGTTCGGATGGGACTTGATGCCTCGTTCGGCTAGGGCGAAGGCCTGGACGTAGTCGCCATTGTCGTAGACCTCCTGAGCCCAATAATAAAACGCCAGACTGGCCAGAGGCGAAGCGCTAAAGCTCTCGACGAGCTCCTTTAACCTCTGGACGAACCGCTCGGACGCGCCTTCTCCCGCGGCGTTGGCTTTGACGTAATGAAGCCGGTGCAGGTCGGCGTCGAGAAGGATGTCTTTGTTCGAATCGAAGCCGTGGAACGCGAAAAGGTCCTGGTAAAGCTTCAGGGCGCGCAGCTTGGGCGAATCGACATCCGTGGTCTCCGGCTTATAGCGGAGGAACTCGGCGGCCGGTGCCAGCGCGGGCGAATCGGCCTCGATTACGAAGGCGTCCTCCGGAAGCGCCGCGGACTGCTCTCCCGACGTGTAGAATTCGAGGGCTTCGAAGACGACGAAATCATAGAGCGTCGGGCGGAGAGCGGCGGACATATCGCCGGGCTCGAGGAAATCGGAGAACGCCGACAGCGGCGTTTTTTTCAGCAAGGCCTCGTCCTTGAGAATATCTCGATAGAGCCCGTCGATTTCCCGGAACAAGCGGCGCAGGTCCCAAGTCGTGAAGTCCTTCTCATCCGAACCTGTGGCAGCGCTCCTATTCATGAAGCGCCATTTGTTCCGCGAGTAATAATGCCAGTACCACTGGGCCGAGACGACCTTCAGCAGGGGCTTGATCTCGGCCGGAGCCTTGGCTGTCTCCTCAATGAGCCGGGCCAGGCGGGCCTCGGGTTTGTTTCCCGCGATAGTTCCCTCGAGAACGAGCTGGCGGGTGAGGGCCCGGAGAGCCTCGCCGGAACGCTTGCCGTCGATGGAAAGGGCATAAATCTTTTTTAAAAGTTCGATCGCGGTCTGAGGCAAACCGTCCTTATCGGCGGCCGCGACTTTCTTCCACAGCTCCGCCGTCGACTCTTTCGGTTTGTCCTGCGACGGTTTTCCTTTCATGACGCCTCCCAGGCCGACGGCGGCTCCCCCAAGGATCAAAGCCAGGATAAATAAACGGACGGTTTTTTTATTCATCGTTCTTCCTCACCGCGAAAGCCTTTGTGAAATCGAGATCACATCCGGCATACAAACGAACGCCTTCAGTTATTCCATTCTACCTTGAATCAAAGGAAAAAATCCAAAAAGCGGGCATGGGAAGCCGGCGCCCGGCTCCCGCGCCCCGTTCTAGTGTCTGCTGAACTTCGGTCCGATCGTCACCTTTATGGGAATCCTTCTTTTCATGCCGGATCCAGCTTCCCGGATAAAAACCAAATCATAGGCTCCAACAAATCCCGGCCCCGGCAGCCAGGAGAACGTGCCGGTGAGTGGATCGAGTGTTGAGCCGATGGGCAAGGGCCGCAGTTGGTCGCCGACGATCTGATAGCCTGAATAACGGACATCTTCCTCGGTTTCTCTTAAGCCTGAAAGCTGCCTTTCTTCCCCCTCTTTTCTGACGTACGTTGCTTCCCCCCCTTTTCTAAAGGGGGGTGTGGGGGGATTATAGCGCTCCAATCGGCCGTTCCCAATCTCTAAATCGATTTCGATCCGCTCCACTTCCTTTATCTCGATTTGGATGGAACCGTAGTTGTCGGGAAGGATTGTTTCGGGCGGCGCAGTCAGATTGAATCCGCGCTTGACGGAGAGGGGGTCGAACGAAACCGGCACGTTCGAAAGGGATTCTATTGTGGGGATCGCCGCGTCGCTTCGCTCCTCGCGATGACTGCTGGTGGAAAATCCGGGGAAACGCAACGAATACATGTCCCCAATTTTTTCCCTCTCCCCCCTTTGCGAAAGGGGGGTGGGGTGGGATTTCGCGGCCGACGTTCCCGTATTCACCACATTGAAATACCGGCTGCCGATCCCATCGGCCGCTCCCGCGTCATCCGTCGCGATCCAGTAGATCGTGTGCACCCCGTTC
Source organism: Candidatus Aminicenantota bacterium (assembly GCA_026393865.1). Lineage (GTDB taxonomy): Bacteria > Acidobacteriota > Aminicenantia > Aminicenantales > UBA4085 > JAPKZI01. Next base: position 25,584 of record JAPKZI010000114.1, read on the forward strand.
GTCAGCTTCGTCGTGTCCAGGTAGAAGGCCCCCACCGGCCCGCCGGCTCCCGGACCTCCCGTATTGTTAAACCCCGGGAAGTTTGTCGAAACATCCACCCGGTACTGGTTATAGACGTTCGGCGCTGTAGCCAGGTTCCCCAGCTTGGCCCCATCTACATACACCTCGATCGTCGAGCCGTCTTTGGGCACCGTCTTCGGCATCGGCGTCAACACCCAGCCGAAG
>JAPKZI010000163.1 GCA_026393865.1 Candidatus Aminicenantota bacterium
GACCGTGGACGGCGTCCGGACCGTCCATAACGCCAAAGGCGGACTCTGGGGGAAATCTCCCAAGATTTCGCTGACCAAGGTCGGGACGCTGGGCGACGTCGAGGCCACGGACGCGAACCTGGCGTTTTATATGCCTTCGGAGATCGCTCTGGACGCGACCGGCAATATCTACGTTCTCGACACCGGAAATCACCGGATCCAGAAATTCAGCCCGGACGGGAAGTTCCTGTCGAGCTTCGGCCGGCAGGGCCAGGGCCCCGGCGATTTTTACTATCCCGATTCTCTCGGCATTGACCAGCGGGGAACGCTCTACGTCGGCGATCCCAACAACCAGCGCATCCAGGTCGTAGCCGTAGACAGCAAGGAGAACAAGACCGTCCGCGGCCCGAACAACAGCGTCGGCAGGATTGTCCTGCTCCATTCGGGCCGTCTCCTCATGGGCCCGGGCCGGGGGGTCGTCATGATGGGCCCGGGAGGACTTGACAAAAAAGAGGAGCCTTCTAAAATCCTCAAAATCCTCGATCTCGATGGCCGCGTCCTTTCGGAATTCGGGACGCCCTTCGAATACGGGGAAATGCTTATGAACCGGATGGGCAACGAAGTCCTTTTCACGGCAGACGCCGCCGACAACGCCTACCTCGTCTTTCCCTTCCAAAACCGGATCGAGAGATATTCCTCGGATTCCCGACTCCTATGGAAGGCCGACCGCCCGCTGAACTACAGCGTGGAAGCGCCCAAGGATAAAGGCAAAATAGAACAACAAGGCGGCCGGACGATGTCCATCCGGATGCCCCAAATGAACCGGTCGGCCAGCGGTGCCGCCGTCGACGGCAAAGGCCGGCTTTGGGTGGCGACGCTCAACCGGCAATTGAAGAAAGAAGAACAAGTGAACATGAACGTGACCGCCACGATGTCCTCCGGAGGGGGCCGAACCATGGGCTACAAAGCCGATGGCGATACGGACCTCCGGACGACGGACGCCTATAAACTCGAGATCTTCGATCCGGACGGCGTTTTTCTCGGGGAGATCCCGGTCGATTCCTTCATTGACGGTGTCTTTATCTTCGGCGACCGCCTTTTCCTGCTGGACAGACTGCGGGGAACCGGATCCGCATCGAAATCCATGGTGATCTCATTGACGCGCGGCAGCGGATGGAGGACGATCATCTCCTTCTTGGCGGCCTTCATCACCTCGGGCGAGATGATGAACGCGTCCTTGACCTTCTCGTACACAGCGACGTCCTCGAACCGTTCTTTCTGGACCCGCGTCACATAGAGCACATCCGTCTCCGGGAGGACCTTGTCGAGCCCGGCGTGCTCCGTTTGGGGAATGCCTTTTTCGGCGACTTCGTCCATCACCTCACGCGGCATGCGCAGGATGTCGGGTGAGATATAATTCAGCTTGATGCCGTTGAACTGCGTCAGCAGGCGGGCCAGCGAGTGGACCGTGCGGCCGTATTTCAGGTCGCCGAGCATGGTCACGGTCAGGTTCTCCAGCCGCCCCAGTTCCTCGCGGATGGTGAAGGTGTCGAGCAGGGCCTGGGTCGGATGTTCGCCCACCCCGTCGCCGGCGTTGATGACGGGCTTGCCGGCAAACTTCGCCGCCAGGGCCGCCGCCCCGACTTCGGGATGGCGCAGGACGATCACGTCGGCGTAACAGCCCAGCGTCCTGACCGTGTCGGGCAGGCTCTCCCCTTTGGCCACGGAGGAGTATTTCACTTCGCTGATCGGAATGACCGCGCCGCCGAGACGCTGCATGGCCGCGTTGAAGGACGAAGACGTCCGGGTGGACGGTTCGTAGAAGAGGTTCGCCAGGATCTTGCCTTTCAGGAGGTCGAACGTGCCGATGCGTTCGACCATGATCCGCATCTCGTGGGCGACGCCGAAGATGTAATCCAGGTCGGCCCGGCTGAACTGCTTGACCGATAATATGTCCTTGCCGTACCACGGCGCCCGCTGCTGGTCGCCGAACGGCAGGTGGGGATTTTTGGACTTGGTGGGCATGTTCACTCCTTGTCAGGAAAACTATATCGCCGGACGGCGAGCCCTGTCAACGAAAAAAGGGATGGCGGCTTTCAAGAAGTCGCTGGATGAGGTAAAATAGATACGAGAGGAGACATAGATGAGCCCTGTGACATATAAATGCGGCGTATGCGACCACCAGCTCACCGTCGAGAAAGGGCAGGCCGTCCCCGTCTGCTGCAAGAAGGAAATGGAGCCCATGCCCTTCTGCACGGCCGTCCCCACGGCCGAGATGGCCCGCAACTACGCGGAGGACGAGCCCTGCCTCGACGGGACGGCGCGCCGGCAGAAAAAATAAGCCGTTCGCTCTTTATTGGGGCTCGGGCGTTTCGGAATCGGGTGCGGTTTGGCCTTCCGGAACTGAGCCCTCGGGAGCCGGACCGTCGGAATCGGCCGGCTTCTCACCCGCCAGACGCCGGCGCCGCTTTTCTTCTCTCTTCTTCTGGCGATCGAGCTCCTTATTTCGCTTCGCGCTCTTGTAAGCTCTATTGCTCTTTACCAAGGGTCCTCCTTCCACTCTTCGCCGCCATCATAGACCAAGCGCCGCCTCGCCGCAAGTCCGGATCGCGGAGTGTCCAAAAAATGAAAAAGGGGACGGCTCCGGGAGCCGTCCCCTTTGTTGTCTTCGATCCCGGGGACTCGAACCGGAATCCGGAGATGGCCTCTGGCTGTCCCCGAAGGATTTGACCGGATTTGATCGGGATCAGAACCGGCGTCCACCGCCGAATCCGCCGCGACCGCCGCTGGGACGACCGCCGCCGAATCCGCCGCCGTTCCGGGGTCTGTCCGTCCTGGGCTTGGCCTCGTTGACGGTCAGGTTGCGGCCCTTCAGGTCCTTGCCGTTTAATTCGGCGAGGGCCTTATCGGCCTCTTCCTTGTTCGGCATCTCAACAAAGCCGAAACCGCGGGATTCACCGGTGTACTTTTCCTTGATGATCGACGCGCTCTGGACCATTCCGAAAGCGGCGAAGGCGTCCTTCAGGTCGGTTTCGGTGACTTCCCTGGAAATGTTGCCTACGTAGATGTTCATACTCGTCTCCTTTGATGTGGGTTCGACCCGGGGAGGCAAATCCCCGTCCGCCCTTAAAAATGTGATCCAAATAAAGGAGAGGAGTCTGTGACCGATCAGGGCCCGTGCCCCTTCCTTTATCCGTTCCTTATATGGAATGATCTCGCCCCAACGGGGCAACTTATATCATACCCGGCCCGGGCCGAAAAAACAAGCGATTTTTTTCAATCGGGCCAGAGGGATCGGCCGGGATCAGGCAGAAAAAGCCCGCTCCGCGCCTCTTCGATCATCTGGGCGACTAACAGGTTCCAGCTGATGAAGTCGGGCGCGGCCAGCGGGGCGCCTGTGTCCGCATGGTAATTCTCGTGCATCATGCCGTTCCCGGCCAGATCGTCCAGGCAGAGCCGGGTGACCTTTTCGGCCGTCTCGAGGGCGGCGTCCGGATAGCCGTAGCGGATGAGCGCGTGCATGATCATCCAGTTCGCGTGCGGCCAGATCGGCCCCTGCCAATTGGAATAGGGCTTGATCACGTTCTCGTTATTGTAGAACGGCTCGTCCGCGGCCAGGGAGCGGATGCCGTGCGGGGACCACAGCTTGCCCGGTTCGAGCACGTAGCGATCGATCATGGCCCTCGCCTGCTCCCCCGATGCCAGCCCCGCCCATAGGGGCACTTGGTTGCTGTAAGTGATGCAGCGGACTCGGGTTTTTTCGACAGCGTCGTAGCTGTAATACGTCGCGTCGGCGGGGTCCCAGAGATGGGCGTTGACCGCTTCGGTGAGCCGGCCCGCCCGCTCGCGGAAAGCGCGCCCATCGCCGCCCCGTCCGATCCGCTCCGCGATCAAGGCCATGGCCCGGTCATCGAGGACCATAAAGGCGTTGACGTCGGCTCCGGCGACGCTGTTGTGATATCTTCGGATCAAGGCCGGATTGTTGTCGGCGCCCGACTCCATGCTGTCCCACCATTTGACGAGGCCGGTCGCGGGATCCGCCATCTTGCGTTCGCGGTAGGTGACGCAGGCCTTCATCTTCTCCCAAACGGGCGCGATCCAGCCGAAGTCGCCGATGGCCAACGACGCGTAAAAGGCCGCCTGCCCCATGAGCGGCTTGATGTGGTAAAGGCGGGCGTCGCGGCCGGACCACGGCCGGATCCCGCCCGGCGTGTGGCCGTCCGGCTCGGTGAAGTGGAGGAAGTTGAGGCACCAGTTCTTGAGGTAAATCCCGTCGGCCTTATCCGCTGAGATGAGGTGAAGGCCGACGAAAAAAGCGTCCCAGTCCCACAGTTCCTCGTAGACGCCGTTCGGCACGATGTAGTCGTATGGTAGAGCCCCGTTGGCCCGGCGGATGACCCGGCTCTTGAGCGGGCCGATCCGTTCTTGGGCGGCGGCGGAGAGTTGATCGAGGCTCATATCGGTCAGATCCTGATGAAGATCTTCTTCCGGACAGAGGATTTCTTTATTGAAAAGAGGTTTTCCCCGATCCGCTCACCTCTTCTCGTAAGCCGGACGCTTCGGATTGACCGGCGGGTTCTTCTCCAGGGCTTTCAGGACTTCTTGGATCGCCCGTTCGAGCTGCGGATCGACGCCCTTGGCCAATTGGGCCGGATCGTCGATGACCTCGATATCGGGATCGACGCCGTGGCCTTCCTTGAACCACTTCCCGTCCGGGTCGTACATCCGGAAGGTCGGGACGGTCACGGCCCCGCCGTCGATCAGGCCGGGCGCGCCGCTCATCCCAATCAGGCCGCCCCAGGTCCTCATCCCGACGAGCGGACCCAGTTTCGCTTTCCGGAAATAATCCGGGAAGGCGTCGCCGCCGGACCCGCTCCAGCCGTTGATCAGCATGACCTTGGGGCCGAAGTTGGCGAACGGGGGCCACTGCCAGGTCATCCCGTCCCGCACCGCCCAGAAGGCCAGCGGTTTCCGGTCGAGCAGTTCGATGAAGCGGTCGGGGATCTGTCCGCCGTTGTTGAACCGCTCGTCGATGATCAAGCCGTCCTTCTTATATTGGGCGGCGAACTGCCGGATCAATTCGGTCTGTCCGTCGATCCCGGTGCTGGGAACGTAGATATAGCCGATCTTCCCTTTTGTCGCCTCCTCGACGCGTTTCCGGTTGGATTCGATCCAGGCCAGGTTCCTGAGGCGCGTTTCGTCTTCGAGCGTCCTGACCGCGATCTTCCGGGCACCGTCGAAGCCCGGCTTGTCGTTGACGGTCAGTTCGACCGTTCGGTTGGCCAGCCCTTCGAAAGCCGCCCAGGGATCGACACGGATATCGAGCGGTTCCCCGTTCACGGCGAGAATGTAGTCGCCTTCCTTGACCTTCAATCCGGGCATCTGGAGGGGCGAGCGGACCTCGGAATCCCAGGGGGCTCCGCTGATGATCTTCTTGATCCGATAAGCGCCGTTGGCGATCTCCCAATCGATCCCCAGCTGCCCCACGTTTCTCGGGGCCGCCTCGTCGGTATCTCCTCCGCCGTTGTATGTGTGCGAAGAGCTCATCTCGGAGATCAACTCACCGATCAAATAGTTGACGTCCCAGCGGGTGACGCAGGCGTCGACGAGTTTCCGATAGCGCTCGCCGACGGCCATCCAATCGACTCCGTGCATGTTCGGATCGTAGAAAAAGTCGCGCTCCAACCGCCAGACCTCGTTGAAGATCTGCTTCCATTCCGCGCGCGGCTCCACGGTCATTTCGAGCTGGGCCGTCGGCATCATCTTCGTCATTTTTTGGGCCGGGGCGACGTCCACGACGGAGAACGCCCCGCTCTTCCCCACCAGCATCTTCTTGCCGTCGGCGCTGACCATGAACAGGTCCGCGTCCTCGATGATCGTCTTTTCTTCGCGGGCTTCCAGGTCAT
>JAPKZI010000181.1 GCA_026393865.1 Candidatus Aminicenantota bacterium
CACGCACATCGTCAAAACGGGCGACATGGTCGAAACGGCTTGCAGCACCCGCACCGATTGGCCGGTGTAGGCCTCGTTGGCCTTTTCAAAGCGTTCACCTTCGAAATCGGCCCGCACAAAGGACTTGACCAGCCGCACCCCAGCGATGTTCTCCTGCAGGACGGTGTTGAGCCGGTCCAGCTTTTGCTGGACGGACCGGAACAGAGGCTCCATTTTCAGGACGAAGAGGATCAGGATGGCCGAGGTCACACCTAGAAGCGGCAGCATGGTCAGGGCCAGGCTCGGGCTTGTCCGGACCATCAGGATCAGACTCCCGACCATTAAAAGCGGGGCCCGCGTTCCGATGCGCAGGGAAACTTGGGTCAGGCGCTGGAGAGCGGACGTGTCGCTGGTCAGGCGGACCATGAGAAGGCCCGTTTTCATCCGGTCCAGGTCGCCGTAAGAAAAGGTCTGAATCTTGCGGAAGAGCGCCTGGCGCAGGTCGCGGGCCACCCCCTCCCCGACCTGCACGGACAGGATGTTGTTGAGGACGGCGATGACCGCGCTCAGGACCGAGATGCCGAGCATCAGCAGGGCCGTCCGAACGACAACGCCGGGGTTGTGGAGGGCAATCCCCTGGTCGATGATCTTCTGGATGAGACGGGGAATGGCCAAGTCCATGACGACGAGCAGGGCTAGGCCGAGAAGGGCGGCGGCGGCCCTCTTCCGATACGGGCGGACAAATGAAAAGAACGTGTAGAGGGGACTCATGCGTTTGGGACTGGAGCCGAACTATAGCGCCGGGCATCGCCGGGTGTCAAGGAAACTATGGATCTAGAAACTGACGCCCGTATCGATGATAAACTGACCGCGCCCAAACTTATTGAGGGCGTATTCGATCCGCAGGACGTTGATATAGGGCAAAATGCTTCCTGTCATCTTGACCGTGTTTTTGAAATAAGAGTATTATTCCAGATGATGATTAAGGGGAAACCCTCGATGAAGATGCACGGGGCCATGTCGGCAAAAGAACGGGAAATCAACATTCGTGTTTGAGGAGGTCGTCATGAAGATTCGTTATGCGGTGTTCTTCTCCTTTATGGTTGCGCTGACTGTAGGGCTGTCGGTCGCGCAGCGGCAATCGGCGGTCACGGCAATCAAAGCGGGCCGGCTCATCGATCCGGAAGCGGGGACGGCAGCCGCCAATCAGGTGATTCTCGTCGAAGGCGAAAAGATCACGGGGGTGGGCCCCAATCTACCGATTCCTTCCGGTGCGACGGTTATCGATTTATCTCAGCTGACGGTTCTGCCCGGTCTCGTTGACGCGCACACGCACATGGCGATAACTTATAAGGAAGAGCCGGAGAACAATTATTATTATCTCACTTACATCATGGACTCGACGGCGCTGCGCGCCATTCAGGCTGCGTCCAACGGCATGCAACTGCTCAACTCGGGTTTCACCGTAGTCCGGGACGTGGGAAACAACGCGCTCTACGCGGATGCCGCGCTTCGACAGGCGATTGAGCAGGGTTGGCTGCCGGGACCTACCGTGATTCCGTCGGGGCCGATGATCGGCAGCACGGGGGGGCAGTTCTGGCCAACGCCGGAAATGTACAAGTACCACAACATCATGTTCCCGGAATATATCGACGCCAACAGCCCGGATGAGATCGTGCGCGCGGTCCGGGAGAATATGCTGTTCGGCGCCCGGACGATCAAACTTTGTATCGACTGCAAGCCTTGGGGCTACTCTGTTGACGACATCAAGCTGGCCATCAGCGAGGCGGCCAAGGGCGGATGCAAAGTCGAGGGGCACGTGCAAACCGCTGACGGCGCGCAACGGGCTATCGACGCTGGGGTCTACATCATCGCTCACAACAATGCGCTCACACCGGAACACCACCGCCAGATGGCCGAGAAGGGAATTTTTTTGGCGGGCACCGACACCCCCTTCACGCCCTATCGAGGCAGTGAGGCGGCTTTCAAGCGGACGGTCGCGAATTTGCGTGATGCCTGGGAAAAAAAGGTGCTCGTCACCTATTCAACCGATTTCGATTACTGGAACGAACGGATGAAAGATCCGAAGACCGGCGAGTGGCTGACCCGCGGGGAGCTGACCCTCAACTTCCTCGAAACATGGAAAGCCGCCGGCATCCCTCCGGCTGACATTCTACGGGCGATGACGATTAACGGCTACAAGGCCGCAGACCTCATCAGCCAGCGCGGTCCGATCAAGCCGGGATTATTCGCCGATATGATTGCGGTCCCCGGCAATCCCCTCGGTGACATCGACGCGTTGCGCAATGTACGGTTTGTGATGAAGAATGGAATGGTATTTAAGAAAGACGGTGTGATGATTCCGGAAAAGTTCTTTCATCCCGGCCCGGTTAAAACATTGAACGGAAGGTGGACCCGGTAATCTTTTAGAATTCTCGCCTCCAGAAGTGAGATAAGAAGCGAATGAGAAAAGAAACGCAACCCGATCCAGCCCTATTACGAAAAAAGTTGGATATCAGGCTTCCGCTCATCGGAGTCTATGATGCGCCTGACCCGGCCGCCTTCAAACCCCTCGCCATTCCTAAGAAAAACGGCTGTGTCTTCTCGTTCTACGGGAACTGGCTGAGGGGAGAGACTCTCCATATCACCAGGGAGAGTTACGGCTGCGGCGGCTCCGGCAGCTGCTTTTGGGGCATTCAGGCCAGGTCAAGAGAAGAGTTCATCAAATTTCTTGTCGATGACGAAGGCCTCAAAGCCTCGGGAGAGCTCATGGAGAGATCCATCGGCTCGAGAACGCCCTTCCGGGCCGAGAACGCCCACATCTTCATCGGGCCGCTCAAAGAGGAAGGCTGGACATATCTCAAGACAATCACTTTCCTTGTCAACCCTGACCAGCTGACCGCTTTGATGATCGGCGCGCAGTACCACAGCGCCCCGGAAGATCCTCCTCCCGTCATCGCGCCCTTCGGCTCAGGCTGTCGTGAGCTCATCCCATTCGATGACTTCAATATAGCACAGGCCTCGATTGGCGCGACCGATATCGCCATGCGTCAGCACTTGCCGCCTGACATCCTCGCCTTCACGGTCACCAAGCCGATGTTCAACCGGCTCTGCGAACTCGACGAAAGAAGCTTCCTCGACAAGCCTTTTTTGGAGCGGCTTAAGAAAGCCCGCGGGGCCGTACTCTTTCGCGGGGAGGTTTTGAAATGAAAACAAAGATAAGAAGGATTCTTGGATTAGGATTGGCCTGGATCATGATGTCCTGCCTGTCGCACGGGGCGATGGCCGAGGATCGGATGAATCGCCTTATCTCCATCTTGGAATCAGGAAAACCGGCTATCGGCGTCTGGACCGGCGCACTCTCGGCGCCTCGAATCGCAAAAGTGCTCGCGACCAGCGACGCCGATTTCATCGTCGCCGATGTCGAGCATGACATCTACGATTTCAGCATGCTTCATCGCTTTCTCCTTGAAGTGCAGGACTTCAGCAATCGCTATCGGACTGAGCCGCGGGTCGCGCCTGTCGTCCTCGTCAAATTGGCCAACAGAGCGACTTGGGATCCGCGCTATGAAATTGCGGAATCGCTTAAGGTCGGACCGGCCATGGGGGTATGGATTCCGATGGTGGAGAGCCGGGTCGACTTGGTGCGGGCCATTTCGGCCGTGCGTGGGGCGGAAACGTCGGCCCTGGCCGGGCTGAATATTCCCAAAGAGAGGCGCGATGTGTGGCCGCTCAATCCTAAAGGAGAATTGCTGGTCGTGGCCATGATCGAAACCGAAGAAGGTGTCCGTCACGCCCAAGAGATCGTCGAAACGCCCGGAGTCAGTGCCATAGAGACTGTTCACATCGCGGACGCGGATGCCGGACGCATCCTAAAGATGTGCCGGGAGCATAAAGTCATTTCGGCGACCAATGCCACGCCGGAGGATATCAAGGCCAAAATCGATGCGGGCTACAAACTGATCAGCGTCGGGTGGGATTTCGGTCTTTTGCAGAAAGGACTCGGCGATATCTTCAAGGCGATGCGTCCGGCGATAAAATAGACTGTTGATCAGCAGTTCTTTAATAATTTCGGTAATGCGTTGACTGTCACCGAATTTTATTTCTTTACTTCTTTATTCCCGCCGGGCCTGATCCCGCCGCTTTCATATCCGCGTCCCGCTTCGCCTTGTAGTCCGTCCCTTCCTTCCAGTTGGGGAACGTGGATTCCGTGGCAAGCTTATGCCCCACCTTGAATAAAAGCCGCAAGTCGTCGACCGCTCCGGACAGGTCCCAATTCGGGTCGAACTCGTCGGTCGGCTTGTGGTATTTCTCGGCCAAAAACTTGGCCCGTTGAGCCAGCGTCCATTCTTTGCCGTGCTCCACGCTTTCCGTCCCGGCGCTCGGATAGACCGCCGGGATTCCCTGTTTGGCGAAAGGAAAGTGGTCGGAACGGAAATACGACCCATGTTCGGGAGTCGGGTCCGGATTCACGGTCCGGCCTTGTTCCTTGGCGGCCGCCTCGATATACGCGTCCAGCTCGGAGAGGCCGTAGCCGACGACCGTGATGTCCTTCATCTTCCCGTAAACGTTCATCGCGTCGATATTGATGGCCGCGACCGTCTTGGCCGCGGGAAAAATGGGATGCTCAGCATAGTACGCCGAGCCGACCAAGCCCTGCTCCTCTCCGGTGACCGCCAGGAAAACGATCGACCGCCGGGGCGCCAGCCCCATCGCCTTGAACGCCTTGGCCAGTTCGAGCAGGGCCGCGGTCCCCGTGGCGTTGTCCACGGCGCCGTTGAAGATCTGATCTCCCGCGAGGGCCGGATTCAGCCCGAAATGGTCCCAGTGAGCCATGTAAAGGACACATTCGTCCGGCGCCTGCGACCCGGGCAGGAGAGCGACGACGTTACTCGAGGTGACATTTCTTACAGCGTTTTTCAGGGTCAGGCCCGCTTTAAGACTAAGGGGGACGGGCTTGAATCCCCGTTTCGCCGCCGCGTCTTTCATCTCGTTATAATTCATTCCGGCCGCTTCGAAGATCTTGCGCGCCGCCTCAAGATGCAGCCAGCCTTCAGCGGCGCACCGGGACATGTTGTTGTCGGGGCTCAGCAGGCTGAACCGCGGACCAGTCCATCCGGTTTGGACGACGTTCCACCCATAGGCGGCGGGGGCGGTCTCATGGACGATGAAAACGCCGGCGGCACCCTGCCGCGCGGCTTCCTCGTATTTATATGTCCAACGGCCGTAATAGGTCATCGCCCGGCCGTTGAAAAGCGCCGGATCCTGCGTCGCGAATCCGGGATCGTTGACCAGGACCACGACCGTCTTTCCCTTCACATCCAGGCCCGCGTAATCGTTCCAATTGTATTCGGGCGCGACGATGCCGTAGCCGGCGAAGATCATCTCCGAGTCGGCGAGCGAAACCGTCTCGGCCACCCTCTGGGTCCTCGCCACATACTCATCTCCGGGCGCGAAAATGAGCGGTTTCTTTTTGCCTTTGACCTCGAGCTTGGCTCCCGGCCCGGCCGTGATCTCCACCATCGGGATGTCCTGAAGAAAGCTCGAGCCGTTGCCCGGCTGGAGGCCGATCTTCGTGAATTCCTGCTGGAGGAAGGCGACCGTTTTTTCTTCGCCTTTCGAGGCGAGCCCCCGCCCTTCGTATTCGTCGGACGCGAGGATCTTCGTGTCCTGGGCGAGATCTTGCGCGGTGAAACTATCGAGCGCGGCCCGCATCCGGCTCTCCTCGCTCGCGCAGGCGAAGAAACCGAGAACGACGGCGAGCATCAGAACAAAGGAAATTCGTGGGCTCATTTTTTCCTCCTCAATTCCGAATCAAGCATATAATCTATCATAATTTCGGCAATTACCGTGACAGACAACTCAACCACTGAATTCCTTCCTCGTCCTCGATCTCGGGATTGAATGATCCGTAGCCAAAACAGGACGATTCAAATATTGAGTTTCCTGTCATCGAAATTATTTAGGGCGATTTTTCATACTCGATGATTTTGTAATGGGGATCCGGACCGCCGGCAAGGAATCGGGTGATGAAGTCGATAAACGGAAAATAGGTTATAATGAAAGTCCCCTGATGCGAAAAGCGGCTCAATACATGGTCAATAAGCCGGTTTTGTGCATGGTCGTCGGCGTTCCGGCCAGCGGCAAGACGTCATTGGCAAAAGAATTGGCCGGGAAAATCATCAATTCGGCGTACATCTCGAAGGACTTGATCGAGACGCCGTTCACGGATGCGGAAAGAATCACGGGCAGAACCTATTCGAGGATTCAGGGGCCTACGTTTCGAATCTTGGTCGATTTTGCCCGCCTCCAGCTGGCTCTCGGCAAAACTCCAATCATAGACGCTCCCTTCTCGATCAATCATTGGCGGCGCGACAAATACAGCCATTGGGTTCCGGCATTCAAGAAAGCGGCTCGCCAATTTAAGGCAAGGCTGGCCATCGTGAGGTGCGTTCCACCAAATGAAGACGTATTGAGAATAAGGATCGAAGAGAGGCTGAAAAGAAAAGAATCGAAATGGGACCAGTGGAAACTCGATCATTGGCCCGAATTCGTGAAACGAGAGCCAAGCGATTTTCCCATACCCCATGATGATATCCATGAATTCATAAGCGACGAGCATTTCGAAACGAGAGTTAAAGACGTTCTATTGAATTACCTGGGCGTCAAGAAATTTCCTATTTAATAATGGCGAAAAAAGAGCCGGCGAAAAAGAAGCGGGAAACGGACGTACTATCCTGGCTCCTGGAGCCCGACAACCCCTCGGTCAGGTATCTGGATCGTCCGTTCCCGGCGCTTCGACGACATGGACAGTCCCGCCCCCATTCGAAGGTCGCATGCAAGTGCCCCTGGAGAAGGAAAAGCGGCCCAGCAAGTGGATCACCCTTTCGGCCCTGCGGGCGCTGAAAAGATCCGGCAGCTCGAAGGTGAAATAATACCTGATTCCGGATTTCCCTTTAAAAGAGAAATCTCAACAAAAATAAGAAAATAGGCATGGCGTCACCATTTCACGGAACGGATTTCGGATACGGCCAGGGTGACCGGCCCCAGCAATCCGGAGGGAACGAGCGGATCGCCCTTTTTCCAGAGGCGCCAGCTCGTGAATGTGAATCGTCCCGTCGGGCTCGCTTTTCCCTCGTTCAGCCACGCCGGCCATTCCTTGAGCGTGCCGTCCTTGTTGCGCGGGCTGTCGTCAGGAAGGGCCTCGTCGCCGATCATCCGGTTGGGCCATAAATTGGCGACTTGGACGTCCAAGGTGTTTTGGCCCGATTTCAGAATTTCCGTCACGTCCGCACGGTAAGGCGGCTTCCAGAAAACACCGAGATCTTTTTCGTTGAGCTTTACCCGCGCAATCACTCGGACATCGCCCAAGTCGAGATAAACGCGGCGCGCCGCGGCGTCGCCCAGAACTCCGTCCGGCACCGCGAATGCCGCGCGGTAAATCGCGGTCCCCGAGAAATGCTTCACGCCTGAGTCGGGATGTTCCGTCCAGGACACCAGCCGATCGAAGGTGATTTTCTCCGGAGCACCCCACCCGGGGGGAAACGTGATTTCCCACGGACCGGGAATTTCGACGGACGCGGGAATCGACGCGATCTCTTCCCGGATCGTTTTGCCGGAGGCCGTCGAGAACGCGTAAACACCCGGCCGGCTGGCCTCGATGCCGAGCCGTCCTTCGTCCGTTCGACGGAGCTCCACCGCCGGCTCGGCGCGCTCCGACGGCCGGAGCACGATCGTCTCCGGATCGGTGGCTTTGAACTCGACGGGCTTGCTTCCAATTTTATATTCGAGAACGAGCGTCTTCACGATATTCAAGGCCGGGTCGTCGTCCTCCGCCATGCGCGCCACCCGGAAGCTCGTCTCTCCCATATCGGCGAGACGCTGGACCTTGTCCCGCACATCGCGGGTCCGAACGGCATCGCCGGGAACGCCGTAGACGGCCTTCTCGACAATAAGCCTTTCTACGGGGGCGAAGGCCGTCGACCAGAGGGGCTTTCCGTCGCGAGTCGCGCTGACGATGCTCGCGCCGCCGGCGTCGGCCTCGCGGAAGACAACGAACACCGATCCGCTCGGACCGAGCGGCAGGAGAACGCTCGTGATGCCGCCTTTTCTTTCGAATGCCGCGGCGCGTTCGATCCGCCCAGTATCGGGCCACCAGAGCTCGGGGACTTTGCCGGAGACACGAAACGCGGCTGTCGCCGCCACTTCATAAGGTTCGGGATTCGAGACGAAATAAATATCCGCGTCGCCGTCGACGCGATGGATATAACGCCATCTGGCCGCGCATTCGAAATCGGGCCGCACGCCCACGGCTTCGAGGACTTTCTCCGGCGTTTCGCCCCAGACGATCCGTCCCTTCCCCAAGCGGTGCTCTAGGACCGCTTTCCCGTCGCAATCGGCCCACAGCTCGTCCGCCAGCCGCTTGACCTCGTCATCGCATGCGGGATAGCCGGACAGGCTGGGCGATCGCTGCGGCCTCGGGCCGACGACCGTGGCCCCGTCCTTGACGAGCGAAACGACCTTGGCCAGGAGCCCCGGGGTCATGGCCGCCGAATCGGGAAGGGCGAGAACCCGATAGCTCATGCCGCCGGGCAGAACGAGCCGGCCGTCCTTCACGGTCATGCGCTCCATCACGACCTCGGCGCAAGCCTCGTCCCAATCGTACCCGCGGCGCGGATGCTCGGAAAAGCTCTGGGGCGGCGCTTCGGGCTGGAGGTAGCAAATGTCGGCCGCAAACTGCCCCTGCCGGAGCATAAACTGGCACCGGGCGAGATATTCGTGCCAGCCCGGCGTCAGCTCCCACCAGGTTTGGGTCCGCTCGTAATGAAGTCCCCAGGGGCCCATCGTCATGCCGGGCCGGCGGTCGAGCCAAGGCTGGAGGGCGTAGCGGTGGAAGACGAAGCGGTTGACGCCGTCGCAGAAGGCGTGGTCGCCCAGCTCCTTGATCGAGGCCGGATGCTCCAGCCACTTTTCCCGGCCGCCCGCCGTGAAGGCTTCGGCCCCGAGAATCGTCTTTCCGTAGGTGTGGACCGCGGAGGCCATGCCCTTGACGGTTTCGAACGCTCCGCCTCCCATCCAGAATTCGCACATGGGCTCGTCCGCCTCGCCGGCGTAGGGCAAGTTGTCGCACGGGCCGCCGTAGGCTTCGATAGACAACCGCAGGCCGCGGGCGCGAGCCAGCTCCCCGAGTCCTCGGGCGTATTTTTCAATGACCAGCTCGGAGATCGTCCGGCGCAGGTCCCACAAAAAGCGTTCAGAGATTTCGAGGCTCCCTACAACCCGTCCCGTAAGGACCGGGAGATAAAGCCAGAGATCGTAGCCGCGTCGTTTGGAAAATTCATCGCGCATCGCCGCCGTCCAGTTCTGCGAGCCGTTCTCCCAGCTGTCGATATGAGTGGCGACCAGCGATTTGCCCGCCGCCGGGCCGGCGTCGGAGATGAGCTTGTCCATCATACCGGCGTAATTCGCTTCGATGCCGCCCCTGGAGAGCTTGTCGCATTCGAGCCCCCGGCCGCTCTTCGGAGCCGGCGCGTTCTCGACTCCCGTGCTGGCGTGGCCGAAGCGCACGACGGTCCATCGGCCGGCAGGCACATCCCACGTCAGGCGGCCGCTTCCGTCCATATGCGCCTGGAGATCGACGATGCGCCCGTGCACGATCACGTCGCTTGGAGCGAGGTCGGCGCGGGCGGGCGATCCCACAGTCCCCACTTCATAGCCCGCTTTGGCCTTGATATCGGCGATCCGGTATTTCCCGAGCGCCGGGAAGGCCAGCACGGTGATATCGCCATAATACGCGGCGATCGTCTTGGGTTGGGACAGGACACCGGAGAACTTGCGCGGGCCGGAGAGGTCCGTTTCGCTCCAAACGACGGCCTGCATCGATTGCTCTGGCTTGATCCATGGTCCTCCGCTTCCGTTCCAACCGGCGTCGTTGTTCATGTTGATTTCGAGCCCGAGCCGCTCGGCCTCGACGACGGCGTGGCGGAACAGGGCTCGCCAGTCCTGGCTCATGAAGCCGACGGGCCCCACCGGAGCCCCCTGATCCACTTCCATGATGAGCACGCCGCCGATGCCGGCGCGACGCATCGCCTCGAGGTCCGCGGTGATGCCTTCCCGGGTGATGTTGCCGTTCAACCAGAACCAATAGACCCACGGCTTGGCCGAGACGGGAGGCTGGACGAATCCCCGCTCGAGCCCCGATGGAGCGGGAGCCGCGGCCTTGCGGCCGCACGCGGCCGAGGCGAGGAGAAACGAGGCCAAAACGACCGCGAGGACGATCAGACCGGAGGGCCTGGATATTTTCATCCGGTTTTTTTTAAGCCTCTCTCCTCAATCGATCCATTCAACAGTCAGGGCCCGGCCCAGCTTCCTGAATTCCTGGTCGCCGGTGACCAGGACCGCATTTTCCCGAATGGCGGTGGCAGCCGCGAAACAATCCGCGAACGACAGGGCATGCTTCGCCTTAAGGCGGGCCGCCTCCATGACGTTATCGAACGAATTATCGATCACGCCAATCGGCAGCCCGGGCAGGACGACGCTCAGGAAATATTCGGCGGCGCGATCACCGCGTTGCCGCGACAGAATGTAAAAGACTTCCCCGACATTGACGGCATTCATCAAAACAGGACGATCCTCGACCGACAGCAGATCTTTGATTCTTTGATAAGCGCCCTCTTTTTGGAGAAACACGAGGAGGGAATAGGAATCAAGAACCCTTTTTTTCTTCACGGCGGGATTCCTTTCGGCGTTCCTTGAGCAGGGCCTCCGTCAGCGATGGCCCGCCCGAGAACAGGCCGCAAAAGGACTCGGCCGGCTTCTCGGGCAAGGGACGGATCTCGATATGGTCATCGACGGCTTCGACAACGACCCGCGTGCCGGCCTTGATGCCCACTCTGTCTCGTTCTTTTTTGGGAATAACGACCTGGCATTTCGCCGACGCCACGACGATCGGCATGGTTAAACTCCTATCATTATCGTTTAACATTTCTTCTTTAAGTATAACCATGCCGGGAATCTTTGTCAATCTGGGCGGGCTTAAAAACTTCCTACAACAGCCTCTCTTATAGGGACGTCCGCTGTCCCCGAATTTCTCAAATCGGGGACATAGACTCGTTATGTATCCCCGATTTTTTTTGAGACGATAGATTCTCAGTCTCTATAAATCTCCCGCCTATTCCCGATCTTATAGACCTCGACAATACGCCGAGAATCATCGACCGCATAGACAATCCGGTAATCCCCCTATCTTAACCTATATCTGTCCTTCCCGGAGAGTTTTCGGCAGCCGAAAGGCCTCCGATTCTTTTCCAGATCCCGGACGCGTTCGACGATTTTCTCAAGGTCCTTCCTTGGGATTTCGGCGAGCTCTCCGGCGGCCGACTTTCCGACTGCAGCCCTTCGCCAAGAACACTATTTGACTCCCCCGCTTCCCGGTGATATTCTTCAGCCAGGGACCACAACTTCCATGCCTTCTCCTCTCTCTCTGACCTTCTACGGCGGCGCCGGCAAAAGCGACCTGAAATACGCCGTCCGGAAGATCAATCCTGAAATACTGATCCCGATCCATACCCAAAATCCTGAGGAATTCAAGAAAATACACGACAACGTGATCATTCCGAAGCGCGGGGAGACGATACGCCTTTAAACGTATACGAAAGAGAGAAAACGAATGCTAGGTGCCATCATCGGAGATATCGTCGGATCTCCCTATGAATCCGAAGTTATAAAATCGACGAAATTTCCGCTGTTCACATCTGATTCCAGGTTTACCGACGACACCGTATTAACTGTCGCCGTGGCCGACTGCATCCTACACAATCGAGATTATGCGAAGACCTTCAAAGAATACGGACAGCTTTATCCCGAAGCTGGATACGGCTGTATGTTCAGGAATTGGCTGCGCTCATCCGATTCGAATCCCTATGAGAGCTATGGTAACGGTTCGGCGATGCGCGTCAGCCCGGTGGCATTCGCCTTCGATACGATCGACGACGTTCTCCGGGAGGCTGAACGGAGCGCCGTGCCGACGCATAATCATCACGAAGGGGTTAAGGGCGCCCAAGCCATTGCCTCAGCGATCTTCCTGGCAAAAACGGGCAAAGGGAAAGAAGAGATCCGCGAATATATCGAGGGACGATTCGGATACGACCTCAGCCGTACACTCGACGAAATTCGGCCCAGCTATCATTTCGACGAAACCTGCCAAGGTTCGGTTCCGGAGGCGATTATCGCCTTTCTGGAATCATCCGACTATGAGGATGCCATAAGAAAAGCCATTTCTCTGGGCGGAGATGCCGATACGCTCGCCTGCATGGCCGGCGGCATCGCCGAAGCCTATTATAAAAAGATCCCGGTCCACATCGTCCGACGAGCGAGACAAATCCTCGATAAAGAATTGTTGGCGATTGTGGACGAATTCACTGGCCGATACGGCATAAAATAAGCCACCCGCGCCTCTCGCTCTATCGCCGTCAAATATTCTCTTAAAAGATAATTTTTGACTCGGGCCTGAGAATATTTCCAGTCGTGTGCGTCTTTATCATTGTCCGCAGCATTTAGCCATCTTCTATCTTTCTTGACTCATCGCGATTGGGAGCCTAAAATGAACGAGATGCAATTCACCGCGACCTTCGAGATCTTACTGCCCGTCCGGATCAAAAAAGAAGGGAAATATTTCGTCTCCTGCTGCCCTCCGCTCGACCTCTTTTCCCAAGGAGAATCCAAAGCCAAAGCCAAGGAAAACATCAAAGAAGCCGTCAAGCTTTTTATCCTCGACTGCTATGAGCGCGGCACGCTCGATAAGGTCCTCAAAGAGTTCGGGTTCGTCCCGCTCAAAAAGCCGATTCCTAAAAGGTCGAAAGGCAAACGCGAAGAAATCGCCGTTTTTCTTCCGTTTGTAATCGACCAGGAATCGGTATCATGCCGCGCCTGACCCCTCAACCCTATAAAGATCTCATCCGTGTCTTTTCGAAAGCGGGATTCACCATATCCCGTCAGCAAGGAAGTCATATCGTCATGAATCGTCCCCGGACAGATCGCCCGATCGTCATCCCGAAATACAAAGAAGTCGGCGTGTCGATCATTAAAAGCTGTTTAAGAACCGCCGGGATGGATAGAGAAGAATACTTTCGTCTTTTGGTCGATTAGGACTGTAACTCGGGGACATGTACTTGTTTCGTGTCTCCGATTTAAAAAATGTCATCGCGAGGAGCGAAGCGACGGGGCGATCTCACTTCTATATCCTAAACCCCCTCCTCCGCGGCTCACTCCCGCCATATTGTCCGCGATTTCGGCCTCCATAGCCCTAAAAAAGGCCATATGGACGACATGGTCGCCCACAGCCAGGGCCGAACGGATATATTCAAATTTGTCGTTAATTTGCTATTCCCTCAGTTGCCCCTCACGATCGCTTCTTGTATCATTAAGGCCTGATGTCCAAGAAGACCGGCCGGAACGATCCTTGTCCCTGCGGCAGCGGCAAAAAGTACAAGAAGTGCTGCGGCCGGGATAGCCCCGTCCGCAATACTTACCTCCCTGAAGACCAGAAAACCGGAACTCCCATGGACGAATATTTCGCTTTACTTCCCTTCCTTGCCCTCCATGAACAGAAGATTGTCCAATTCGACCAGGACGGGCCCGAGCTTAAAAAAGCAAGGAATCGTTACGAGAAGCGCTACCGTCCCGGCGAGGACGGCGGCCTCCTAGACAGCCATTTCATAAGCTGGCTTTATTTCGATCTGCGCTTCGGTAAAGGCCAAAGAACAATCGTCGAGCGCGTCCTCGACGACCCGCTGACCGCCAAACTGGTCGACCCCGGCCCCACCTGCCTCCGCCACATGGCCGAAAGCTATGCCACGTTCTACGAGGTCATTGACGAAAGCCCCGACGTCCTCCGTCTCGATGAGCTCGGAACCGGCAGGCTTTGGAGCGTTCATTTTTACCGCAAGCTCTTCGAAGTCCCACCCGGGAGGGGCGAAATCTGGTACACGCGTCTCATCGGCCCTCCCGAAAGAGCCTTGTGCTACACGACCCCCTACGTTTACGAGCCGGAAACCCGCGCCCAATTCAAGCGCGGCGTCGACGGGCATGTCGACGATTTTCTCAAGAATCCGCTCTCCATCGGCGTGCCCGCCGACCGCGTGTTCGCCGAATCCCAAAAGCAGTCGGCCCTCTTCTGGGCTGAGTACATCCACTTCAGCAGCAATGCCCCTGCCGCAATGCTTCCCTCCGCTCCCAACGAATGGCCAAGCTCCCGCCTGCCGCACATCGTCAACACGGATAAGGAGGATATCGTCTTCACGGAGACGCACTTCCGGGTCAAGGACGAGCCGGCGGTCCGCCGGAGACTCGCCAAAATCAAGTCCTTCCTCTATAACGAAAAGGACGATTCCTGGACTTGGTTGAAAGCTCGGAGCCGTACGTTCCCAGACGATCCGCGCACCTCATTAGGCCATTTCCGCTTCCGGGACGGCCGGCTCGTCGCCGAAACAAACTCCCGGGAACGGACCCTCCGTTTGGAGGCCAAGCTCAAGGGCTTTTTCTCCGGCCTCATTGTCCTCGAGAAGACGCTCTATCGGCAAATGGATGATCCGCCTCGCCTATCGCCGGAGGAAATGGAGAAGCTCCGCAGGCAAAACGAAGAGCTCAACGCCCGTCCGGAAGTTCGGGAAGCGCTCCGTCAATATATGGAGAAGCATTATTTCGAGAGGTGGCCGCGATTGAAGGTCCCCGCCCTCGGGAACCTAACGCCGCTCCAGGCCGCCAAGACCGAGACGGGACGGCGGAAGCTCGCCGACCTCCTTGATTATTTCGATCGGATCCAAAATACGAATCCCGGCGGAAAACCAAAAGTCGATTTCGACAAACTGCGCCGCCAGTTGGGGCTTCCCGCCAAGTCAAAAAGTCGGTGACCGAAGGGATCTCCCTGAATCAACTCGTTCGCAGGGCTATCGAGAAAGAACTCAATTGAGGGAATTCGGCAGAGGGAAATTATACCTTCGCTGTCACCGCCCCGTCCTAAACCCCCTCCTCCGGCTCACTCCCGCCATATTGCCCGCAATCTCGGCCTCGGTCGCCTAGAAAAAAGCCATATGCACGATTGGGATTTCTGTTTACCGTGACCCTGGGAATTCCGCTTACCATTGCCGACATCAATATACGTTTTTTTCTGATGGAGCAAAATATGCCCGAGCGACTTCCTCAGTTTCCCCTCCGATTTTTTTAGAGCGACCCGTTAATCGGTTTTGAGATTTTTCCTTAGAGTCCTGAAGTCATTCAGGAAATTTTTACCCAAAGAGAGGTCGAATTCCACCAGCCATTTTTCTATGTATTCAGGATCATGTCCCGGATTCTTGAGGAGAATGATCCTGATGTCTTCCATGTCTCTCGGCCGCCCCGCGACCATTTTGTGAATAACGACATCCTCAAGCGCAGCGAATTTGACCTTCGTTCGGCCCATCGCGATTTTTTGAGCGCGCTCAATGGCCTGACGTTCATAAAGTGAATAAGAGAAAATAAAATCCACTCGAATCCCGCTTTTCTCATCAACGACAGGAAAAACCATGGTCTCTTTCACGAAACGATCGATGTTCGACACGAGCGGTTTGAGATCGAGCGATTTCACCATGGTCTTGATTTTGGGCAGCCCCTCAGGGCCGATCCCGAGAGTCACATCGATGTCTTTCGTCAATCGGGGTTCGCCATAGATCAGAACAGCCTGTCCCCCGATAATCATGTAGGGGATCTTTTTTCGGAGAAGAGCGGAGGCGAGCTTTCTAAGAAGATGCTGAAACACGATTGACCGCCGCGGCGATTTCGATGTCCACTTCGATCCCAGCGAGAGCGTCTTGTTGGCGGAACCGGCCCAGACTCACCGCTTCTTTGTACATCTCTTCAAAAAGACGGATATTGCGAGCGATATCGACGGGTTCTCTTTGAATGAGCTTCTTTTCAAAGCGTCGAAATTGACAGGCGTTCTTGATCATGATGGTAACCGGTAATTCGCCTTGCGATCAGGGCTTTCTACCTTCAAATTATATCATAACCGGGCTAAGAAAGAAATTCATTGGCAGACAACCCAATCCACTCACCCCATCCCTCTCTGATCTTGCCGGAGGATCGCCGGCTGGGAGCGCCATCCGAAAGCGTTCTTCCGAAAACGCGGACTCTCTTTGGAGTTGTTTCCTTTCCTCCAGACGGGCCTTGATGAGCTGATATCGGCTTTCGAGCCCCACCCAGATATTGGCCCGGCGGAATAGGCAGGTCGGAGTAAACTCGTTTTTCAGTCGCCATAGTGTTTGCTCACCTCCTCCTCGCCTTCGCTTTCGCGCCTCTTGCGATTCTCCCGGCCGGCTGGTTCGTCCCCTTCCCTCTCTTCCCCTTTCCCGCCGCCTTCCCGGCCGGCCTGTCCGGCGCTTTCCCTTTCTTCCCTGGCTTCCTCATCCCCTCGACCTTCCGAGGCTTTGACGCAGGCGCCTCAATCTCGACGCCGAAGACCTCCGCCAGCTCGCTCTCCTCGAGGCCGACCGAGCCCGTCTCCGCCGCATTCGTCAACACCCCTGACCGGACGGCCTCATCGATGAGCTGCATATGGTCGACCCCTCTCAGAACGAATAACAGTTCCGGCCGGCTATCGAGCCGCGCCCCCACGCCGTAGAGCGTGGCCGCGACGTGCTTGCACATGGTCGCATAATCGGGGCAGGAACAGCGCATTTCGATTTCGTGGGGCCGGGGAAACAAGCCGTTCGTCGGATGGGTCATGATGCCCATGACGGCTGCGGAAAGCCGCCCCTGCAAGAGCTCGACGACCGAGGCGATGCCGCCCGTGCACGACTTCCGGATGGCCGTCCAGCGGGCCGGCTGAAGTTTCCTGATGTCGATCTCCACGCGGTAAAGGTCGTTTCCAACGACCCGGGCCGCCACGCGTCCCTGCCCGATGACGAGGTCGCAGACCGACCCGTTGCGGACATAGGACCGCCCCCGCGGCAAGCGGTTCCAGAAGTCGCTGTGCGCCTCCAGGTGGTCGCACCAGCTTTTTCCCCAGAATGTGCGGGCGATCTCCCGGCCCTCGATTACCACGGGGTCGAGCTTTTCCCCCTTTTTATTCAGCCTCTCCATCTGACGCTTCGCCTTCGCCTGGCGCTCCGCTACCGGCACGTAGCGCGGCCAACGACTCGCGTACCTCCGGCTCCAGCCCCGTCGTCCGCCCATGGTTCACTCCGCCGCGGCGCGGTGGATGTCCAGCGCCACGAATTTCAGCAATTCCTCGTCCGGCATTTCCGTGAGC
>JAPKZI010000229.1 GCA_026393865.1 Candidatus Aminicenantota bacterium
CGCCCGCGGGGTCACCTCGGTCCGGTTGAAAGTCGGCCTCCTGTCGGGGATCGTTCCCGAGCTCCTGGTCTCGGCCTTCGATATGTATAAAAAAGGGACGATCGCCGAAAACGCCGTCCTTGAGGTCGAGACCGTTCCGCTCGGGGTCCGCTGCCGGACCTGCGGCGCCGAAAGCCGCAAGGAGGACTTCATCCTCGCCTGTCCGTCTTGCGCCTCCCCCGATCTCGAGATCGTCCAGGGCACGGAGATCTTCCTGGAGAAAATCGAGCTGGAAATCGACGAGGGGGCGCCCGGAGAAACGGGCTGACCGGCCCTAAAAAGCCGGGGGTAAACATACCAGCCTCTAAAGGTGGGTACGGAAGAGGGATTCGGGGATGCCCGTCTGCCCCGAGCTACTTCTCAGCCGGTATGTGTACCCATCTAATTCTGAATCTGCTATAATATTTACTCATTTCCAGCCGTGTTTTAATCCGAAGGAGTCATTCATGAAAACGCTGCAAGAGATATCCTGCAAGTCGGTCCTCAACGAAGCCCAGATCCGAAAGATCGAGGAACTCATCCTGGCCCACGGCCGCTACACCCAGACCGCCGTCCGCGAGGAGTTGAACTGGTTCTGCGCGGGAATGGCCATGAACGCCTTTTATTTCAAGACCACGCCCATCGAGACGGTGGCCAAACACATCGAGGCCCTGATGGCGGCCGAGATCCTGGCGACGGTCAAGCAGGAGAAGATCGTCAAGATCGACTTCGAGACCGAGCTCGCCGACGATGCGATCTACATGGTCGACGATTATCATTATCGGGCCCTCGAGATCGAGCACCGGATCGAGGAGAAATACCCGGATTACAAGCTCCAATGCTACCGGACTTCGCGCAAAGCCGCCGGCCTCGAGTACCTGCGGATGTATCTGGTCACCCGGCCCCAGTTTGCGGCGGGTCCGGCGCCCGCCGACGAAACGGACATCCGCAAACTCGCCGACAAGGCGTTCCTCGGCTCGGTCCCCGAGGAAACGCTCCAGCGTTTCCAGAAGCTGGTCAGGGAGCACCGAGGCTGGGAAAGCCCCCTCTTCGACATCTGCCACGACCACAAGACCAAGGAGCTGCGGATCATGATCATCGTCCACCGCGACTCCTGCCGCCGTTTCTTCTCGAACATCTCGGACGTGCTCAACTCGCACGGCCTCGTCTCGAACCGCAAATACATCGAACAGCTGGCCAACGCCAAGACCGTCATCTCCATCTATCTGGATAATATCGCCGACGAGCGGCTCAGCCAGGAGATCGTCGAGGACATCAGCCTGGTCTACGCCATTCCGGAGAGCGCCCTGTCGAAGCTCTTCCGCGAGGGAAGGATCAACGCCCAGGAGATGGTCTTCGGCGTGTCCGCCTGGAGCTTCAGCCACCAGTTCCTGAGCGGGTTCAATGAAGAATACCTCAAGCTGTCCGCGGCCCTGAAGGACTCGCCCGAGCTCCTCGGCATCCTCCGGACGATGAAGACCATGCTGGCCAAGGACACCTTCCAGGAATCCCGCGTCTGGGACGCCCTGTGCGATAACGCCCTCTTCATCAAGAAGGCCTTCACCCTCTTCGACAAGAAGTTCAATCCGGCCCGCAAAGGACACGCCGTCGACTCTGAGATGGCCGATCTGAAGAAGGACATCCTGCGCAACATCCCGACCGACATCGACCGGAACATCTTCCTGGCGGTCTGTCTGTTCATCGAAACGACCCTGCGGACGAACTTCTACATCAAGGAAAAGACGTCCCTGACCTTTATGTACGACCCGAAATTCCTGAACAAGATCGATTATCCCGAGACTCCCTTCGGCATCTTCCACGTCGTCGGCGCCGAGTTCCGGGGATTCCACATCCGTTTCCGGGACATCGCCCGCGGCGGCATCCGCATCGTCAAATCGCCCAATCTCCAGACGTATCTGAACAATTCCGACCTCATCTTCGACGAGAACTACAACCTGGCCTGGACCCAGCAGCGCAAGAACAAGGACCTGCCCGAGGGCGGTTCGAAAGGCACGATCCTCCTCAACTGGGGCTTTATGGACAAGGCCCACGCCTGCTTCAAAAAATACGTGGACGGCCTTCTCGACCTGATCCTGCCCCACCCGGCCATCCTGGATTACTACGGAAAGCCGGTCATTCTTTTCCTGGGCCCGGACGAATGGACGGCCGACCTGATGGAATGGGCCGCCCTGCGGAGCAAGCAGCGCGGCTACGCCTTCTGGAGATCCTTTTCGACGGGCAAGCCGGTGGCCATGGGAGGCATCCCCCACGACCTCTACGGCATGACGACGAACTCGGTCCACCAGTTCGTCCTGGGCAGCCTGGACAAGCTCGGGCTCAAGGAAGAAGCCATCACGAAGGTCATGACCGGCGGTCCGGACGGCGACCTCGGATCGAACGAGATCCTCATCTCCAAGGATCGCATCCTGGCCATCGTCGACGGCTCGGGCGTTCTCTACGATCCCGACGGCCTCAACCGCAAGGAACTCGTCAAGCTGGCCAAAGCCCGGAAAATGGTTGAGCTCTTCCCCAAGGAAAAGTTGTCGAACGGCGGCTTCCTCGTCCACGTCAAGGACCGCGACATCACCCTCCCCCACGGCGAGAAGGTCGAGAACGGGCTCGAGTTCCGCAACATGTTCCACCTCCATCCGCTGTTCAAGGCCGACATCTTCGTCCCCTGCGGCGGACGGCCGGCCTCGATCACCATCAACAACTGGACGACCTATCTGAACGACGGCGGCGAACCCCGGTTCAAGGTGATCGTCGAAGGCGCGAACCTTTTTATCACCCAGCAGGCGCGCCTCAGGCTCGAAGAGAAGGGCGTTGTCCTGTACAAGGACGCCTCGGCCAACAAAGGCGGCGTCACGTCCTCATCGCTCGAAGTCCTGGCCGGTCTGGCCCTGACGGACCAGGAGTTCGAAGAGCTCATGTGCGTCAAGAACGGCGTCCTGACCGAGTTCCGCGGGACGTATATCGACGAGATCATCGAATCCGTCAAGGGCAACGCCGACCAGGAGTTCGAGATCATCTGGAAAGAGAACAAGGCCAAGGGCATCCCGCGGGCGGTCCTGACCGACGTCGTCTCCGAAAAGATCAACCAGATCAAGGACGCCATCGCCGCCTCCGAGCTCTTCGCCAACAAGGTCCTGGTGAAAAAGGTCATCGCCAAGGGCGCCCCGCCGGTCCTCGTCGAGAAGGTCGGCGTGGACAAGATCCTCAAGCGCTTGCCCGAAGCCTACCAGAAAGCCTTGTTCGCCTCGCGTCTCGCCGGCGCTTATGTCTATAGGTACGGCCTGGACGCGAACGAGATCAACTTTTTCGAGTTTATAAAGAAATTTTAGGGGCCTTCGGGTCAACTGATCTCGCCCGTGAGATAGGCCCGCGTCCGCGGATCCCGGGGGTTGGCGAAGAACTCGGCGGCCGGGCCGTGCTCGACCAGCTCTCCAAGATAGAGAAAGGCCAGGTGGTCGGCGATCCGACGCGCCTGGCGGAGAATGTGGGTCACGACGATCACCGTATATTCCGATTTCAAGGCGATCAGCCGCTGCTCGACGATCCGGCTCGACTGAGGATCGAGGGCCGAGGTCGGTTCGTCGCCCAGGATGATCTCCGGCTCGACGGCCAGCCCTCGGGCCAGGCACAGCCGTTGCTGCTGGCCGACCGACAGGCGCGAAGCCGGCTCGTGGAGCCGGTCCTTCACCTCGTCCCAAAGCCCGGCCGCCTTGAGCTCACGCTCGACGAGAACCCGCAATCTCTTCCTGTCCCGCAGGCCGTGGATCTTCGGCCCGTAGGCGATGTTGTCGAAAACGGACATCGGCAGGACCTGGGGCTTTTGGGACAGCAGTCCCATTTTTTTCCGGATGTGCGTCGCTTCGACGCGGGGATCGTAGATGTCCTCGTCGTCGATGAAGATGTGTCCCTCGATCCGGACGCCGTCCACCGAATCCAGGAGCCGGTTCAGGGATTTCAGGAGCGTCGTTTTCCCGCAACCCGAAGGCCCGATGATGACCGTGATCTTCCGGTCCGGGACATCGAGCGAGACATTCTTCAACACCTCCTGAGCGCCGTAGGACACGCTCAGGTTCCGGATGCGGAGGTGCGGTTGAGGTTCCATGGCTGTCTCCTATTTGATCGTATGCCGGGTGAATCTCTTGATCAGGACGCGCGAGACGAGGCTGATGACGAGGATGATCAAGGTCAGGACCGCGGCCGAGGCGTACGCCCGCTGTTGGACCTCCGGGAACGGAGTTCCGAGCTGGAAGAAAATGGCCAGGGGGAGCGTGGCCGCCGGCTGGAGGAGGGAACCCGGCAGGCTGTCGGTGAAGCCGGCCGTGAAGAGGACCGAGGCCGCGTCGCCGATCCCGCGGCCGAAAGCGATCAGGACGGCCGTCAGGATCCCCGGCAGGGCCTGTTTTACGACGACCTTCAGGGCGGTCTCGAGCTTCGTCGCGCCGAGCGAATCGGAAGCGTCCTTCAACGCGGGAGGGACGAGCCGGATGACCTCGTCCATGGCCCGGGCCATGATCGGGATCTCGAGCAGCCCGACCGTGATGATGCCGGCGAGGAGCGAGGCCCGCAGGCCGAGCGTCATCATGACGATGAATCCGAACGCGCCGTAGACGATCGAGGGGATCCCCCAGAGGACGTCGAGGGAGAAGCGGGTGAACATGGCCAGGACCGATGATTTCCTGGTATAGAGGTTGAGATAGAGCACGACCGGCAGGCTCAAGAGGACGGCGAGCAGCGTCGCTCCGGATGCGAGATAGAGGGACCCCGCGATGGCGTTGAGGATTCCCCCTTCTTTGCCGAGATAATAGCCGCCCTTCGGCGTCTGGACGAGCATCGACAGGCGGAGGGCCGGCAGGCTCTTGACGACGATCGTTCCGACAATGACGAGCAGGCTGGCGGTGACGACCACGGTCGAGGCCAGCATCAGGACCTTGAAGATCCGCTCTTCGATCTTGCGCCGCCGAAACGTCCTCATTCGACCTTCCGTTCGATTTTGACCAGGATAAAGCGGGCCCCGAGGTTGAAGACGAGGACGACGAGCAGCAGCACCAGCGCCGCGAACATCAAGGCCGAGTCGTATCGGGGGATGGACATCATCTCCCCGTAATTGTTGGCGATGAGAGCCGGCAGCGGATAGGCGGGGTCGAACACCGACTTCGGCAGCCGGGCGACGTTGCCGACGACCATGAGCACGGCCATCGTCTCGCCGAACGCCCGCGACAGGCCGAGGACGACGGCGGCGAAGATGCCCTGGAGCCCTTTTCTCAGGACGACGTGTTTGACCGTTTCCCACGTCGTGGCCCCCAGGGACAGTGAAGTCTCGCGGAGCTCGTGGGGGACGGCGGAGAAGACCTCGAGGGCGACGTGGATGATCGTCGGAAAGACCATGATGGCCAGCACGATCCCGCCGGACAGGACGCTGTATCCCGACGAATAGACGCCGAACAAGGGGGCGAGGACCTTGCCGACGAAGGGAACGACCATGAGCACCCCCCAGACGCCGTAGACGACGGAGGGGATCCCGGCCAGCAGGTCCACGACCGGCTTGGTCAATTCGCGGACGGATCGCGGGGCGTATTCGGAGAGGTAGACGGCGGTCAAAAGGGAGACGGGAACGGCGATGATCATGGCCACCAGCGTCACCCAGAGCGTTCCGGCGAGGAAGGGGAGGAACCCGAATTCGCCTTTGAGGGGATGCCAGCCCGAGCCGAAGAGAAGACCGGTGAAGGAGTGGAAAGCGAGAATGGCCCGCGATCTCAGGAGAAGGCCGAACAGCATGAGAAAGACGAGAAGGCCGGGGACGGCGGTCAGTAAAAACATCGCTCGCCGGGCGAGCAGGTCCTTCAAGCGCCGCACGTCACCCCTCCGTCCTATTTCAGTTTATCCAATCCTTCCTTCAATTTCTCCGGGCCGAGGCGGATATATCCCGTCTCGGGCACATATGTCTGGCCGTCGGTCAGGACCCAGCGCAGGAATTCGACCGCGGTCCTGCTCGCGGGTCTGCC
The DNA here is from genome assembly GCA_026393865.1 of Candidatus Aminicenantota bacterium. Taxonomy (GTDB): domain Bacteria; phylum Acidobacteriota; class Aminicenantia; order Aminicenantales; family UBA4085; genus JAPKZI01. Next base: position 6,033 of record JAPKZI010000229.1, read on the forward strand.
TTTGGACACGAGATAGAGGTCGCGGGCCGGCGGGGACGGATAGACCTTCCGGGCGATGGCCCCGGTGATCTCGTCCCGCGTCGCGGTGAACCGCTCGGCGTCCTCGATCCCGCCGCTGCCGTCGAGGTCGATCGGGACGATGGCGATCCCCTCCACCGGCTTCAGCGTCCTGGCGTCGTAAGCGAAGTTGATGTTGTTGAATCCGATCCCGAGCGGATCGCGGCGGACCGCCTCGGCCAGGCCCGGGTCCCCGTAGACGCCGATGCCGCCGAGGTCCTCCTGCTTTTTCCCAAGATAGGCGGCCCACGTCTCGGCCGCGCCGCAGGCGTCCGACCGGGTGAAGACGTGAACGGCGGACTTGTCGCCGGTTCCCAGAAGGCGGCCCCAAGCGACATCCTTTCCCGAAATCCAGATATCGATGAACTGCTGCCGGGTGAGGCCCTTCTTCAAGAGCTCCCCGAGAAAAGGATTTTTGGCGCTCGCCGTCGCCACGACGCCGTCCTTGGTCACGGCGAACGGGGACGCTCCCTTCTTCATCTCCTCAGGATTGATATCGCGGGAGACCATGCCGAGATCGGCCATGCCGGCCAACACGTCCGCCATGCCCTTGCCGGCGCCGCCGGCCTGCACGTCGATCTTGACGCGGGGATGGATCTTTTTGAATTCCTCGGCCCATTTGAGGACCATGGGATAGAGGGCCCAGGCGCCGGAGATGCTGATCGAGCCCTCGAGCGGCTTGGAAGCGGTTTGCCCGGATATGGGAGCGATAAGGAAACTGGCGGCCAAGAGAGATATTATGGCTTTATTCATTTGTGACCTCTTTCCACGATGCAAATCGGGGACACGTACCGTGGGGAAAAAACAGATCCACGTATGATCCCTGAGATCGACGTTCCCACGGTACATGTCCCCATTGAATTATCAAAACCCCGCTTGGAACTGGGCCAGGAACGCCGTGTTAGTCGTCTTCCCGGACGCGTCCCTGGTGATCTCGAGATTGAGCTGCAGTTTCGTCCGCTCGGCAAAGAACCAGTTCAGCCCGAACGTCCAAAGATTGTTCCGGTCGAGGTCCTCTTTCGCGTTCCAGCTGTAAGAATCGGCCTTGACGATCCCCTGCAGCTTCTTGGGCAGCAAGAAGTATCCGCCCTGAAGATACCAGCCCTTCTTCAAAGTCGTTTCGTCCGACGCCCGGATGTATTCTCCCTTGAGCGATACCGACCCTGTAAGAACGGCCAGGTCAAGGCCGGCACGGTCCCTTTTCCCGGATGGGACGGAGATCGAAGGGCTGTACTTGCCGTCGTAGAGGGACGCGCCAAGGGTCAGGAACGATGTCGGATGGACAGCGAGCCGTCCGGCCCAGTCCTTTTCATCGTTCGTATCGGCCTTGTTGATCCCCGCCCCGTTGAAGACGCCCACCGTATATTCCAGGATCGAAGTCCTGCCGAAGATGACGGCGCCGATATCGCGGCAGGACGCGCCGATGTCCAAGCCCGGCGCCAGGTTGTTCACGGGCTGGGAGCGGTTGATCGTGTCGAGGTCGCCGCTCGAGGTCAGCATCTCTATTCCGAAGGGGATCTTGAACTGCCCGAAGCGCAGCGTCGCCGCTTCATGCAGAAAGAGCTCGACGTTGGCGTCCAAAAGGATCGGACTTTTCGTCGCGTCTACTTGAAGCTTGAAGCGGACGTTCTTCAGAATTTCGCCCGAGAGCGCCAGCCGCATTCGGCGGACTAAAAAGCCGTCTAGGCCTTCGTCCTGGATCGTGGAAAGAAACTGAGCGTAGCCGCTCAGCTTGAGCGCTTTCCCGGCCGTAACGGCCGGTGTCTCCTTGGTCTCTTGGGCGGAGGTCCCCATCGCTCCGAGAAGAAGGATTGCCGCGAGGACGCTCAGCCGATAACGCCTTTTTCTCAACTTTTTTTTCATCGGATCAACCGCCGTCCTTTCTATTTTGTTTAGATTGTCGATTATATCAGTCGACTATTCACAAAAAAAATTCAGCCGTGTCCGGCGAGCTTCTTGGCCTCTCTCGTCCGCTCGGCGAGGTCTTCGAAGGTCGTTCGTTCCAGGATCCCGGCGATCGCGTCCCGGACCTCTTTCCAGAGCCCTTTCAGCCCGCATGTTCTCTCCCGGGAGCAGAACTCCCGCGCCGTCACGCTGACACAGTCGATCGGGGCCAGGGGGCCGTCCATGACCCGGATGACCTCGGCCACGGAGATCCTAGTCGGAGGTTTCGCCAGAAAGTACCCCCCATTCGGGCCTTTTTTACTCCGCAGATAGCCCGCCCTTTTGAGCAGGAGCAGGATCTGCTCGAGGAAGCGTTCGGGGATGCCCTGGGCGGCCGAGATATCGCGGATGTGGCGGGGTCCTTCGGCGTAGCGAAGGGCAAGTTCCAGCATGGCCCGGCTGGCATATTCGCCTTTGGTCGAAAGCCTCATGAGCTCGTTCCCTTAATAGTCGACAATCTCAATAGACTATATGATTTATCATGCCGGAAGCGGCTTGTCAACAGTTTTTTCGATGTTTTTTTCGATGTCCGTTCTTTTTTATTGTGTCCTCCCCGCCTTCCTCGCTATGATATAGTCTCATGATGGATAAGTTCGCCCGGGTAACGGCGTGTCCCATATGCGAAAGCCCGCGGCTTCGTCCTTTCAAGAAAGGGACGTTCGACTACGCCCGGCTGCGTTGGGATCAGGTCAAGATCACGGACAGTGAATATGGAAAGATCTGGGACTTGAGCGAATGCGAGGACTGCGGGCACGTTTTCGCCGATCCCTCCCCCGCCCCGGAATTCATTCTTTCCCTCTACGGCCAGGTCGAAGATCCCGTCTATGACGAGGAGGCCGAAGGCCGCTCGCGTAATTTCCTCGGCATCCTGAAAAACCTCGAAAAGTTATCGCCGGCTAAAGGCTCTCTGTTCGACGTCGGGGCGGCTACCGGCATTCTCCTCAGCCTGGCCCGGGAGCGCGGTTGGTCCCCCGCCGGCGTCGAAGCGAGCGCCTGGAGCGTGAAACGCGCCGCCGACAATTACGGCCTTCATCTGATCCAAGGGGCCTTCGAAGAGGTTCGCCTTGAGCCCGCCGCTTATCAGGCCTTGACCATGGTCGACTTCATCGAGCACACGCCGGCGCCGCGGCGAGCGGTCATGAAAGCCGCGGAGGTCCTCGCCCCGGGAGGTATCCTTTGTCTGGTCACTCCCGATATCCACAGTTTCGCCGCCCGGGCCGCCGGCAAGCGGTGGTGGCATCTTCGGCCCGGGCACCTCGCCTATTTCTCCGGGAGGAGTCTGACCCGGCTTCTTCAAGGCGCCGGGCTCGCGATCGTCAAGAAGAGAAGATACGCCTGGACGTTCAGCGCCCATTATCTCCTCTCCCGAAAAAAGACCTTCGACGTCCTGACCCGGCCGGGGCGATCGGCTTCTTTTTTGAAACGAATTCCGATAAAATTGGCCCTCGGCGATTCGTTCGAGATCTACGCCAAAAAGAGCGCCTCATCATGAACGCCTACCTGAAGGCCATGCGACTGGAACGTTGGCCCCGGAGCCTGGCCATTTTTCTGGGCAGCGCGTCCTTTTTCTTCTTCGACCGCGACGCGCTCGGCGCCTTTTCCCTCGGCTCCCTCGTCTGGCGCCTGGCCGCGGCCTTTCTTTTAACGTGGGGCGTGTCGACGGCCAACTACATCCTGAACGAGATCGTCGATCTTCCCACCGACATCCATCACCCGACAAAGCGCCATCGCCCGCTCGTCCAGGGCGAGATCCGCATGGGCCCGTTCGCGCTCCTCGGCGTTCTGCTCATCGGGGTAAGCCTCGCCGTCTCGCACGCGGTCTTCGCCGCCGAGTTTTTCTTTTCGATCCTGGCCTTGTTCGCCGCCGGGATCATCTACAACGTGAGACCTATCCGGACCAAGGACATCCCTTTTCTCGACGCCATCTCGGAGTCGGCCAACAATCCCATCCGCTTCCTCATCGGCTGGTACGCTTTCGCCCCCCTCCATAATTTTCCGCCCGTGAGCCTCCTGATCAGCTGGTGGTCGTTCGGGAATTTCCTCATGGTGGCCAAGCGGCTGTCCGAATTCCGCTACCTCAAGGACAAGGCCGGTGACTATCGCAGCTCCCATAAGCGATACACCAGTAATTACCTTCTTTTCGGCCTGGCTTTCAGCGCCGTCATCTGCCTGTGCACCTTTCTCTATCTCGGCTATTCCCTCAAGCTGCAGACGTTCTATTTGATCGCCCCCTTCCTTCTGTTCTTCTTCCTGTTGATCCTCCGGAAAACGCTCCGGGAAGCCGAGGTCATGGAAGAGCCGGAGAAGATGCTGGCCAGTCCGAAATTCGCCATTTATACGATCTTTCTCGTCCTGCTCTTCATCCTGGCCTATTTCAAAGACACGATCGGACAATAAGGCCCCGCGGTGCGTTCCCCAAAGACCGTCCTCGTCCTGGCGACCATGAACGAGGGGAAGGCCCGGGAGATTCGGAAGGCCCTCTTCGGCTTGCGCCTGAAGGTCATCAGCCTGGCCGAGGCCGGCATTCGAACTCCGTCCCCGGAAAAAGGAGCGACGTTCAAAGAAAACGCCGAGGGGAAAAGCCGGTTCTACAGCCGGAGATCGAGCTATTTGACCTTGGCCGAGGACTCGGGGCTCGAAATCGAGGCCCTGGACGGAGCGCCCGGGATCTTCTCGGCCCGATTCTCCGGGCGGCGGCCGACGGACGAGAAGAACATCCAAAAGGTGCTTCGCTTGATGAGGAACACCCCCGCCGCCGCACGGCGCGCCCGTTTCGTCTGCTCCATGGTCCTGGCCAGGAACGGCCGGGCCGTCAAGACCGTGACCGGGCGCGTCCGGGGCGATATCCTCTTTGAAAAAAAAGGGTCGCTCGGCTTCGGCTACGACCCGATCTTTTTCTACAGGCCTCTGCGGAAGACATTCGCCGAGCTCAAGCCTAGAGAAAAGAACGCCGTCAGCCACCGCGGCCGCGCCCTGAAAAAGATGGAGGCGTTCCTGCGTGGATATTTGAAAAGATAAAAAAGGGCCATCCCCCTTCGCCCGGAAGGGGGATGGCCGAAGACGGAGGGCGCGCCTTTTGAGCGCTTTCGGGAGCCTCGGCCTAAACGACCAGCATGTCCTTCATCCGGGCGAACGTCTTTTCCCCGATGCCGCGGACCTTCATGATGTCCTCGATCTTTTTGAAGTTCCCGTTCTGCTTCCGGTAGTCAATGATCAGCTGGGCGATTTTCGGACCGACCTGGGGCAGCTTCTGGAGCTCTTCGAGCGTCGCGGTGTTAAGGTTGACCTTTTCGACAGCGGGCTTCCCGACCTGGGACGGCGGCGTCTGCTGAGCCTGCTGGGCGAGGACGGGAAGAACGGCCAGGCCGAGGACGAGGCTGAGCGCCACTCCTTTCGCGATGATTTTTTTCATGATGACCTCCTTTCGCCCTTTTTAATGCAAGTCCCATGCCAGGACACCCATGCCAGTATTTCATTTATTTACAATTTGTTATGAACAGCTCATGCAAGGGTCCGACTACCGGAGTTGACTGAACGAGTCCGCCGGGATTCCTAAAGTTGACTTAAGGATAGTCGACGCGGCGACAGGGTGGCCCCCGGCCCCCTGGGGAACCAGTCGCCACGGATCAATTCACGGTATCATGCTCCTTATTTTTTATCGACGGCGAGGAGTAGACGGCGCCTTTTTTGGGTGGCGTCGACCGGGCGCCCCGGAGGCCGAAGCGAATGGGACCCCCCGAAGGTGGGTGATGAGCGAGGACGACGGGGCTGGTCGACGACAGGACCCAAAAAAGCACCGTCTATGACGAGCTCCGCGCCCGGGGGTGGGCTTTGCGGTAGACGTCGAGCAGATGCTTGACGTCCACGTGCGTATATTTCTGGGTCGTGGCCAGGCTCTCGTGGCCCAAGAGCTCCTGGATGACGCGGAGGTCGGCGCCGCGGCTCAAGAGATGCGTGGCGAAGGAATGACGCAGGGCGTGAGGGCTGATCTTCGTCCGGAGCGCGGCCAACTTGAAATATTTCGTCACGAGCCGCTGGATCGAGCGGGACGTCAGCCGCGTTCCTTGATAATTCAAGAACACGGCCGGCTCGCCCAGGACGAGCGGGAACGAGGGCCTGACGCGCAGGTACGCCTCGAGGCTCGCCGCGGCCTTCCGCCCAAACGGCACCAGCCGCTCTTTCTTGCCTTTGCCGCGCACGCGGACCATCTTCTCGTCCAGGCTTATGTCGTCGAGATCGGCCCCGACCAGTTCGCTGACCCGGATGCCGGTGGCGTAAAAAAACTCGAGAATGGCCCGGTCCCGGAGACCCAGGGCGTCGTCCGAGGGCGGGACCTCGAGCAGCTTGACCATCTCGTCCTCGGACAGGAATCTCGGCACGTGCCGGTCGAGTCGGGGCGTGGCCACGACCTTGGCCGGATTGTCCTCGACCCATTTCCGGCGGACGCAGTACTCGAAGAACGAACGGATGGCGGCGAGTTTGCGGGCCGCCGAGGTCTTGGTCAGCTTCTTTTGGTACAGCTCGACCAGAAAACCGCGAAGGACGACATTGTCCACTTGGGGGAGCTTCAGCTTTCTGGCTTCGAGATACGCGGCCAACTGGCTGAGATCGATCTTGTAGCTGGAGATCGTGTGAGGCGAGGCGTTCCGCTCGTGCCGCAGATAGGCCAGGTACGCGTCCAGCTCCTTTTTCATCTTTGTTTCATTTTAGCCTCAAGAGGGAGAGGGCACAAGGGAGAGAAGATCCGGAATCGGCCTCGCTCCCTATCCGGAGGGGGATTGAGGGGGATTATTCGGACGGATTAGGATTCCGTGTTCGAAGGGTTTCCGACCCCGGGCTTTTCCGGTCCCGGGATTTCCCCGCCGGCCGCCTTCTCCGCCGGCACCGGGGTCTGGGCCGGGCTTTCCTTGGCGGCTTTTTCCTTGTCCTTTTTATGGGGGGCCTCGGCCTTGGCCGGATCTCTATATCCGCAGGTCTCGTCCCAGCAGTGGAGGTACGTCCCCTCTTTCTTGGAGGTCTTCTGGAGCAGGAACGGCTTCCCGCACTTGGGACACGGCTTCGCGACCGGCTCGTCCCAGGTGGCGAAGCGGCATTTCGGGAAACGGCTGCAACCGTAGAAATACTTCCCCCGGCGCGTCTTGCGTTTGAGGATCGTCCCGTCACAGGCGTTCGGACAGGCGATGCCGGTGTCCGTCTGGTCCTTCTTGATGTATTTGCACTTCGGATAGTCGGAACAGGCGATGAACTGGCCGAAGCGGCCCCACCTCTGGACAAGCTGGGAGCCGCAGGTCGGGCACTTCTCCTCGAGCAGGACGACCTCCTTTTTGACCATGCTTTCCTTGAAGTCGCAGTCCGGATAGGTGGAGCAGGCTCTGAACTGGCCGAAGCGGCCGCTCTTGAGCACGAGCGGCTTGCCGCATTTCGGGCAGGCGCCGTCGAGCGGGATGCCGCTCGCTTTGACGCTTTCCACCTTCATCCCGGCCTTGAGGTCCTTGTCGAGTCGCTCGTAATAGCCCTTGAGCGAAACGCGCCAGTCCTGCCCGCCCTCGCTGATCCGATCGAGCTCCTCCTCCATCTGGGCCGTGAACTTGATCTCCATCAGGTCCTGGAAATTCCGGACGAGGAAGTCGGTGACGAACATCCCCAGGTCGGTCGGGACGAACTTGCCCTGGTCCTTGACGACGTAGACGCGGTTCTGGAGGGTGGTGATGATCGGCGCGTATGTCGAAGGCCGTCCGATGCCTTTGGCTTCGAGCTCTTTGACCAATGTGCCCTCCGTATAGCGGGCGGGGGGCTGGGTGAAGTTCTGTTTGGGTTCAAGACCGGTCCCGGCGAGTCGGAGCTTCTCGCCCTCATGCGCCGCGGGCAGGTTTTCTTTTTCGCCGTTCTCCCGGTTGGGATAGAGGTCGAGGTAGCCGGCGAACTTCAGGACCTCGCCCTTGACCGAAAAGAGATATTTCGAGGCCGCGATCTCGAACTCGGTCTCCTCGAGGAGCGCGGCGCTCATCTGCGAGGCGAGGAACCGGTTCCAGACGAGCTGGTACAAGCTGAACTCCTCGCGTTTGAGATAAGGCTTGACGACCTCGGGGGCGAGGTCGGGGGAAGTCGGCCGGATCGCCTCGTGGGCGTCCTGCGCCCGGCTCTTGTTCTTGTAAAAGTGGGGTTTGGCCGGCACGTGCTTCGGAGAAAACCGGGTCTGGATATATTTGAGCGCCCAGACTTGGGCTTCGTTCGAGACGCGGACCGAATCGGTGCGCATATAGGTGATCAGGCCGACAGGCCCGAGCTCGCCGATGGGCATGCCCTCGTAAAGCTTTTGGGCGATGGACATCGTCCGCTTGACCGGGTAGTGGAGGCGCTGGTAGGCGTCCTGCTGGAGGGTGCTGGTGATGTAGGGCGGCGGCGGAGTCCTCTTCTTTTCCCGGACCTTGATCTTGTTCAGGATGAAGTCGGCCGTCTTGAGGTCGGCCACGATCGCCGCCGCGCCGGCCTCGTTCGCGATCTTGGCCTTTTTGCCGTCGATCTTCGTCAGCGCGGCCCGGAACGGCGGCGGGTTCGACGCCGAGAGATGGGCAAAGATCGTCCAATACTCTTCCGAGACGAAGGCCTTGATCTCCTTCTCGCGCTCGCAGATGAGGCGCAGGGCGATGGACTGGACCCGGCCGGCGCTCAATCCCCGCCCGACCTTTTTCCACAGTAGCGGGCTGATGAGGTAGCCGACGAGACGGTCCAGGATGCGCCGCGTCTGCTGGGCATTGAACATGTCCCGGTCGAGCTTGCCCAAATGTTGGACGGCCTGTTCGACGGCGGGCTGGGTGATCTCGTGAAGCATGACCCGGTAGATGTTCTTGTTCGCCCCTTCGAGCAGGGCGCTCAGATGCCAGCAGATGGCCTCGCCCTCGCGGTCCGGGTCGGCAGCCAGGATGATCGAGCTCGCCTTCGCCGCGGCCTCCTGGAGCTCGGCGACGACCTTGAGCCGCTCGGGGATGACGACATATTGGGGCTCGAACCCGTGTTCCACATCGACGCCCAGCTTGCTTTTGGGCAGGTCGCGGACATGGCCCATGGAGGCCATGACCTTGTAGTCCGGTCCGAGATAACGGTTTATGGTCTTCGCTTTCGCCGGCGATTCGACGATGAAAAGCGCCTTGTCCATCTAAATTCTCCTCTGATAATTCATGCCCGGGCTCTGCCTGACCAGTCCCTTGATCTCAAGGGCGAGCAGGAGGACGAGCAGTTCGGAAGCCGACAGGCTTCCTTTTTCGACCAGTTCGTCGATATGGGTGAGCTCGTCAGGCTTCAACCAATGATACACGGCCGCCTCGCTATCGGTCATCAAAGGGAGAGGCCGCGTTTCGCCTTCCTTTTGGGCCAAGAGCGTTTCCCGTAGCGGAGAGCCCAGCTCTTCGGCCACGTCCTCCCAGCTCTCGACGAGCTTGGCCCCCTTTTTGATCAGCCCGTTCGATCCCCGGCTCATGTCCGACGTGACGTTGCCCGGAACGGCCATGACCTCCCGGCCCTGGTCGAGGGCAAATCCGGCCGTGATGAGCGAGCCGCTCCGCTCGGCGGCTTCGACGACCACGACGGCCCGGGCCAGCCCGCTGATGATCCGGTTTCGCCGGGGAAAATTGGCCGCGAAGGGGTCCGTGTCCAGGGGAAATTCGGACAGGGCCGCTCCCCTCTCGGCGAGCTTATCGACGAGCTTGCGGTTCACTCTCGGATATATATTGTCCAATCCCGATCCTAACACGGCGACTGTCCGTCCTCCTTTAAGAGCTCCCCAATGGGCGGCCGAATCGATGCCCAAGGCGAGCCCGCTCACGACCACTACCCCCCGGGAGGAAAGGTCCTCGGCCAGCCGCTCGGCGACGGCCCTTCCGTAAGGGGAGGGCTTTCGCGTGCCGACGATGGCGACGGCCGGGCCCTGCAACACCTCCGCGCGCCCTTGAACGTAAAGGACGCAGGGAGGGTCGAATATTTCCTTGAGGTCAGCCGGGTATTCCGTATCCCCAAAGGTTACAAGAGAATAGCCTTTCTGTTGGAGTCTGTCAAATTCTTTATGGGCCCGCTCCATGAAGGCCGGCGAGCGCAGGCGCTCCGCGCGGTCCGCGTCAAATCCGAGACTGGTGAGCTCGGCCTCGGGCGCGCGGAAGGCCTCTCGGGGGGAGGGAAACCGGGACAGGACCTTCTGCAGGAGCTTCAGATTGTCCCAGAGGGCCAGGTTCAGGGCCAGCCAGGAGAGGCGTCGCTCGTCCATTTTGTTGAATATCTGGTCAAGGGACGAGCCTTCGGCTCGCCACTCGCCCGTGGCTTGTATCCACGGGCGAGTACGGCGGAAGTGGACCCCCGGGCAATGCCCGGGGCCCCGGCCGCCGTCGACGCGGCGACAGGGTTGGCCCCCGGCTCCCTGGGGAACCAGTCCCGTCGGTTCCCCCCTTCGGCAGAGCCGAGGGGACCCCCCTCCGCTATGGGAGCCT
>JAPKZI010000020.1 GCA_026393865.1 Candidatus Aminicenantota bacterium
GACGCGCAGGGAAAGGTCCGGCCTCATCAAATCCTGCCTCCGCTCCCCGATCAGCCCGAGGGGGACATCCGCTTCGAGTTCATCGCCGAAAACGTCCCTCCTCTCGGTTATAAAACGTTTTATCTCAACCCGGCCGCGGACCTTTCGAACCTCGTCCAACCGCAGGTCGTGCCGTCCTATCCGCGTCCGTATTCGGATCGGCTCGAGAACGCCTTCTACAGGATCGAGCTTGCCCCAGGAGGAGTCAAGAGTATTTTCGACAAGGAGCTCAAGGTCGAGCTTCTGAACACCGGGAAATTCCTTGGTTTCGAGGTCTTCACCTTGCAATCCGTCGGCAGCGGCGCGGGCGAATTCGGCCGGGTCCAGCAGCCGACCATGGAGGGCTTCGACAGGCTCAGCGCCCATAAAACCCCGTGGGTATTCGAAGCCGGCGATTCCGGCCCAGTCAAGACGGTCTATAGCCTGACCCAGGCTATGTCGGATTGCACGATCAAAGAGAAGCTCATCGTCTATAATTCGCTCAAACGCATCGATTGCGAAATATCGATGATCGGCTGGGACGGTTCTCCCTATCGCGAGTACCGGATGGCCCTGCCGGCGGCCGCGCCCAACGGAAAGATCGCCTACGAAGTCCCGATGGGCGTCGTTGAAGTAGGAGTGAGCGAAGTCCCCGGCACGGGCGGCCGGGCTTATGGGAACGTGGTCTACGACGAGCCCATCTCCCAGATTCGGCCGCGGGAGGTCCAGAATTTCCTGAACGTGAGCGACCCGCGGTTCGGCCTGACGCTGACGACCAGCGTCGCCGTCAACGATTATCAGGATCCGACGGACCGGCCGGTCGACTACCCCGTTCTCCAGGCCGTCCTTCTGGCCTCACGCCGGAGCTGCCACGGGGAGGGCAATTGGTATCTCCAAGAGGGCGACCATCATTACCGTTTTTCGATCGTCTCGCACGCGCCGGGCTGGCGGAACGGCTATCGCCCCGGCATCCAGGCTAATGTTCCCTTGTTTGTCGTCCTCGAGCCCGCGCCCGCCGCCGGCGCCGTTCTGCCCGAGGCGAAGAGCTTTTTCTCCTTCTCCGCGGGCAATGTCCTCTTCAGCACGATCAAGAAGGCCGAGGACGAGGAGACCGTCGTCGTCCGCTGTTTTGATATCGAGGGCCGGGACGCCGAGGTCCAACTCGACATTTTCGTCCCGATCGAAAAGGCCGAAAAGGTCAATATGATCGAGGAGGAGGGGACGGCGATCCCTTCGCAGAGGAACGGGCTGAAATTGAAAATCGGCCACCACGCCATCGAGACGCTGAAATTGTCCCCGTTGCGGGTTAAGCGAGATTAGGGCTCAAATCCCAAGCGGACAGGCCGCTTTCCCCGTTTTTGACTTCACCCAGACCCTATGCTATAAGCCATGGTCGAGAGGTCAAATCCCATGGCGGACATCGCGAAGGGCGTCCGGTCCTTCACCCTCGGGACGGCCATCAGCCGCGTGCTGGGCCTCGTCCGGGAGCAGGTTTTCGCCGGACTGTTCGGCGCGAACATGTCGACGGACGCGTACAACGCGGCCTTTCGCATTCCCAACACGCTGCGCGACCTGTTCGCCGAAAATGCCCTGTCCGCGGCTTTCGTCCCGGCCCTGACCGATCAGAAAGGGAAGGGGAGGGAGGCTCAAAATCTTTTTGCCTCCAATATCCTGAACACCCTCTTTATCTTCGCCGGGGCCGTCACGCTCGCCGGGATCGTCTTTTCGACCTGGCTGGTGCGGTTCATCGCTCCGGGATTCGAAAAGATTCCGGGAAAAGTCGCCCTGACGGGAAACCTGACCGCCGTCATGTTTCCGTTCCTCTTGTTCATCGCCCTGGCGGCCTGGGCCATGAGCGTCCTCAACACCGAAAACGAGTTCTTCGTCCCCTCGCTCGCGCCGGCGTTCTTCAACGTCTTCTCAATCATCACCCCGATCGCGCTCTACGCCTATTTTAGGGCCCGGGGCGCCGACCCGATCTACGGGATGGCCATCGGCGTGACCGTCGGCGGCCTGATGCAGCTCGCGATCCAGTTGCCGCGGCTCCACAAGCGGGGCTTTCGCTACCGCTTTTACTTGAATTTCAGGGACCAGGAATTCCGGAAGGTGATGGCCCTTTTCGTCCCGGTGGCGATCGGGCTGTCCGGCTCCCGGATCAACATCTTCGTCAACACGATGCTCATCTCCCTCCTTGCCGAGCGCAGCCTGACCTGGCTGAATTACGCCTTCCGGATCCAGCATCTGCCCCTGGGTTTGTTCGGCATCGCCGTCGGGACGGTGGCCCTCCCGGCCCTCTCCCGGTTCGTCGCCGACGGCCGGACCGGCGAGGTCAGGACCATGCTCTTCGATTCGCTCAAAATGGTCCTATTCCTGACCCTCCCCACCTCGGCTCTCATCGCCTTCCTGGCCAACCCGATTGTGAGCGTTATTTATGAACACGGCCGTTTCCGGCCCGAGGATACGATCCCCGTGGCCCAGATCCTGGTCCTCTACATGATCGGCGTTCCTTTCATTTCGGCCCTGCGCAATGTGGCCGTGGTCTTTTACGCCTCCAAGGACGCCCGGGCCCCGATGTTCGCCAGTTTCGCCTCGGTCGGCGTGAACATCGTCCTCAACCTCGCTTTGATGCGCGTCCTCGGCTATCGGGCCTTTCCCCTATCGGCGACGATCGCCGCGGTCGTCAATATCCTCATTCTTTTTTGGCTTCTGCCGAAGAAGATCGGTGCTTTTGATCCTAAACCGTTGTGGAAGTATGCGGGCCTGATGAGCGTTGCGGCGCTCCTCTGCGGCGGGGTCGCGGCCGCCCTGTTCGCCGGCCTGCGCTCGATCGCCGGCCGATCGTTCCTGGTCAATTTGGCCGGAGTCGTCCTCTGCGGCGTCGTCGGGCTTCTCGTTTTCTACGCGGCTTGTCGTCTCTTCGGGGTCCACGAAGTCCGGGCCTACGTGAAGCGGTTCGCGAAAATCTAAAAGAAAAGGCCTGCCGCCGGATTTTTAGAGCGAGGGGATGAGCTCGACCAGGAACTGCTTCGAGAGGCTCCGCCAAATGAAGCGGAGATCGAAACGGCCGGCGTCGCGGACGAGATAGAGATCGACGTTGTTGAGCCTGTTCCTGAAGAAGTCATAGTTCAACAGGGATTGGAATTTCCAGTTCTTGAAAAGTCCGATCGAGATGTCGGCGAAGGACTGTTTCCAATCGTTCGCCTTCGGATCGAAGGATAAGGAGACCCAGCCGTTGATCCTCCCTCCGGGATCGACCCGGAGAACCGCGCTCAGGTCCTGGCTGGTCGTCCCCTCGATCAGCCAACCCCTCGACCTGCGCCGGGACTGGAGGCTGTAGAATCCCTCAATCGCTATCCCGCGGCCGAGGGTCCGGTTCGCCCGGAGGATCAGGCCTCCCGAAGTGAAATTCCGGCCTTCCTTTTCGAGGAACTGTTCGAGGGCCAGGTTGACCTGGAGGCTCGTGTCCGGCCCGAAGAAGAGCGGCTTGGCTGACAGATTGAGGGCGCTGTTGTTGCTGAAGCTATTCGCCGTATAAGCGTCCCGCCTGATATTGTTGATGATGAAGACGTTCTGAAACGTCGCGGTCAGCAGGCCGCCGTAGAAGGTCAAGGGATTCAGCCCGAGCCGCATTTGGGGGCGCGTCAGGCGTTGGTTCCCGAAAAGATCGTCATTGAGGTAGTAATCCGCGGCCAGGCTGAAACGATCGGCGTTATAAGCCAGGTTGATATCGCCGGTGAAGATCTTGGAAATCTGGCCCGTCCCGCCGACGAGGATCCGCGAATAACTGGAAAGAAGCTGGAGGCTGATCTTCTTCAACAGGACATTGCGATAAGCGACATTGAGGAGGGCCTGGTCGTGGACCTCGTATTTGCCCTGGACGGACAGCTGTCCCCAGGTCTCGAAATCCAGCTTCGATTGGAGCCCCAGCCAGGCTTCGCCCCGGCTATGGATAGGTTTGTTGTAGGCGAAATCCAGGAGAAGGTTGCGTTTATCGTTCCGCGATCTCGTCTCGAACCAAAGGCGCGAGCTCCACAGGCTCGTCGAATTGTAGCTGCCGGCCAAGCCGACGTCGAGTCTCTCTTTCACCGTCCACGTGGTTGAGGTTTGCAGGTCGAGCTGCCGCGGCAGCCCGGCGTAATCCTTGAGGATGGCGTGCTCTTCGTAGTAAAGCTGGGTTAAGCTCCGAACCTTCTTTTCTTTCTCGTATGTATAGCCGGCCTTTCCGAACAGTCCCTGGCTCTTGGTGAACCAGATTTTGTCCAGGGAAAAGCCGTTCGTCCGCTGCTGGTCGCCGCCCGACAGCTTGAATGTTTTAAAGCCGAGGGATTCGATCCCCTCGACGAACAGGGTGACCTCCAGCCCGGAGACCTCGAGGGCCGGGGAGATCTCAAGCGTCCGGGCCGTGGCGTAGATCAGGGAGTCCCGGATCTTGCTCAGGCCGACGCCGGCCAGGATCCGCCGCTTGTCCAGGAGGCTTTGCGTCGCCGCTTCAGAGAGGGACTGGCCGGGATCCAAAGGTTGAATCTCGATGCTTTCCTTATAGGCGAGGAGAAGTCCTTCCTTTTTCTGGGGATCGAAGAGGAGCTCGTCGGCCTCGCGCTTCTCCTCATCCTTCGTTAAAAGGACGCCGCCGTAGGCGGTGAAAGAGCGCGAGGCGAGATCGATCTTCAGATACCGGCAGGCGACATCGTAGGGATCCAATCTGAACGTGACGTTCTCTCCATAGATCTGATTATGGTCGTAGCTGTAAACGAGGTAAGCGCCGTCGACGCGGAGGAGGACGCTCGAACCGGCTCCGAACGAGGACAAAGCCAGCCCGGCCCATAATAAAAAAAGGCCGGCCGATCTTCTCCCGCTCATTTTTGAAATCTCAACTGATAGAGCTTTTGGTTGGCGTCCACGTTCCAGAGGAACCGGCCATCGAAGGCCAGGCCTTGGGGCGATTGGCCGGCCGAGAGGTACTTCCGCAGAACGCGGCCGCCGAGGTCGGTCTCGTAGATCGAGAGGGTGCGGGGGTCGGAAACCCAGAAATGGCCTCCGTCGAAGGCCAGACCTCCGGCCCGGACGCCGGGATTCGCGAACGAGCCGAGAACCTCGGCCGTTTCCGGATTGACCTTCAGGATCTTGTTGGATTGGGCGTCCGCCAGCCAAAGGAATCCCTGGCCGTATTCCATGGCCGTGAACGAGCCGCGCTGCATGTTCAGCCGTTTTTGGATGTCGCCGTTGAAGAGACCGATCTTGTAAACGTTCACGTCGAATTCGCCGCAGACCCAGAGGTCCTGACCGTCATAGGCCACGTCCGTCGTGTTGAACAGGGGGGACTTCAAGGTCCGAACGAGGCCGCCGCTGGCGGCGTTGAGGGCATAAAGGGTGTTATGAGCGCCGTCCACGTTCCAGAGGGCCGTTCCGTCCCAGGTCAAACCCCGCGGTCCTATGGCCGGAGTATAAATGGTGTTGACGACCTCGAAGACGATCTCGCCGGCCTGCGGGTCGAACGGATTGTCGAACAGCCGGTCTTGGCAGGCGGCCGCGAAGACCAGGCTAAAAACGACAGCGAGCCGTGATGGAAAGGATTTGATGTTGGCCACCTTGGATCCTGAGGGAGAACGATTTGTCCCGCTGTGCTTTATTCTTGACAATCAGGGTGATATCGACGAGATTCACCGCCCAGACGGCCGCCGCGGCCAGGAGGAACCGGTTTCGCCGCGCGTCGAATTTCTCTGCGAGCTGACGGAATCGGACGGCATCGTCCATGGTTTCGGCCTTTTTGTAAAGGCTGTAATTCCGGTTGCCGGCATGGTCAGTGAGGAAGATCTCATAAAGGCAAAAGGCCTCGGCGGCAAGGAATAGAACCCCCTCGATATATCTTTTTTCGGAGAGCTGTCCCCAGCCTGGGATGAGCAGGGACTTTTCCAATGAGCCAAGGGACTTTCCGGCCGTTCCCTGCTCCTGCCCAAGAACGGGAAGCGGCCGGATCAAGCTTAAAGAAAGGCAGACAAGGACAGGGATAAACGCTTTTTTTTCTTTCTTCCCTTGACGAATGGATGACATCTTGGCCCGAGAGGACTTCCGCGGACACAAATAACATATAAGAAAGACGATGTCAAAATTCGGGGTCGCGTCTACAATTTTTACTTTTTGCCGGTCGATTGGAGACGCGACCCCAGACTTTCGCTTGACAAATGGGCTTTATTCCCCTATGTTTAAATCGCTAAGGAGGAAACTATGTTTTCTCTCAGGGACCGCACTTTAAGTAAATTTTTATCTATCGCCCTCTGTCTTTTAATCGCGGCCGAAGCCCATTTCGTCTTCTCCCAGCAGGAAACGCCGTTGATGAGGTTTGCCAGCGCCAGGCAGGATTACGCCGATGGGAAATATGCCGCCGCCAGGCAGAATCTCGAGGCGATCGTCCTGGTTTTGGACGAGAACCGGACCGACTTCAGGGATTTCCTCGGTCATGTCTATGTCTTGCTCGGAGCTTGCGCGGAGAAACTCAGAGAGGACGAAACGGCACGAAGGCATTACCGGAAGGCTTTGGGGTTGCTCGGCCGGGGGGATCCGACCATCGAGGGGCTCAGCCTTGGGGCGCTGCCTCTCCTCGGGGAGATCTTCGGGGGAGAGATCACGCCGCCGGCCCGTGAGGCGTTGGCTGAGACCGATGATTTTAATATTAAACTCAACCGGGTGAAAGAGGCTTATTTCGCCGACAATATGGACTATGCCCGGGGGTTGGTCGAAACTCTGCTCGTCGATCTCGGCCAAGTGGGGGGCCGGCTTGCGCTGAAAGGGGAGACCTATCTCCTGGCCGGCGCCATTTATGAGTCGCTGAAATTAAAGGACCTCGCGATCAAGTATTATTGCCAGGCCAAAACCCTTCTGGGCGAGGGAAAGTCTTTCGAGGGGCTCAACCTTCAGAGCTTGAAATACTACGTGGAACCGTGCCCGGAACCGGGCACGGCCATCGCCGGCCGAGAGATCGCCGCGCCGGTCAGGGGCCGGGGAGGCAGCCTGATGGGCACTATCCTGAAATCCCTGCTCGTCTCGGCGGTCGTCAGCGGGCTCATCTATTACCTGTTCTTCTCCGAGAACGGTCCATTCAAGAAAAAAAGCGGCGACGGGACATACAGCAGTTCCTGTTTCAGCACCTTCTGGAAATTCTCGGTGGAGGGAACATGGGCTGGGGCGAAGGGGACCATCACTCTCACGCCCGACGCCTACCCCAATCCGACCGAGAACAACAATTGGCAGGACCAGGTGACGTATACGCTGGCGGCCACAGGCGGAACGCTGACCGATATTTCTTTAACCATGGACCTGACCATCGGCGGCGGTGACAACGGGAAGCGGCGCGATATCGTCACTGTGGCCGGTGTCGTCGTCTTCGATCAAACGAACACCTTCACCGAAGCCTGCAGCAGCGCGAAGAAGATCACGTTCCCGGCCATCTACACGAGAAACAGCACGGGGACCTTCACCATCGTGCACAAAGTAGAGTTATCCGAGGCGGCGGCCATCGGCGCGTCCATGACCGTGGTCAACAAATAAGGATCGACGAAGGAAGGAACTCTTTTGTTTTGTAAGGGGGAGCACGAATGAATCTCAAGGCGTTCATCTCCGACAAGATCGACGAGATCAAGAAGACCGCGGGGAAGGAGAAAACCATCTCCGCTTTGTCCGGCGGAGTGGACAGTTCGGCCTGCACGGTCCTGGCGGCCCGGGCGCTTGGCGCGAACTTGAAAAACATCTTCATCGACGACGGCCTGATGCGCGAGAAAGAGCCTGAAAGCGTCCGAGGGATCTTCAAGGGTCTCGGCATCAAGGTCGATATCATCGACGCCCGCGACGAGTTCTTCGCCGCGCTGGAAGGACAAATCGATCCCGAGGAAAAACGCAAGGCCTTCCGCCATACGTTCTATTCCGTCTTCGGAAAAGCGGTCCGGCAGAGCGGGGCCCGGTTCCTCGTCCAGGGGACGATCAAAGCGGATATCCTCGAAACGAAGGGCGGGGTCAAAACCCAGCACAATATCCTGGAGCAGATCGGCATCGATCCGGATAAAGGCTACGGCTTCAAAGTGATCGAGCCGCTGAAAGACCTGTTCAAGGACGAAGTGAGGCTCGTGGCGAAGGCGGTCGGCCTGCCGCGGGAGATCCACACCAGGATGCCTTTCCCGGGGCCCGGACTGGCGACCCGGGTCGTCGGCGAGGTCACTCCCGCGCGGGTCGCCCTTGTCCGCAAGGCGACCGTGATCGTCGAGGAGGAGATCGCCCGGTTCAAACCCTTCCAAGCGTTCGCCGTTCTCCTGAATGATCAAGGCACGGGGGTCGTCGGCGGGAAGAGAAGGTTCGGAAATATCATCGTCATTCGCTCCGTGGAAAGCACGAACGCTTTGAAGGCCGAACCGACGAATGTTCCCTGGGCGGTCCTGACCCGGATGGCGAAGAGGATCACCACAGAGATCTCTCAGGTGACCCGCGTCGTCTATGAGTTGACGCCCAAGCCTCCGGCGACCATCGAATACATTTAAAAAACCACCCTGTCATCCTGAGCGAAGCGAAGGATCTCGCGCCCCCGAAATCTGTGGATTCGTTCGACCGGACGGCGAGAGCCGGCCGTCCGCCCTTCCGCGAGCCGGCCTTTAAGCTTTGAAGAAACCATCCATTCGCATATAATTATCATATCCCGGGAAGCAAAGGAGGCCGCATGCCCTTCATCAAAAAGAAAAACGCCGGCGCCCCTACGCTGGGAGTCTTCGTCCCCTGCGATCCGAGGATCGACGAAGAATCGAGACAACGGGCTTATAACATCGGGACGATGACGGCCCGCCTGCTGGCCGAAAGGCTGCGGCTGCCGGACGGCGCGCATCCCAACGTTTTTTTTGCTTCGCGTCTCGTGGACAGCGAACGGACCGCGGACGCGGCCGCGCGGGAGCTGAAGGAGGCCGGCGCCGAAGCCCTGTTCATCGTCCCCGACACCTGGTTTTTTCCGGGGAAATCGGCGATGGCCCTGACGGCCCACTTTCCGCAATCCACACCCCTCGCCTGCGTAGGCGGGAACAACGCTCCCAAGCCGGGCGTCGTCGGCATCGACGCGCTCGTCGGCGCCTACGCCCAGACCGGCCGCCTTTGCCCGATGGTGATCGGGACCATGCCCGAAACGGGATTGACGCCGCCGTTCGACGATAAGACCAAGGACGAGATCGTCGATCTGGCCTACGCCGTCCTGGCCGTCGTCGCCCTCCGCGGCAAACGCTATCTCTCCGTGGACACCGATTCCATGCAGATGGAAACGGCTCTCAATCATGTCCACGCCTCGCGCCGTTTCTTCGGTCTCGAATCCGCTCGCGAGTCCATGAAGATCTTCGCCGACATGCTCCGCAAGAAGGGCGGGTACGACCCCGACGAGCTCAAAGCCCTCCGCGACTGGGTTCTCAACGTCAAGTTCAAAGGCCGCATTTTCAACAATACCGTGGAGCTTATCGAGCGGCGCGCTCCGGTCTATTCCGACGGCCGGATCAAGCCGCCGACCTTGACCGCCGCCGATAAAAAGGATTTGGACGACGGCCTGGCCCTCTATCTCATCCTCCGCGACTACATGCGGGACATCAACGCCGTCGGCGGCGGCTGGACGAACCAGCTGGCCTGGGGCTCGGACCGGCGCGGCACGCCCTTGACCACGGCCGATATCGCCGAATCCCTCTTCAATTCGAGCGAGGACCATACCGGCCGGAAGACCGTCGTTCCCTTCGCCACGGAAAACGACGTCCAGGGTTTGCTGACGATGCTGGCCTATTGTTACTTGTCCGGAGGGCACCCGACGCTTTTTATGGATTTCCGCAAGGTCTATGAACCCTGGGAGGTCATGAAGAACGCGAAGGAGCTCGGCCTGAATCCCGGCGCCTACAAGGCCGAGCCCTGGATGCGGCAGGGTTTCGTCGATGGCAATAATTCAGGCAGCGCCGCCTTGGATTACGCCGAAACGCACTACCTTTTCAAGGCGGTCGAACACTATTTCCCGGGATCCGGTTTTTCGGTGGGATTCGTCTCGCCGGGCGGGATCAAAGGCCTGGCCGGACGGCTGGCCTATTCCGATCCGAGCGGTCTGTTCACCATGGTCCAGGACGAGGCCGAAAGCCAGGACCTTCCCCCCGCCCTGATTGAAAAGGTTTGCCAAGCCTCAGATTATACCTGGCCGCACACGTTCCTCACATTCGCCCACATCCCGGCGTCCGTGGCCAAAATGGGGATGCCGGCCAATCACATCCACATGGTCACGCATCTGCCGCGCCGGCGCTGGCAGCATTTTTCGGATTACGCCATGATCCTCAACTACCGCTGGGAGAACACGCCCGAATTCACGGAAGGGCTGGACCGGCCGCAGCCCATGCTCTGGCGCCTTAACGGCGGGGAAACGACGGCCAAGATGCTTCTCGCCGGCCGGCGATAATCGACGGCGGCCGGGGCGGCAGCAGGGGCCCCAGGCTTTGTCTGGGGATCCGCTTCCGCCGTACTCAGCCGCGTATTTACATCGCGGGTGAGTGCCCCGGGCTTGCCCGGGGGTCCACTTCCGCCGTACTCGCCCGTGGATATAAGCTACGGGCGAGTGGCGAGCCGAAGGCTCGTCCCTTGACCGGTCAGCTTTGTTGGGAAAGGACGCCCAGCAAATCCTCCGGTTTCTCGATCAGCGCTCGCGCCCCATTCGTCAACAGCTCCTCGGCCGTGCGGAAACCCCACAGCGCGCCGACCGCGAACATCCCGGCCGCGTTCGCCGTCTGCATGTCGGTGTTCGTGTCGCCGACATAAGCGATCTCTTTGGGGGGAACGTTTAACAAGCGGGCGATCTCGAGAGCCGCGGACGGATCGGGCTTGACGGGAATCCCGTCCCGGGCGCCGAAGATGACCCGAAAATCCCGGCCCGGGAAATAGCGCTTCATGACCGCGAGCGTCGAATCGTGCGGCTTGTTCGATAGGACGGCCAGCGGGATTCCCAACCGGTCCAGGGAATCGAGCATCTTGTCTATTCCTTCGAACGGCTTCGTTTTGTTATCCTGGCGGACCTTGTATTCGGCCCGCATGAGCTCTTTCAATCGGACGGCGACCCGGGGATCGTCCGCCGCGCCGGGAGGCAGGGCCCGGCGGACATAGGTCTCGAGACCGTCACCGACAAGCTTTTTGCATTCGGCGATGGTCCGCCCCGGATAGCCCATCGCGGCCAGCGCCGCGTTCATCGCGTCGGTCAAATCATCGATCGTGTCAAGGAGGGTTCCGTCGAGGTCGAAAATCACGGCTTTGAATCTCATGCGCTCTCTCCGCCCCGCATTTTATCCTTTCAGGCGAGCGTGTCAAATTGACTTTATTTTTTTCTTTGTGATAAAGTTCTTCCGCCATATTAAGGAATCAACCGCAAAGGAAAGGAACACAACATGCTGGCCATTAAAAAAATCGTTTGCCCGACGGACTTCAGCGATCCTTCGTACCAGGGCCTGGACTATGCCATCGACCTGGCCAAGCTTTTTCAAGCGGAGCTATCCGTCGTTCACGTCCTGAACGTCCTTCCGCACAGCCCGACTGACGCGAACATCTCCTTCGAGATCCCGGAGTTCGAGCGGATCATGCACAAGGAATCCGAAGACAAGCTGAAGGAGATCGTGAAGACCCGCGTGCCGGCGGCGATCAAGGCCGATGCGGTCATCGGCCATGGCAACGCGGCCAAGGAGATCGTCCGGATCGCGGAAGAAGGGAAGGCGGACCTCATCGTCATCGCCACGCAGGGCCACACGGGCTGGCACCATCTGGTGATGGGCTCGATCGCCGAGAAGGTCATCCGTCACGCGCCCTGCCCGGTCTTCGCCGTCCGCGAAAAGCGCGGCTGATCCGGCCCGCCGACTGCGATTCGAGGATTCGATCCTCGGCGGCGGATTCCCTTTTTGTATTGACAAAAGATTTGCGAACCCTTCCTATCCAGGTTAAAGCGTTCACAAGGCAAGGGCTTGCGGGAACTGCAACGACCTATATGAATGTAACAAAAGATGGGAGGCAGTTGGTTAGTAGAAAAAAGGAGATTACCAATCCAAATTTAATATTCCTGGCAATAAAAATCGGCAAGAAATATGGCGAGGATGAGTTTTTCCTTCTCAAGAAACAGGTGGCCTGTTTAGGCCAGAATCGGTGGCCAGATTCGCCAGAATACGCAGTCGAATGGTGAAGACGTTTTTCCCTCGATCAGCGGGAAAATGGCTTTTGGATATGGAAAGGGATAAAATGGCAATTACGGCGGGCCGACAATACACCTTTATTAAGGTCTTCCCGTTGTCCAAATTATGGGGTCCACCCCAGATTGGTGCATCTTCAAGATACAAGGAGTTATTATCATGTCCACCCTCGCTCAAACAATCAAGGACGAGATTCGGCGAATCTCTCGCCGGGAAATCAGCCGGGCGCTCTCGAATTTCCGCAAGGACCACGTCGCTCTGAAAAAGCGACTCGCCGAGCAAAA
>JAPKZI010000078.1 GCA_026393865.1 Candidatus Aminicenantota bacterium
AATCGTCAAGCCCGACAATTATGGCATGATCCACACGCAGATGAGGGAGGTCGAGCGCTTGGAACTTGGCCTTGGGAAGGGCCTGGACCTCAGAGGCTACCTGGTCGTGGGCGAGGAGCTTCGGCCCCTGCCGATCGGCTCGACGCTCGACCCCAAGAAGGGAACGTTCTCCTGGATGCCGGGACCGGGATTTTTGGGGACCTACAATCTTATCTTCTTGAAGGAAGACGAGTCCGGCGCAGCGAGAAGAATTCCGGTGACGGTTACGATCAGGCCGAAGTTCGGAAAGAGATAGACCGGCCCGGAGCGGCTCAATCGGACGGGCTGGACGACGGCTCTATACCGGCAGAGCGAATTCGCTTTGGTACGTTCGACGGCGCTAAACCCCGATTTTTAAATCGGGGTAAAAAGCGCCGCTCAGTATCAACCCTGAGCATGCCCCGGGCTTCAGCCCGGGGAGGCGAAGGGGTTGATTTGGAGAGTCATTTAGAGAGGATGGTTCTCGTCCCGAGAAAAGAATATCCGATCCCTTTAAAAAAGCCCCTTTTCAAGTGTATAATCAAATATAAGGTCCGAGCTTCATAGAATTAGGGGAATGGAGTAAAATCCGGCGAGCTAAAATGAAAAAAATCCTCATAAGACATGTCGTTATATGGGCCGGCGTCCTGGCGTTGGCCTTCGTCCCCGCGTTCGCCCAAGGGACATGGTCCAAACGGAATCAGGAGATTACTCTGACATCCGTTCAATTCGTCAATCCGCAGGTGGGTTGGAGCGTCGGCGCGTCGGGGACCGTTCTTAAAACCACGAACGGAGGCCAGAGCTGGTTCAAGCAAACGGGCGGAACGACCAGCCTAATATTATACGGCGTTTATTTTACAGATGCCGAGACAGGCTGGGCCGTGGGTGAAGGCGGTCTCATCCTTTATACCACGAACGGCGGAACGGCGTGGACGGCCCAGACCGGCGGAACGAATAAACTTTTCCGGGACGTTTTTTTCGTAGATCAATCAACGGGCTGGATCGTCGGCAATGAAGGGACGATCCTGAAGACGGAGAACGGCGGGGCGACCTGGTCGGTCCAAACGAGCGGAACCGGTCGGCATCTTTGCGGCGTCTTTTTCGTGGATGCCAACACGGGCTGGGCCGCCGGAGATTACGGCAGGATCTTGAAGACCGCGAACGGCGGGACGACATGGATCTCCCAGGACAGCGGGACGGCAAAATGGTTGTTCGGCGTTCATTTCGTCGACTCCGTCACAGGATGGGCGGCGGGCTATGCGGGCACGATCCTCAAAACGTCGGACGGCGGAGCGACGTGGAGCTCGCAATACGGCGGGTCGACGGATTTCCAGGGCGTTCATTTTGTGGACGCCAAGACGGGCTGGGTGGTCGGGGCCGAAGGCGCAATCCTGAAGACGACAGATGGCGGGGTCACTTGGAACGCAATGAAGGCCGGGGCTTCCGGCGTTCTCTATCATGTCCATTTCGTCGATGCCGACTCGGGTTGGATCGTCGGTAATGCCGGCGTCATCCTTCACTCCGCGGATGGAGGGGTTTCCTGGACAGCCCAATCCATGCCCATGCAAGGGACCTATAGTCTCTGCGCCGCAAGCCCCAGTTTAAGCTGGGCCGTAGGATTCGGGGGCATCATTCTTAAAACAACGGACGGTTGGACCAGCTGGACAGTGACGATGTTGTCGTCTAAAACATTGTATGGAGTCTATTTCACGGATGCCGAGACGGGGTGGGCCGTGGGGTATCAGGGGACGATCATTAAGACGGTGGATGGAGGGGAGTCCTGGACGGCGCAGACGAGCGGCACGACCAATCGTCTGTCCTGTGTCCAGTTCGTGAACGGCACCACGGGCTGGGCGGCGGGAGATAACGGCGTCGTCCTGAAAACGGTCAACGGCGGGCTGACATGGACCTGGCAAGACAGCGATTCCTATAGTAATTTATCGAGCCTTTTTTTCATTGATGTCAACACCGGCTGGATCGTGGGAGATTCCGGCTTGATACGCAAAACCACGAACGGCGGGACAACGTGGGTCGCTCAGGACAACGGCATTCCCACCGGAAGTTTTTTACGAAGCGTCCATTTTGTAGATGGAAACAAAGGCTGGGTTTTAGGAAACCTAGGCGTTCCTCATTATGGCGGATACTATAGTTTTATCTCGGCGACTCTTGACGGAGGGACGACCTGGACGACGCCATATAGTCAAAATCCGTACGAAAGTCCCTTTCGGCTGTCGGATCTCCATTTCGCTGACGCTGATAACGGATGGGCTGTGGGGGATAGTGGGAACATCATCCATACGGCCGACGGTGGGGCGACTTGGGCCAAACAAAACAGCGGAACGACGGCTCCTCTGAGCGGCGTTTATTTTATCAATCCCGGCCTCGGCTGGGCCGTAGGGGACCATCAGATCCTGAAATATACGGCCGACACCGCTCCATCCATCAATATTTCTCCCTTATCCCGCAATATATCGAGTGGGCAGAAAACGACCTTGAATGTGGCGGCCACGGGAGGCGAGCCTCTTCACTACCGATGGTTCCAAGGCGACAGCGGGGACACATCAACGCCCGTCGGTTCCGACGCCTCGATTTATGTCACTCCCTCCCTTTTCGGAACGGCCCGATTTTGGGTGCGCGTGACAAATACCGTCGGCCAAGCGGATAGCCAAGTTGCAATCGTCGCTGTCGGGGTCCCTCAAATCGGGCTCAGCCGCCGCGCCCTAAATTTCGGAAGTTCTGCGGGTTTGAAGACGCGATCTCAAAATGTTCTTCTGACCAACGGCGGCACCGGACTGCTGCTCTGGACGGCTTCGTCCTCGCCGAGTTGGCTGACCATCAGCCCTCGCTCGGGGATAGGCGATGGAGTGCTTCAAATCGATGTGAGCGCGGCGGGATTGGCGGCCGGGACGTATATGGGGTCCGTGGTCGTCAGCGACGCGAACGCTCTCAATTCACCGCAGTCGATCATGGTGACGCTTACGCTCAATGACGCGGGGACGACGTTTCCGCCGTTCGGGGACTTCGCCACGCCCTTGAACAACACGATCGGGATCACGGGCGCTATTCCGGTGACGGGCTGGGTCCTCGATGATATCGAAACGACGAAGGTCGAAATTTGGCGCGACCCTGTGGCCGGCGAAGGATCGTCGATCGTTTTTATCGGGAGCGGCATCTTCGTCGAGGGCGCGCGTCCGGATGTCGAAGCAAACTATCCCACCTATCCTTTGAACTACCGGTCCGGCTGGGGTTATATGCTTTTGACAAACTTCCTGCCGGGCCAGGGGAACGGGACATACAAGCTTTATGCCTATGCCACGGACAAGGAAGGGAACCAGGTGTCGCTAGGGACAAAGACGATCACCTGCGATAATGCCCACGCCTCAAAGCCGTTCGGGACGATCGACACGCCGACGCAGGGGGGAGACGCCTCGGGAAGCCTTTTCGTCAACTTCGGCTGGGTCCTGACGCCGATGCCCAAGACGGTGCCGAAGAACGGGTCAACAATTTCGGTCTGGGTCGATGGG
>JAPKZI010000212.1 GCA_026393865.1 Candidatus Aminicenantota bacterium
TGTGCTCATAGACCGCCGGGCAGAACGGGACGCGATCGGCCGGACGTCCGGCGAGGAGGCTCTCGATCCGCTGCCGCGAGGTCATGGCCCCGACATTATAAACGCGAGCTGAGGGCCGCGTCTACACTTTCCACTTTTGCCAGTCATTTTTAAGCACAACCGACATTTTTTGGAGGAAAAGTGGAAAGTGGAGACCCGACCCTACGGCCCTAACTTACCGGGGGCTTCCCCCATTTGACCAAGCCTCCTCCGCTGTGATAATAACACGGGGAGAAATCGCGAGGTGAGCATGATCGGCAACATCCCGACCCTTTTCGTGACCGGAACGACCCTCCCCGAAGCCTGGGAAAAGGCGGTCCTCGAATGCTGGCGTAAGGGCGTCGCGATCAGGACCGAATACGACAAGCCCGGCGACCCTCCCTCCCGCGACTGCACCATCCTGTGGACCGTGGAAGATCCCTTCGCCGAGCCGCGCATCCACCGCGCCTTCCCCGGCGGGCTCGAGGACCTCGAGATCTACCGCCAGGAGGTGGTCGACGGCGTCCACGACCATTGGATCGCCCCCGAAGAAGGGAAATGGACCTATACCTACCACAAGCGGCTGTTCGCCTACGAGATCGAAGGAGAGACGATCGACCAGATCAACTATATCATCGACAAGCTCGCCCAGTCCGGCCACTCGCGCCGGGCCCAGGCCATCACCTGGAATCCGAAGCTGGACATTCCGACCTACGACCCTCCCTGCCTGCAGAGGATCTGGTGCCGGCTGCTCGAGGACGGGAGGGGCGGGTACGCACTCAATATGAACACCCACTGGCGGTCCCGGGACGCCTATAAAGCGGCCTACATGAACGTCTTCGCTTTGACCGACCTGCAGCGGGTCATCGCCGAGCGGATCGGCGCTAGGATCGGCAAGCCCGTCCGCGTCGGCCGCTATGCCGACCTCGTCGACAGTTTCCATATCTATGGTTCCTACTTCAACGATTTTGAGGGCTTTTTAAAGATGGTCGAAAAGCGGTCGTTCGAAGAACGGACCTGGAACAGCGCCTACGCCGAGCCGATGTTCGCCGAAGCCAGAGAGAGGCTCAAAAAGGAAAGCCCGGGAATTTGATCAGCCTGACCTCGGTTCTCTCGGTCTTGGCCCTCGGCTCGGCCGCGACGGCCATCATCACCGATCGCCGGGAGCGCCGCAGCCTCGTTTATGTCGTCAGGCCGCTGACCATGATCCTCATCCTGATCATCGCCGGACGGGCCGTTCCCGTTTTCGCTCCCCCCTACAAGACCATGGTCCTGGCCGGCCTGGGGTGTTCGCTCCTCGGGGACGTCTTCATGATGCTCCGCAAGAAGCGCTTTATAGAAGGATTGATCGCGTTCCTGGCCGCCCAGCTTTTTTACATCGCGGCCTTCCGGTCGGGGGCCGCTTTGTCCCTCTCCTCTCTGCCGATGATCTCCTTCGTCGTCTTCGGCCTGATCATGATCCGGCTGCTCCTCCCCCATCTCGGCTCCATGAAGATCCCGGTGACCATTTATATTTTTGTCATCGCCACGATGGCCGCCCTGGCCGCCGAACGGTTCATCCAGGTCGGGGGGACAAAGACTCTGGCGGCGTTCATCGGCGCCGTGCTTTTCGTGGTATCGGATTCGGCTCTGGCGGTGGACCGCTTCGCGAAAAAGATCAAGAACGCGCAGGCGATCATCCTGGGCGCCTACTTCGCCGCCCAGTGGCTCATCGCCATGTCGATCTGAAAAGTTCGGGCTATTTTTTTTTATCAAATGTCAGCCCGGCCGCCAGCTCGTCCAGAAGCTTCGGCGCGGCCTTCCCCTCGGTGAATAGGACCCAAACCTCGGGCTTATCGATGATGATCATGGCCGCCTTTTCCTGAGCCGCCGCGGAGAACATGGGCCGGCCGTTCCATTGGCCGATCTCCATCCGGGCGCCGATGTTCAACCGGCGGATGAGCTCGCTCGCCGTCGCGTCATATTGTTTCCAGGGCAAAAGCGACGATTGGAGAAGCTCGCCTTTCGCCCCGTCCGGGCCGATGAGGGCGATGAGGACCGGATCCGGCCAGACGGCATCGAGCTTGGTGAAGGTGAAGGCGGATGGCTTCTTTAAGGTCAGGCCCAGCCAGGGATTCTCATAGAGATCTCCCTCGGTCCGGTAGGGCGCCGCTCCTTCGGGCACGCCGATCTTGTTCCCGTCCGACCCCGCGTACTCGAGGATCTTGATATCGATCTGCCCGAAGAGCTGCTGGCCGGCCCCTCCGCTGAGCGAACCGGCCCCCTCATGCATCGAGACGGCGTTGAAGGCGATCCGGGCCGCGTCGGCCTGGGCCGGGGCGACGATCGCCGCGTCCATGGGGATCCAAGCGTCCCCGATCAGAATTTCCGTCCAGGCGTGCCCGCCGAACATGCCGAGAGCGTAGACGTAGCCCATGACGACGCGCGACGGGATCCCGGCCGCCCGGGCCATGGCGGCCAGGAGCGTGGCGTAGCCCACGCAGGTGCCCCGCCGGTTCTGAAAGATCTCCGTGGACGGAGCGAGGGCGATGCCGAGGTCGAAGGTCATATTGTCCGAGACCCAGCGCTCGAGCGTGAGGGCCGCCTGGAAGAGGTCCTTTTCGCCGGCGACAAGGCCGCGGACTAGATCCCGGAGCCCGGCTTCGTCCGACTGGATAAAGGCGTTGGGTTCCAAGTACTCGCGGTTCTTCTCGGACATGGGTATGGGGAATGAGGCCGGTTTCGGGAGGGAGGGCCTTTTGATCTCGAGAACGAGCGTCTCGCGGTCCTTGGATACCAGGGCTTGGCCGGGGCTTTTGAGCTCGGGCCAGCCGAGGTCGGGATTCCTGTGGATCAATTTGACCTTGAGGTATTGCAGCGTCCGGGCCAGAGGCAGGCGGATGTTCGAGCGGATGATCGATCGTTCGAACATTTCGGCCGGAAGTTCCGATCCTGAAGCGGCGGCGAGAGCTGTTGTCCGGTCCGAGAGGACAAATTCGCTGGGGCCGAACGGTGTGGCCATCTCCTGTTTGACCACCTCGTAATCGGCGTTGAGCCAGGCCGTGCTCTTGACCGCGGCCGCTTCGATGAACTCCTCGACCTTGAGCGTCCGCACGTCTCCTCCTCCCAAGGGGAGGGTCTCCACGCCGAGGACTTTCCGGCTGCCCTTGCTCACGGCTTCGAGCTCCGGCATAAAAGTCAGGAATTCGACCGAATCGCCGGCCGTTTTGAGCGCTTTCAGGGAGGCCAAGCGGATCCCTTCCTGCCCGAGGAGCGTTCCGCGGTAAGGGATCGTCCGGGTGTAGCTTTTGCCTCCGGATTCCGAGCGGAATTCGATGACCATGTCCTTGACCACGGCCTCGGTCGTCGTGGCCATGGCCGAGGTGAGCATTTCGTAGTTGATCTTCGTCAGGAGGCCGGCGACGGTTTCTTCGAATCCCGTGACGAAGCGGAGCTCGATCTTGGTCCCCAGACGGTTGAGAGCCATTTTCATCTCGGACCTATAGACCAGGACCTCTCCCCCGGCCCGGTAGTCGCGCGACGAGATGTCATGGATATATCCGACCGGCTGGCCGCCGATGGTGACGAGGAACCATTTGTCCGACGGCGGAAGGGACGCGGGAAAAGCGGATCGACCGAGAACGGCCGACAGAAACAGGTTTCCGTCTGGGGAGATGCCCGGATGGCGGGCTCCGATCAGGGGCTTTTCAGCCCCGTCTCCGCCGGCGAGTAAAACGGAAAAAATCAAGGCAGGGAAAAGAAAAAAAGAGGAGAAGCGTCTCATTGTCTCATCCTCCTATGGACAATTATAGTGAAACATCCATCAGGGTTAAAGAATATTTATATTTTATATGTCCAATAAATAAACATTTAGCCTAATTTCGATATATCTTCATTTATGCCTACTACTTATGATGTTTCATGTTTTTTAAGTGTCCATAATCAACACACTTACATTAATACTTTATTGTCGATAAAATGTATATAAATATAACATTATAATATACATAACTAGCTAAAACTTCCGTTGGCACCTTTATTGCTATTACATTATGTGCAATGAGAAATAAAGGATCCAACATGAGAAAAAAAATCGCCGGTCTAGTCATTATGTTTGCCCTGGCCCTGACGGCCTCTTCGATGATCGCAAATGAAGCCGATCCCGGGCTTTATTCCTTGCTCGGCCTAACCGCTCTCGCGCCTCTGAATCCATCTTCCCTGGCCAATCTTGATCTGATGGCTCTTCCTGCCGCCGCCGCCAAGAGCAAATCATTTGGATCCGCTGATTCCATTTTCAATGCGCGAAGCGCTGATCTTGAGTTCGAACCGTCCCTCGGGGAAACGGCTCTGGCTCCTCTCAATCCATCGCCCCTCGCCAGCCTCGACCTCCTGCCTCTGCCGGTTCCGGCCTCCGAGGCCAGATCCGCCGGTTTCGCCGCCCTAGATCTCAATCCTCGAAGCGTCGTCGCCAACTTCAGCCCCGTTTCTCTGGGCCGGGGAATGAACTTCCGCGCGGTCGGTGACAGGATCTTCGATGTTTCGATCTATTCCTTGATCGCTTTGAACATCGCCGATTATTTTTCCACTCGGAAAGCCCTCACGTATCCCGGCCTTCAAGAAGGCAATCCTTTGATGAAATCCATCGTCAAGAGCCCCATGGCCTTCGCCGCCGTCAAGATCGGCATCAGCGCCGTCTCCTACTGGAGCCTGAAAAGCCTCTACAAAAAGAATAAAGCCATGGGCTGGGTGGTTTCCACGCTTTCGAATTTCGCCATGTCGTATGTCGTCTCCAACAACATCCGCATGATCAACATGATGAAGAAAAGATAGTGTCTAGTTTCTGGACACTGTCCCGTAAGCACACAATTCAAATATAACCTGCCTTTCCATCTTTCTTCAGAATCTCGAGGACTTCTTTGACCTTTTGATCCAGGTCCTTCCGACAAACCAGCAGAGAATCCTTGGTGTTGACGATAATAAGATCTTGAAGGCCGACCAACGCCGTGAGCTTCCCGGGGTTATAACAGAGAACGTCCCGTGAATCCAGCACGACGGAATCGCCCTTGACGGCGTTGCCCGCTCCGTCCCTTGCCCATATTTCGGCGAGCGACGACCAGGCCCCGACGTCCGACCAGCCGAAGCTTCCTTCGCTGACCAGAACTCCTCCCGCCTTCTCCATCAAGGCATAATCGATGGACAGGGCCGGGATTTCTTCGAAGGCCGCGGCCAACCTGGCCCGCGATCCCGCCTTGAGCGCTTCCAGCATGCGCCTCCAGAACGGAAAGAAGTCCGGGGCGAACCTCTCCATCTTCCGGGCGAAAACGCTCGCTCTCCAGATGAACATTCCGGAATTCCAGAAATAATCGCCCGCCCGGAGAAAACCCTCGGCGATTTCTTGGGACGGCTTTTCCTTGAACGCTTTGACCTCGAAAAACGGCTCTCCGGAGCGCCTCCGGACGCCCTCCTTCCGGTAATGGATGTAGCCGAATCCCGTCGAAGGGAATGTCGGCGGGATGCCGAACGTGATCAAGGCGTCCTCGCTGCCGGCAGCGGCCGCGGCGGCGGCGATCTTCTTTAAAAAAGCCGCCCGGTCCGTGATCAGGTGGTCGGAGGGCAGGACGACCACAATCCCTTCGGGATTTTTCAGGTAAACCCAGGCGGTGGCCATGATGAGGGACGGAGCTGTGTTCTTGCCTTTCGGCTCGACCAGGAGGTTCTTCGCCGGGACGCCGGGAAGGAGCCGGCGGAGGATCCTTGTCTGGGCGCCGTTGGCGATTGTGTAGATCCTCCCGTTCGGGACGAGAGGTTGGATTCTGCGAACGGTCTCTTCGACCATCGTCCTGTCGCTGACGATCGGCAGGAATTGTTTCGGCGTCTTCCGCCGGCTGAGCGGCCAGAACCGCGTCCCGCTGCCGCCGGCCATGATGACCGCGTGGATGTCGGGCTTCCTCATCATGTGTGTTCCAGCTTTTGGATGGCCCTTTCCACGGCTCCTTTCATTTCTCTCTGGATGGCTTCGAGGTCGGCTTCGGTTTCCGCTTCGAAGCGCAAAACGAGGACGGCCTGCGTGTTCGAGGCGCGGACGAGCCCCCAGCCCTTCGGAAAGATGGCCCGCACGCCGTCGATATCGATGACCGGATACTTTTTCGTCAGCTCGTTCCTGACCTCGGCGACGATCTTGAACTTGACCTCTTCCGAGGCGTAGATGCGGATCTCCGGCGTGCTAAAGGTCTTCTGCAGGCCGGCCCGCATCTCCGAGAGTTTAAGGTCCGATCGGGACATGAGCTCGACGAGCCGCGCCGACGCATAGATGGCATCATCGAAACCGAAGAAGCGGTCGGCGAAGAATATGTGCCCGCTCATCTCGCCGGCGAGCACGGCCTTTTCCTCTTTGATCTTTTTCTTGATGAGAGAATGGCCCGTCTTCCACATGATGGGCTTCCCTCCGAGCCTGGCGATTTCGTCGTAGAGAACCTTGGTCGCCTTGACCTCGGAGATGATCGCCGCGCCGGGATTCGTCTTCAGGATGTCGCGTGAGAAAAAGATGAGGAGCTGATCGCCCCAGATCAGGTGGCCTTCGTCGTCGACGACGCCGATCCGGTCGGCGTCACCGTCGTAGGCGATGCCGAAATCGGCCCTCGTTTCGCTCACTTTTTTGATCAGGTCCTTCATGGCCTCGGGCAGGGTCGGGTCGGGATGATGATTAGGGAAGCGGCCGTCCATCTCACAGTAGAGCTCGACGACGTCGCAGCCCAGCCTCTTGAAAATGGGCCCGGCCACCGCGCCGCCCGTCCCGTTGCCGGCGTCGATCACGACCTTGAGTTTCTTCCGGAGCTTGATGTTGTTGACGACGTAATCCATGTATTCCGGGACGATGTCGTACGCGCTCTGCGTCCCCTCCGCGGCGGGGATGATCTCGTTTGTCTTGATGATGCGGAAGACCTCCTGGATCGTATCGCCGTAAAGAGTCTCCTGCCCCGACATCAGCTTGAACCCGTTGTATTCGGGCGGATTGTGTGAACCCGTGATCATCACGCCGGCTTCCATGCTCTTATAAAAGATGCTGAAATAGAGCAGAGGGGTCGGGATCGTTCCCAGGTCCACGCAGTCGCAGCCGACGGCACGGAGGCCTTTTATCAAGGCCTGGGCATAGGACGGCGAGCTCAAACGGCAGTCGCGCCCGACCGCCACCTGCCGCTTGCCCTGCCGGCGAAAATAGGCCCCCATCCCCTTCCCCAGCGTCTCGACGACGGCCGGAGTCAGGTCCTTGTCGACGATTCCCCGGATGTCGTATTCTCGAAAGATGTTCGGATTGATGTCCACGCCTCTCCTCCCCGTCGTTTCGTTCTAGATTTTCCGGTCAAAAATAAATTTGAATCGGGACGTGATCGTGTCCCATTTCTTTTGGGCGGCGATAATGTACTCGACGAACTCGCGGAACGCCCCCTGCCCGCCGTTCTTTCGGCAAACGTAATGGGCGTGCTTCTTGATCAAGGGGTGGGCGTCTCCCACGGCCGCCGCCATCAGAACATCTCCGTCCGCCACAGGTCATGGAGGTGGATGATGCCCTCGATCCGGCCGTCCTTGTTCATGACGACGAGCGAGGTGATCTTCTTTTGCTCCATGAGATGGAGGGCTTCGGTGGCCAGGTCGGTCTTGTCGATCGTGACCGGATCGGCCGTCATGCAGTCCCGGGCCGTTTTTTGGAGCAGCGACTCACGGTATTTCCTGACCATCCGGCGCAGATCGCCGTCGGTGATGATGCCGATGAGGACGCCGCTCTCGACGACGCAGGTCAGCCCCAGCTTCTTCCGCGTCATCTCCTCGATCGCTTCGTCCATCGGCGTCTCCGGCCCGATCGCCGGGATGTCCTGCCCTCGGTGCATGAGCCGTTCGACGCGGAGGAGCTTCTTGCCGATGGCCCCTTTGGGATGGACGAAAGCGAATTCCTTCTCGCTGAAGCCTTTCTTTTTCATCAGGGTGACGGCCAGGGCGTCCCCGAGGGCGAGGGAGGCTGTGGAGCTGGCCGTGGGGACCAGCCCGCTCGGCTCGGCTTCCTTCTCGACCCTCGCGTCCAGGACGATGTCGCTGTATCTGGCGATCTTCGAGTTCCGGCAGCCGGTGATGCAGATGAGCTTGACCCCGATCCGCTTGATGAAATCCAGAAGATCGATGATCTCCCGCGTTTCGCCGCTGTACGAGACGGCGATGACGACGTCGTCCTTCAGGATCATGCCGAGGTCGCCGTGGCCGGCCTCGGCCGGATGGACGAACATCGCCGGCGTCCCGCAGCTGGCCAGCGTCGCCGCGATCTTGCGGCCGACCAGTCCGGATTTGCCCATGCCGAGGACGATGATACGGGACTTCGTCTTGTAAAGGAGGCCCACGGCCCGGGCGAAGCTATCGTTCAGACGGGAGCTCAAGGCCTCGACGGCCCGGGCCTCGATCTCGAGAACCTCGCGCCCCGTTCGGATGACATCTTTCTTCGTCATGGGAATTCCTTTAAACGGCTTTCGTTAAGCGTAAAAGCGACTCCAAAAGATCCTTCAGATCTTTGATGTCGAGCGCGTTCTCCTTGTCCGACAAGGCCGCCTTGGGCTCGTCGTGCACCTCGAGGAACACGCCGTCGGCGCCGGCGCTCGTCGCGGCCCGGGCGATGGCCGGAATGAACTCCCGGTCGCCGCCCGACGATGACCCGCGGCCTCCGGGCTTCTGGACGCTGTGCGAAGCGTCGATGACGACGGGATACCCCCATCGCTTCATAATGGGGATGGAGCGGATATCGACAACGAGGTTGTTGTATCCGAGCATCGTGCCGCGTTCAGTCAGGATGATCTTCCTATTCCCCTGGCTCTCGATCTTCTCGACCGCGTTCTTCATGTCATAGGGCGAAAGGAACTGGCCCTTTTTGACGTTGACCGGCTTTTGGGTTCTCGCCGCGGCCAAGAGGAGATCGGTCTGCCGGCAGAGGAGGGCCGGGATCTGGATCACGTCGAGGACTTCGGCGGCTTTCGCGACCTGGGCCGTTTCGTGGACGTCGGACAGGACGGGGATATCCAACTCGGCCTTGATCTCGGCCAGGATCTCAAGCCCCCTGTCGAGCCCCGGGCCCCGGTACGAACGGATCGAAGACCGGTTGGCCTTGTCGAAGGAGGCCTTGAAAATGAAAGGGACGTCGAGCTTGGCGCAGATCGATTTGAGACGCCGGGCCAGACGGAACGTGCGGTCGCGGCTTTCGATGACGCAGGGGCCCGCGATCAGGAAGAACGTCCCGGGCCGGCCGATCCTGACGCCGGGGCTAATTCTTATGTCTCTTGAGTCGGTGGGCATGGCTGGCTCCGATGAAAGCCTTGAACAGAGGATGCGGCCTCAAAGGCTTGGATTTGAATTCGGGATGGAATTGACAGCCTAAGAACCAGGGATGGGACTTCAGCTCAACGAGTTCGACCAATCCATAATCCGGGTTCTTTCCCGAAATAAACAGGCCCGCTTCCGACAACGGTTTTTCATACTCGGGATTGAACTCGAACCGATGCCGGTGCCGCTCGTAGATCTCAACGCTCCGGTAAGCCTTATAAGCGAACGAATTCTTCTCCATGCGGCACAGATATTGGCCCAGCCGCATCGTCCCGCCCAGGTCCTGGATGCCTTTGAGCTCCCGCCACTTGAAAAAGATCTTGTGGGGCGCGTCGTCGTCGAACTCCGTGCTGTTCGCCCCGTCCAGCCCGGCCACATTGCGGGCGAACTCGATGGTCGCGCACTGCATCCCGAGACAGATGCCGAAGAACGGGACCTTATGCTCCCGGGCGTAGGTGACCGCCCGGATCTTGCCCTCGATTCCGCGATGGCCGAATCCGCCGGGGACGAGAATGCCGTCCTTATCGTTCAAGACCTTCTCGATCTTCCCTTTCTCGAGGTCCTCGGCCTCGATCCAGGAGATGTTCACCTTGACCCGGTTGGCTAAGCCGCCGTGGTCAAGCGCCTGTTTCAGGCTCAGATAAGAATCCTTGAAGCCGGCGTATTTTCCGACCAGGGCGATATCCACATCGCCCTTGGGATGCCGCATCCTGTTCACCAGCGACTTCCATTGCCCGAGGTTCTGTATTCTGGATTCCAGCTTCAACTGCTTGAGGATGATCCTGTCCAGCCCTTCCCGGGCGAAGATCAGCGGGACCTCGTAGATATTGACCACGTCCTTGGCCGTGATGACGGCCTCCTCGGGCACGTTGGTGAAAAGAGCGATCTTCGTTTTCAGGTCCTGGGTCAGGAAGCGGTCAGTCCGGCAGAGGAGGATGTCGGGCTGGATCCCGATGGCCCGCAGTTCTTTCACGGTATGTTGGGTCGGCTTCGTTTTCAACTCTCCGGACGTGCCGATATAGGGGACGAGGGTCAGGTGGACGAACAGAACGTTCTCCGGGCCGAGCGTCAACCGCATCTGGCGGGTCGCTTCGAGAAAGGGAAGGCTTTCGATGTCGCCGACCGTCCCGCCGATCTCGACGATGATGATATCGTTGTCGCTGGTGACGGCCCGGAAAGCGTTCTTGATCTCGTCCGTCACGTGGGGAATGACCTGGACCGTCTTGCCCAGGTATTCGCCGTGCCGCTCCTTCCGGATGATCAGGTCATAGATCTTGCCGGCCGTCCAATTGTGGTATTTCGTCGTCCGCGTCGAGGTAAACCGCTCATAATGGCCTAGGTCGAGGTCCGTCTCCGCGCCGTCGTCCGTAACGTAGACTTCACCGTGTTGGAATGGATTCATCGTCCCGGGGTCGACGTTGAGATAAGGATCGAACTTTTGGATGGTGATCTTAAAGCCGTGGCTTTCAAGAAGCCGGCCGATCGAGGCCGCGGCGATCCCCTTGCCAAGACCCGACAGCACGCCTCCGGTGACGAAGATATACTTACTCATGGGCCCTCGCCTTCAGGAATTTTTCGATCTTGATTATATCCTGCGGCACATCCACGCTCAAGGTGGGCCGCCGGATCTCGATCATCTGGATGGGCAGTCCATTCTCCAAGACCCTCAACTGTTCCAGCTGCTCGATTCGTTCGAGCCTCGACACGGGAAGGCGGTGGAAATTCATCAGGAAATCCTTCCGGTAGCCGTAGATGCCGATGTGCTGGAAGAAATGATCCGGAGGTTGATAGGGCAGAGGCGACCGGGAAAAATAGAGGGCGAAGCCGTTCTTGTCGGTGACGACCTTGACCACGTGACTGTCTTGAAGCAAAGCCATGTCGGTCACTTTGGCCATCAAGGTGGCCATGGGAACCGAAGGATCGTCGAGAGCGATGACGAGCGCGTCGAGCATCTCGCCGTCCACGAGCGGTTCATCCCCCTGGATATTGATGATGATCTCGGCGTCGACCTGGGCGGCCGCTTCGGCGACACGATCCGTTCCCGAGACATGGTCGGTCGAGGTCATGACGGCTTCCGCTCCGAATCCATCCGCGGCCTTGATGATCCTCTTGTCATCTGTCGCTATTATTATTCTTTTCAATAACTTAGACCTCTTTGCGCCCTCGTAGACCCACTGGATCATGGGCCTCCCGAGGATAGCGGCCAGCGCTTTCCCCGGGAAGCGGGTCGCCCCATAGCGGACAGGGATGATCCCGGCGGCTTTTTCCAAAATCATAATTCCGATTTATCCGAGGATTCCGATCCGGAAGAGGTCATATGTCCGGACGTTTGGCATCGAGCTTCGAGGAACGCTCCCTCCTCCACGATCAGCTTCGGGGTGATGATCGTTCCGGTGACACGGCCCTGACTGTTGATCTCGACCTTTTCGGCGGCCTTGATGTTGCCGATGAATTCTCCGTTGATGACGACGTGATTGACGATGAGCTCGGCTTCGACCTTGCCCTTATTGCCGATGATCAGGACGGATTCGGATTCGATTTTGCCTTTATAGAATCCGTCGATCCGGAATGATCCCACGAACTTCAGCGTCCCGTTGAATTCCGTCCCTTCATCAAGAAATCCGGTGATCTTCGTTTCATCGACTTTCTTGTCCTTCATGAACGCGCTCCTTTGATGAATCCATGGATCCGATTGAGTTCGTCCAAAGAGAAATAAAAAATCTTGATAATGCCGTTTTTCGGATTACCGGAGATGACGACCTTGGCCCCCAGGGCTTTAAGAAGCTCTTCTTGGACGGCTTCAAGGTCCGGATCGATTCGGCGTTTTTTAGGAGGCGCCGGCTTTTCTTTAAGCCTGGCCGCGAGGTTCTCGGCTTCCCGGACGGAGAGGCCCTTGCGAATGATCTTATTTGCCAGCTCGACCTGTGTTTTAAGGTTTTCGACGGCGAGCAGCGCCTTGGCATGTCCCATGGAGAGTCCCCCGTCCTGAAGGCTGTCCAGGATCTCGTTGGGCAATTTTAAAAGCCGTAAGAAATTGGCCACGGAGGCCCTGTCCTTCCCGACCTTATCGGCGACATCCTCCTGCGTGTACCCAAGCTCATCGATCAGCCGCTTATAGCCAAAGGCGATCTCGACCGGATTCAGCTGTTCCCTCTGTAAATTCTCGACCAGGGAAACTTCGAGCTGTTGTTCCATGGGAATATTCCTGATAAGTGCGGGGACTTTATTGAGCCCCGCCTTTTGGGCCGCTCTCCAGCGTCTTTCTCCGATCAAGATTTTATAATGCCCGTCATCGTGGACGACGACGATCGGCTGGAGAACGCCCGCCTCCCGGATCGACTGGGCCAGCTCCTCGATGGCTTTTTCTTCGAACTTCAGCCGCGGCTGAAGCGGATTCGGACGGAGCTGATCGATATCGAGTTCGGCATAGACCTCATCCTTGAGGATGCCATATTCTTCGGGGATGAACGCTTTTATTCCTTTTCCAAGCGCCTTTTTCATTTCACAAGTATCTCCTGGGCCAGATTAAGATAGGCCTCGGCCCCTCTGGATTTCGGATCGTAAAGAACGACCGGCTTGCCGAAGCTGGGAGCTTCCGCGAGCCTGATGCTTCGGGGGACGACGACCTGATAAATGATCCCTTTGAGCGATTTTCGGACCTCCTCCGCCACTTGGCGGGAAAGGTTCGTCCTCTCGTCATACATCGTCAATAGGATCCCTTCGATTCTTAGAGTGGGATTGAAGTAAGTGCGGACCTCGTTCAAAGTTTGAAACAGGTCGGGGATGCCTTCCATACAAAAGAACTCGGTTTGGACAGGGATCAAGACGGAATCCGCCGCGGACAGGGCGTTGATCGTTAAGAATCCGAGCGAAGGCGGACAATCGATAATGATGAAATTGAATTTTAGGCGGACCTTGTCCAGCGCATCGCGAAGCATTCGTTCCCTGTTTTCTTTGGAATATAGCTCGACCTCGGCGCCGGCCAGCTCAGGTGAACAAGGGCAAAGGTACAGATTATCGAGTTCAGTTCCTATGACGCATTCCAGGGTGTCCTGACCGTTCATCATAGCCTGATAAATGCCTTTATTTGATTCCTTTATCTTGCCGAGTCCAGCCGTAGCCATGCCCTGAGGATCAAAATCCACCAACAGAACTCGCGCCTTTTTCAAGGCTAGGCAGGCGGCCAGATTGATGGCTGTCGTGGTTTTTCCCACGCCGCCCTTTTGGTTGACGATCGCGATAATCTTATTAGCCATTCTCGATTGTTCCACGTGGAACATTATCCCCGGGGGCCTTTTTCTTATTCCGCGCGTTCAGGTAAACGTAAACGCAAAATACGTCGGAAGGCGTGAGCCCCGGTATCTTTTTCATGTCACGGATCGTCCGCGGTTTTTGTTTATCCATCTTTTCGACGGCTTCCCTGGTCAGGCCATGAATTTTTTTGAAATCCAGTTTCTCGGGAATTTTGAGACCGTCGATCTTCAAGATCTTGGCGACCTCTTTTTCCTGTTTTTTCAGATATCCTTCATACTTGATTTCGGCCTCGACGTGTCTGACCTCTTCATCGGTCAGGACTTCCGGGATCTTTCCGTATTCTAGCATATTCTCAAAATGAATTTCAGGTTTTTTTAGATAGTCCTTCAGCGAAATTTTCTCCTTATCGACTTGGGCGATCTTCTTTTTCTCCAGATAATAAATGACGTTTCTCACCCTCTCCTTTTTCTCATGAAAAGCGTGGAAATCATCATCGCCGATCAGCCCAAAATCATGACCGTATCCGGTCAAGCGGACATCGGCGTTGTCGATCCGCAACCTGAGGCGATATTCGGCCCTCGAGGTGAAAAGGCGGTAAGGCTCCTCAACGCCCTTGGAAATCAGGTCATCGACGAGAACACCGATATAGGCTTCATCCCGGCGAAGTACAAAGGGGGCTTTTTTTCCTGTCTTCAAGGCGGCATTGATGCCGGCCATAAGTCCTTGGGCCGCGGCTTCTTCATAACCGGAGGTTCCGTTGATCTGCCCTGCTAAATATAGATTATCGATCAACCTCGTTTCCAACGTCGGACGGAGCTGGATAGGGGAGACGGCATCGTATTCGATCCCATAGGCCGGCCTCAGGATCTTAGCCTGGTCAAGCCCGGGGATGGTCCTGAGGATACTTTTCTGCGTTTCATAGGGAAGGCTGGAAGAGAGGCCGTTGACATATATTTCCGACGTTTCAAGACCCTCCGGCTCGAGAAAGAACTGGTGCCGGGAATGATGAGGGAATTTCACCACTTTATCCTCGATCGAAGGGCAGTAACGGGTTCCGACCCCGGTGATCCTGCCGCTGTAAAGCGGAGATTTATCGAGGTTCTTGCGGATGACCTCATGGGTCCTCTCGTTCGTATATCCGGCATAACAAACGACTTTATTCTCGAGCCTTTTTTTTGTCCTGAACGAAAAGGGAACGGGCGCATCGTCGCCCGGCTGAGGCTCGAACTCCGACCAATCGA
Source organism: Candidatus Aminicenantota bacterium (assembly GCA_026393865.1). Lineage (GTDB taxonomy): Bacteria > Acidobacteriota > Aminicenantia > Aminicenantales > UBA4085 > JAPKZI01. Next base: position 14,850 of record JAPKZI010000212.1, read on the forward strand.
TGGAATGTTTGTCCAGCCTCATCGGCGTGCCTGTTTTCAGGCGAAAAGTCTTCAACCCGAGCCTTTTCAAATTCTCGCTCAACTCAGGGGCGGCGGGCTCATTTGCCCTCCCGGCCGGATAGCTCTTGAGACCGATATGGATCAGTCCGTTCAAGAACGTCCCAGGCGTGAGAAGAACCGCCTTGCCCCTGATTGTGTGGCCGTCCAAGGTCACAATGCCCTTCGCTTTTCCATTCTCGACGAGCAAATCGGTCACGATTCCTTGGAAAACGGTCAGATTGGGGATATCCTCGAGCCATTTTTTCATCGTCAGCCGGTAAATGGCCTTATCGCACTGAGCGCGGGGCGCTTGGACCGCGCCTCCCCGGCTTCGGTTCAACAATCGGAACTGGATTCCCGTCTCATCAGCCAGCCGGCCCATGATCCCGCCGAGAGCGTCGATCTCCCGGACCAGGTGGCCTTTGGCCACTCCGCCGATAGCCGGATTGCAGGACATTTGAGCGATGGTTTCAAGATGGATCGTGACCAGGCAGGCCGACAACCCCATAGCGCAAGCCGCGGCGGCCGCTTCGCACCCGGCGTGGCCGGCTCCGACCACGACGACGTCGTAGGCCTCCGCGGCTGTGGTTTTCATCTCATTTCCCCACGCAGAATCGGCCGAAAATACTTTCGATGACGTCGTCCGCCCTGATTTCCCCAGTCAATTGGCTGAGAAAAAGGAGGGTTTTCCGGATCTCTTCAGCGCAGATCTCCTCGGTATGGCCTTTAATAAGCAAGTCGCGCCCTTTCTTCAGGTGTTTAAGAACGTCCTCAAGCAACAATTTCTGCCTCATATGGAAAATGACATTTTCGCGGTTCTCTATTTTTGGGGAGAAGATTTCGTATATCTTTTTCTTCAACCGGCCCAGGTTCGTGCCTCTCAGGGCGGAAATTTCCAGGGAAGGAAGCTGCCCGAAGCGTTCTTTGATCTTGGTTATATCCATTTTTCGGCCGAGGTCTATCTTATTGAAGAGGATGAGAACGTTCTTGCTTCGGAATTCCTCGAGAAGGGCGAGGTCCTCTGATCCCGCGGGACGTGATGCGTCCAGCAAAATGAGAAGTCCTTCGGCCAATGAGGCAATTCTTTTCCCCCGTTTAATTCCTTCCCGTTCGACGGATGAACCTGCTTTTCCAAGTCCGGCCATATCGACCAGGTTGAAATAGACGTCCTTGATTTTGATCTTTTCCTTCAAATAGTCCCGCGTCGTTCCGGGATAGGGCGTGACGATCGCCCGCTCGTCTTCCAAAATGGCATTAAACAGAGTGGATTTCCCGACATTCGTCTTCCCTGCGATAGCCAGGGTAACTCCTTCGATAAGCGCTTTGCCCACATCGTAGCTCGCCATAAGATCGTCCATCAGAACGATCATTTTCTCGAGGCTGTTGATTATCCTTTCCGGCGTGACGAACAGCCGGTCATCCGGAAACTCGATAGCCGCTTCGATCTGGGCGAGAATGTCGATGACGCCCGCTCGAAACTCTCCGATCTTTTTGGATAGCTTCCCGTCCAGCTGGCCAAAGACCCGGCGGGCCGTTTCGACCGTGCCCGCTCGAATGAGATCATCGACCGCTTCGGCTTGGATGATGTCAATCCGGCCTTTCAAATAAGCCCGCAGGGTGAATTCGCCGGCTCGGGCGTGCCTCGCGCCGGCCTTAATCCCGAGGCGAACGGCTTCCTCCATGACCACTGGACTGCCGTGGCAGCTGATCTCGACCACATCCTCGCGAGTATAGGAATGAGGCGCGGGGAAATAAAGTAGATAGGCCTCATCGAAGACCTCGTTCGATTCGAGATTCACGAGGTTCCCTAAAACAGCCCGCCCTGGAGGAACCCTAGAGATCCTCTTCTTCGGCCGGAAAAGGCTTTTGGCTATCTTGAGGGAATCGCGGCCGCTCAGTCGGACGATCCCGATCCCCCCATATCCGGGCGGCGTCGAGACGGCGATGATCGTGTCCTCGATCGTTTGATCGATCATTTGAATGGGATTTTAGTTTAGGCGAAGCGAATAGTAAAGGGGCTCGCTCAAAGTGGGCGAACGCTTTTCTGGTCGGCGGGTCCTGTCACCGAGCAGCCCCAGCGTTCTCGCTCCTCACCCACCTTCGGGGGGTCCCATCCGCTTCGAACGCTGGGGCGCCCGGCCGGCAATACCCACCAATTTGATTAGATCAACCGGGGCGAGGGGCATGCCGGTTGAAACCCATCCGAGGGCGAAAGCGGGCAGGGTTCAGAAAAACGAAGTTTTTCTGAGTCGCTAAAAACCTTTGGTTTTTGAGCGAAGAAAGTTT
>JAPKZI010000126.1 GCA_026393865.1 Candidatus Aminicenantota bacterium
GTTGGACAAAGCCGTGGGGGTCAGCCTGGAAAAGCGGAGCATCAAACTGACGGATGCTCTGGAGGTCAAATAATGAAAAAAGCCATCACTGCCCTTGTCGTCCTCATTCTCATTCTTGGGCCGATGACCCATCTCGGAGCCCAAGAGCAATCCCAGACAATGAAGCTGCTGACTCTCAAGAAGGCCCAACTTCAGTTCGAGAAGACCAAAGGCGATTTCGACCGCTCGCTCAAGCTCAGGGAGCAGGGGCTGACGTCGGAGCAGGAATTCGCCCTGATCCAAACTGCCTATTCCCAGGCCCAAGTCGATTACCAGCAAGCCTTGATCAATTTCATGGGCAGCGAAGCCCGCATCTCGGTCGCCAGCGCCGTGAAGTTCCAGGACCAGGGCGGGAAGAAATTCGTCCGGGTGACCCTTCGCTATTCCTCGAAGGAACTCAAGGAACTGGCCAAGCTCAATATCAGCGCCGAGGACCTTTTCCCTCTCGACTTCATGAAGGAGATCAAGGACGTCTCGGTATCGCTCAAGTCGGAAGGCAAGATCATCTCCGACCCCTATGAAAAGACGATCGCCTCGTTGCCGCTCGAAACCCAGCAGGACGTGACGTTCCAGCTCCTCAAGGATGTCGAGAACCTCGAGATCAACGTCTTCTACTCGGGAAAAAACGAGAGCACGGCCGTCTTCCTTCAAAAAGGCGTAAGCGCGAACATCGTCACCATCAACTCGGCCCAGTTCTCGCAGGAGGCCGACCTCGAAAGCCAAGCCACGTTCGATTTGTCGCTCGAGAAGTTCTCGGGCGAGGCTAACGTCTTCAAGCTCGAGATCGCCAACCTGCCCCACCAGATCAATTATGAGTTCAGCGACCCCCAGACCAACGCCCGCCTCAGCCAGATCAAGTTTACCGAAGGCGTGACGAGCATGAAGCTTTCGCTTAAGCTCTACCTGCCCAAGAATACGGACGCCCAGGTCGTCATCGACAAACCGATTTTGTTCTACGCCTTGGCCATGGACAATGAACAGGCGCCGGTCTTCCAGAATCTCCTGGCCAAGAAAACCGAGATCGGCCCCCAGGACATCCTGAGCCTTAAAGCCGGGAGCGTCAAGCTCGAGCTCGTCCCCCGGGGCGTGGGCAAAATCGAGGTCCAGGCCGTCAACCTCTATCATGAGATCAAGGTCGGGGACTCGGTGGCCATGGAGGTCCGGGTGAAGAACGCGGGGACGCGGAAACTGAACAATATCCGCGTCGTGGCTGATCTCCCGCTGAACTGGCGCTCCGAGATCCGGCCCGACCTGATCGCCACACTTGAGCAGGGCAAGGACGAAGTCGTCACGATCAAATTCCTGCCGCCGGCGGACGTCGCGGTCGGAGATTACGAACCCAAGATCAAGACCGAGTGCAGCGCCGACAACCGGAAGGTGGAGTCCGAGGACAAGATCGTCCGGATCCACGTCGCTTCGAAGACGAACGTCCTGGGCATCAGCCTTTTGGTGCTGCTGCTAGTCGGTCTCCTCGTGGGGATCGTCGTCTTCGGTATCAAACTGACGAGACGGTGAAATGAATGGGGACATCATCCTTTAACCGTCATCCCCGCGAAGGCGGGGATCCAGGTTACTGGCCGCACGGGCTGGATTCCCGCCTCCGCGGGAATGACGGGAAAAATTGAGATGCACCACTAGATCGCTATCAAGGAGAATGGCATGTCAAAACAAAATCTCATCCTCAAGGCCGACGACCTGTCAAAAAGATATGAGGACGGCGTTCTGGCCTTGGACCACTTGAACCTGGAGGTCCGGGCGGGCGAGGTCTACTGCTTGCTGGGGGCCAACTGCGCCGGGAAAACCACCGCGATCAATCTGTTCCTAAATTTCATCCCGCCGACGACCGGTACTTGCTATATCAACGGCATCGACGTGACCAAGGATCCCTTGGAGGCAAAAAAATATGTCGCCTTCGTCTCCGAGAATGTCATGCTCTACGGCAATTTCACCGCCCGCCAGAATCTCGACTTCTTCGCCAAGCTCGGCGGCAAGACGGCCCTGTCCAAAGACGCCTATTACCAGGTGATGCGCCGGGTCTCATTGCAGGAGAAGGCGTTCGAGCAGCGGGTTAAGACCTTTTCCAAGGGGATGCGCCAGAAGCTCGGCATATCGATCGCCATCATCAAGGACGCTCCGGCCATCCTTCTCGACGAGCCGACGTCGGGCCTCGATCCGAAAGCGGCCGAGGAGTTTCTGGAGATCCTGCAAGAGCTCAAGAGCGAAGGCAAGGCGATCTTCATGTCCACCCACGACATCTTCCGGGCCAAGGAGATCGGCGACCGGGTCGGGATCATGAAAGAGGGGCGGCTCGTCCTGGAGCGGACGCGCGAGGAGCTTCAGTTCGAGGACTTGATCAAGATCTACATCGACTACATGAAATCCGAGCCGCTGACGGCTTAGAACGCGCCCGCTCTGCCGAGGATGGACGCATGATCGGGACCATCGTCAAACGAGAAATTCTGGACTATTTGAAGTCGGCGAAATTCCAGATCGGCCTGGTCGTGACCCTGGTCATCGCCGTCGTCGCGACGGCCATCAACATCCAGGATTTTAAGCTGCGCCAGCAGGATTACACCGCGGCGCGCGAGGAAATGAAAGGGAACAAATACGAAGTCCTGATCTACCGGCCGCCCCAGGTCCTCAGCGTTCTCGTTCAAGGAAAGGACCGGGTCCTGGGGAGCAAAGCCTCCCTCACCACGTTGACCATTCCCGACCGGCTGACGGGGTACATGGGCTCTCGCGGCGCCGAGCGGCAGCGCTCGCTCTCGGGATTCGGATCGGTCGATTTCGCCTTTGTCGTTCGGGTCATCCTGAGCCTGATGGTGGTTTTCCTGGCCTATAACGCCGTATCCGAGGAGAAATCCTTCGGAACGCTGAAGCTCGCCCTGGCCAATCCCGTTCCCAGACATCATCTGCTCCTCGGCAAAGGCCTTGCCGGTCTGGCGATCGTTCTCGGGTCTCTCTTCATCGCTTCGACGGCCTCCGTCCTGCTCATGCTCGTCCAACCGTTCATCGTCCTGGCGGGCTCCGACGTGATGCGCATCCTGAACCTTGTCGCCGCGTCGGCTCTCTATCTCATCGCTTTTTACGCCCTGAGCTTGTTCGTTTCGGTCCTGGTCAATCGGCCGTCCACCGCCCTCATGATCCTCCTCCAGCTCTGGATCATCCTCGTCGTCATCTATCCCCATCTCGGAGTCGATATCGCCGAGAACTTTTTCCGGCTTCCGGGCGATCGCGAATTGAGCGCGATGAAACAAGCCGCTTTCCAGCCTTATGAAGCGGAATTTAACAAGGTCCGCGACGCTTATCGTTACAAGGGCGACCGGTCTCCCGAGACCGGCCGCCGCTATTTTGAACTCCAGGCTCTGGAATCCCAGAAATCCCATGAGGTCGACCTGGATTTCGGCCGGCAGTTGACCCGCCAGATGCGGCTCGCTCAGAATCTTTGCCTCCTCTCGCCGGCGGTATTATTCGACCGGATGGCGAACCGCTACGCCCGGACGGGGCTGGATGAATACGAGCGGTTCATGCAAGGCCTGGCCCGCTACTGGCAGACAAAATATCTGGGCCTCCAAAAGCTCCGCTATGAGGACTTGAAGGCTTACCAAAAAGCCGAGGTCCCGGCGTTCGATTACCCGACGGAAAGGACGGCTGAGGCCTGGATCGCAACGATTCCTCAAGGCCTCATCCTCTGCCTCATGAGTCTCATTTTATTCGTCTTGGCCTATGCCGCCTTCCTGAAGAAGGACGTCAGGTGATCCGATGAAAACGATTATCAAGCGGGAATTGCTCGATCACCTCCAGAGCATTCAATTTATCGTCCTCCTCGTCTTCAGCATCACCCTCTTCTCGGCTAACGGGATCATCTTCGCTAAAAAATTTCGGCAGGTGGATTCGACTTTTCAGCAAAGGACGGCCGGGTCGCAACCGCATCCGGACACGCAGATCATTTTCCTTTTCAGACAATCCAATCCGTATTTATTCCTGGCCGAGGGCGGAGACCTGGATCGTCCGTCCGCCTATTTTCTGATGGCGAAAGGCTATTTCAGCGCCTCCTCCGCGTTCCTCTCCCGCGACTACAAGCTTCCCGACATCCCGAAGCTGGATTGGTCGTTCATCATCAAGACGATCTTCAGCCTGTACGTGATCCTGCTCGGATACGCGGCCGTGTCCGGCGAGAAAGAGGAGGGGACCTTGCGCCTGGTTCTGTCGAATCCGGTCGGCCGGGTGAGGTTCCTGGCGGGAAAATACATCGCGATCCTGTGTGCGGCGCTCGTCCCTCTCCTAGCCGGCTGTCTCGTGAGTTCCGTAATTCTGGCGATCGTCCTGCCGCAGATCCTCACGTTCGATACCGTCTCGAGGATCCTCTTCTTGCTGCTTCTCAGCGCGGCCTATTTGTCATTGTTCGCGTTTCTCAGCCTTCTTGTCTCGTCCCTGATTCGGCGGTCGTCCATCGCCCTTCTCGTTCTTCTCGCCGTATGGGTCGTATTCATCGTCCTGATCCCCGACATCTCGGGGATCCTGGCTCAAAAGCTGGCCAAAGTCCCCAGCGACTATCAGACCGCCAAGAATCTGGGCCCTTTCGTTCAGAAAGAGGTCTGGGACAAAATCAATGGAATCCAAGCCCGGATCGATCGGGGAGAGCTGCGGACGGAAGAAGCGGTTAAAGCGGAAGCGGAAAAAGCGTACGAATCGGGTCAGGAAAAGCTTCGGTTTTACGAAAAGAATTATGAAGACTCCGTCGCCCAGCGCGCCCGGCTGGCACGGGACCTCTCCCGACTCTCGCCGATAGCTCTTTTTCAATATGCGGCCGACGACATCGCCCTGTCCGGAATCCACGGGGAAGAAGAATTCCTGAAGAATATCAGCTCCTATTCGAAGATTTACGACGCCTACGTCATGAAGAAGACCGGCAAGCTGATCAGCCAATCGAATTGGATGTTCAGCTCCTCGGTCAAGGTGGACGGCAAGTCCATCGACCTCCACTCGCCGCAGCCCGAAGCTTACCGGGGCGACATGTCGGATTTCCCGAAATTCGTCGAGCGTCCCGCCCGGCTTTCCGAAGCCGTGAGGTATGCGCTGGGGGATATCGCCGGGCTATTGGTCTGGAACATCCTCCTGGCCGGCCTGGCCTTTTCGATGTTCCTGCGTTCGGACGTAAGGTAAAGAGATCGAGAGTCGAGCCATGGAGAAATTTGCATGATCGGAACGATCGTCAAAAAGGAAATCGCGGCCAACCTCCTCAGCTACAAATTTTTTATCATCATTCTTCTGATAACGCTCCTGCTGTTCACGAGCTTCTTCGTCCTATACAAAGACTATAAAGGCCGACAGGCCGATTATGAGCTCGTCCGGGCCAAACCAGGCGAGCCGATCGCCGTCCTGGCCCCGAATCCGCTGTCGATCTTCGCCAAGGGCTTGGATGAGGCCATGACCCGGTCGTTCGAGATCAGCCCGATCGGGATCGACGTCCGGACCGGCCAGAAATCGGGCAACGCGGTCTTCGCCTTCTTTCCCGCGCCCGACTTCGTCTACGTGGTCAAGGTCGTCCTGTCGTTGGTGGCGCTTCTCTTCGGGTTCGACCAGGTCAGCCGGGAACGGGAGAACGGAGTTCTGCGCCTGATGCTGTCCAACTCCGTGTCCCGGGCCACGGTCCTGGCCGGAAAATGGCTCGGCAACTTCCTAAGCCTGGCCGTTCCCTTCGTTCTCGTCACGCTCATCGGCTTCGCCCTGATGAACCTCGATCCCGGCCTCCGCTTCGGGTCGTCCGGGACGGGCCGGTTTCTCCTTCTCGTCGCCATCGCTCTCATCTATATCGGGCTGTTCCTCAGCCTCGGGATTTTCGTCTCCGCCCTGACCCGGCGGTCGGCCTCGACCCTGGTCATCCTCCTCCTCATCTGGACTCTCCTCGTCTTCGTCCTTCCCAATCTAGGAACGCTCGTGGCCCGGCAGATCATCGATGTCCCCTCGGTCAAAGCCCTCAGCGAAAAACGGACCCAGATCTGGACGAGCGAGATCCTGCTCCAGATCGGGGAGCAGAGGGCCGTGAACTTCCGCGGGGATGGAGCGATCCGGAAAAGACATCTCGACGCGATCAACGCCCAGTTGAACGCGCTCGAAGCGGACTACCGCATAAAATTCGACCGGCTTGTCCGGCTGGCCAAGACGATCAACCGGCTCTCGCCGGCGGCCGGCTTCGTCTATGCCGCGACCGAGCTGGCCGGAACGGGCATCGACGAAGAAAGCCGCCTCAAGAGCGAGGTCATCCGGCACAAGGACGCCGTGCTTCTCGAAATGGACCGGGGCGTAAAGGAGCATCCCGCTTTCGTCTATCGCTATCGGACGGTCGGCCGGGTCCTGGCCGAGGGCGGATTGTTCGATCTGGCCTGGCTGACGATCTCCCTTATCCTTTTCTTCGCCCTGGGATTCGTCGCCTTCGTCCGCTATGACGTGAGGTGAAGGAGAGCGTCATGCTTAGGACCATCATTCGAAAAGAGATCCAGAACAGCGTCGTCTCCTTCCGTTTCATCGTAGTCTTTGCCCTGCTCCTCATCCTCGTTCCGGTCACGGTTTTCATTCTGACCAACGACTATGTGAAGAAGGTCGAGGAATTCTCCTCCCGCCGCCAGGGGATCGAGGATTACCTGAAGGCCTATGCCCATTTCAACCGCCTTGGCGGCGTCGTTCAACCTTCGCCGCCGCCGCTCCCTGCCACAGCGCTCGTCCGCGGCATTTCTTCCGATATCAACCTCGAGGATTTCGAGGACGATCCTCTTCCCGTCATGTTCCCGCTTCTCGATCTCGTCTTCGTCATAGCCATTCTCCTCAGCCTGGCCGCCCTCATTTTTTCTTACGACGCCGTCAGCGGGGAGAAAGAGGACGGGACGCTCAAACTTATGCTGGCCAACAGTCTGCCTCGTCACCAGATCCTCCTGGGGAAGATCTTCGGCGGGACTCTGACCCTGTTCATTCCATTCCTCGTTTCGATGGTCCTCGGCCTCATCGTCATCCTGGTCAATCCGAGAGTCGACTGGATGGGGGCAAACTGGGGCGCCCTGGGACTTGTCCTTGGAGGCGCGGCGGTCTACATCTTTTTCTTCGAGGCGCTCGGCGTCTTGATCTCTTCCCGCCATCATTCATCTTCCGCGTCGATCATGACCTCGCTCTGCCTCTGGGTTCTTCTCGTCCTCGTCATCCCGAACCTGAGCCCGTACTTGGCCTCTCTTCTCTCGCCCGCGCCATCGCGGATCAAGGTCAATCGGGAGGTCTCGCGACTGACCGATGTCGAGCGGGATAACCTGGGCCGGCAGCTCCGGGCGGAAAAAATGCGCGATCTGGTCAAACGTTATCCCCTTCTGGCCTCCCCTATTTCCGAAGCCGAAGCCAAGACGAAAGCGGAGAAAGATCCGGCTTTCCGAGAGGCCGTCGCGGCCCGAACACGTGAGATCCAGGCGGTATGGGATGAGGCCAACCGGATCCAGGGCGAAAAGGCGGAGGTGCTACGAGCGGAGCTCGATCGGAAGGAAGCGGCGCAGACACGGCTTGCCAGGATCGTCTCAATGATTTCGCCCCTGGCCGATTTCACCTACTGGGCCACGGACCTGACCTCGACCGGCCTGCGTAACATCGCCCATTTCAAAGATCTCTCCGATCGTTGGGACCTCGCTTACCGCGAGTATTCGCGGTCAAAGACCGCCGCCCTCCAGAAAAAAGATCCTGCCGTAGACTGGTGGAACACGGCCGTGGACGTAAGCGACATGCCCCGTTTCGAATATAAGGAGGAAGCGCTCGCGGCGCGGTTCAAGAGCGCCCTGGGCCCCTTGGCCGTCCTGCTCGTCTTGAGCGTGGGCATCTTCGGCGCCGCATATTTCTCATTTATCCGGACCGACCCGCGGTAATTTATAATTTCGGTTTTTCGTTGTCTGTCGCCGAAATATTTAGAAGATCGAGTAGCGGCCGGCAGTCATGATCCTCTCGGTCCGCCCCCCGGAGAATCGGAGGTCAACCGAAGCGATCCCGATCCGCGGCTGGACGGCCGGAATATAGATGCGGTCGAGATGGATGACGGCGGCCGGTGAAGAGAAGGCGGCCGGGCCGACGGCCCCGCCGAAATGGTCGCTTCGGCCAAAGGCCACGTGAAGGCCGAGTTTCTCGTCGAGGAGGATTTCCCCGACCGGATCCAGGCCGAAATCGCCCAGGACGCCGAATCCCAGCTCGGCCATGTTGCCGTAGGCCGGCTCGGCCAGGAGATGAGCCCGCTCGGCCGCGGCCGCAGGACCGGATCCCTCGACGGTGACGACTTTATTGGCCTCGACCGTGAAGCTGACGATCTCGCCCTCGATCTCGACGGGCAGGACGCCGCGGGTCCGGCTGGGCTCACCCTTCTCGCCTTCATAGGGAACGATATAGGTCTCGCCGCTGGGAAGGTTTCCAGCCATGCCTTTATCGGGAAAACGGCCGCCGCTTTCGTGAGCGGCGCGGAAGCGAAGATCGAAGACCATGGATCGTGTCTCCCGGCCGTCGATCAAGAATTCGACCCGGGCTTCCTCGGCCTCGTCGAGCAGGCCCTTAAGCAGGCGGCAGCGCCGGCCGACCTCGGCATAATCGACCCGCAGCGCGGGGATCATCGAGGCGGCGAAGCCGGGCATGGTGGCGGCCCGGAAGCCATAGACGCGCCCGGCATTCTTGAGGGGGGCGGTCGTCGAGAATTCGGTCGGGGCCAGGATTATTTGGAACGAACCGAAGATCTCGGTAAACGGGATCGGCCGGCCCGACGACGGCAGGTCTTCGGCTTTGGCCGGCAGGGGTCCGTCGATTACGTATCCCAGCGCGGGGAGATCGGCGTTGTTCGAACCTGCATCGGGATAGGCGATCAGCGCGATCTCATCGAGCGGGATCTCGGATTTCCCTTTCTTCAAATCCGCGCCCCAAGCGGCGGCCATCGAACGGCGGACCTTCCAGGGATCGTTGTCCTTGGCCGGATCGCGGGGAATGTCGATGAATACGGCCAGCCGCTGGTCGGTCTCGAAACGGGGAAAGGCAGATCTGACCAGATTGACCAGGTCGCGAGTCGTCAATGCGTTCATCGGAACCTCCGGACGGAGAATCGCCTTCCTAGTTTATCAAAAAACGTTAGGTCCGTCCGCTTTTGACATCAATCTCCCAACAAAACTATAATTCGGTGACAGATAATCCAATCCCTAAATCATGTTTATCTCAGACGCCGATGCCCTTATGAATTTGGGGATTGAATAATCTGTCACCGAAATTCAAGGAGGAGTCAGATGATTAAGCGGAGGATTCAGTCCAAACCGATTCTCGGCACGCTGGGGGCTTGCCTCATTCTCCTGGCCGCGACGGCCGGTCAAACGACGAAAGGCGGCCGCGAATCCCTGGCGCCGATCGATCCCCAGCGGGTCCAGGACCAGGATCTTATGACGTGGAATGATTATCGTCCCATTCCCGGCCGCAATTGGGCCGATCCGGCCCTCAAACCGGAACGGGGATTTCGTCTCGCCGTGGTCGCCATCGACTTTCCCAACCAGCCCTTTGTGATCACTCTGCCGAAGGGATCGGATCCTTTTGGAAATCCGCAGATCGAACCCATCCCTCGCGAGAACGTCTCCCGATTTTACGCCGACTTCTTCATGAAGCCGAGCGAGGTCAATCACGGCCAGACCATCAACGGCTATTGGATGGAGCAGTCCAGGGGAAAGTTCGGCATCACCGAAGTCGAGGTCTTCGGCCCGTACCGCATGCCGAAACCCATCTGGGCTTATGGCCTCAACGAATACGGCCAAAATGATCAAACTCCCGACGGCAGCAAGGCGGCCGGCCGTATGGAACAGGATTGCGACGCCGTCTGGACGGCCGCCCTCGGCAAGGACGTCCGCAAAAACTACGACGCCATCCTCCGCCTTTACGCGAGCTACGATGAGACCGGCGTTTGGCAGGAGTTCGGCGAGATGAAGTTCAACGCCAAGGACGATATCCCGCAGGAATGGGGCAATCCCAACCCAAACAATCCTCGCTGGATCCCCACTCGTTACGTGGAATGGACGAGCTGGCTGGCCGGCTCTCAGCAATGGGGCTTGTCCTCCATGCGCCAGGGGGAGAACTCCGGCACCATAACCCACGAGCTCGGTCATTTTGCGTTCCGCCTTCCCGACCTCAACAACAATCCTTATATTCAGCCTTACCGGAGAGTCGCCGCCGGCCCTTGGGACATGATGGACCGGGGCAGCTTCAACGGACCGGGCGGGCCTCACAAGCGCTGGGTGGTGCCGCCGGCTCAAGGCGCGGCGATGCCCGCGGGCTTGATGGTCCGCAACCGCTTGGAGAATGGTTTCATTACCGAATCTCAGCTCTTGCGACTGAACAGAGACGGCCTGGCCAAGTCCGGGCCGGCCGTGACCGATGTCACAGCCCGTGCGGTGGATCCCCTCCCGGGGACTTTCGCCGGCGTCCTCGTCAGGCTCGACGGGCCGGAGCCCGGCGATCGAACTGCGCCGGATGACCCGGCCGTCAATCCCCTCTCGCCGGGAACGCCGAACTACAACTCCTATTCGTTGGAAGTGGTCCAGAGGATCGGTTACGATTCGTTCACCCCCGACAACGGGGTGCTCATCGCCAAGAACAAAGACAGTCTGCGCGGCCGGAACGGCGGCCCCAACGCCTTCAACAGCTACATTTGGGTCATCGACGCCCATCCCGAGGACATCAACACGATCGACTACGTCAAGCCCAACGGCCAAAAAGTCATGCGAACGATCGCCGACTACCGGCAGCTCAACGACGCCCTCTTTCACGCGGGACTCGACTCAGGCAGTCAATACGAATGGGAGGACGCGGCGAATCGGCTGCATTTCTACATCATTGACGCCCGCAAGAACGAGAAAGGGATCCTCTCCTACACCCTGGCCGTCCGGTCCTTGGACGGATCCGGTCCGCAGAAGAGGAGCGTGGCCTTGGAGGCGCAGGCCGAATTGAAGGCTGCATCGCTTAATATCCCTGTCACCTTTACGCTGAAAAACACCGGCCAAGCCGCGGAAACGGATCCGGCGGCGCACTTCGCCGGCGCCGGCGCGTACCTAAATTCCGATGTTTACCGGCTTTCCGTGACGGTCGAGGGAAAAGGGTGGACGGCCCGGCTCCTCAACGCTTTGGCCGCCGTGGAGTTCGGCAAATCCCGAACAATTACGGTTTACGCATCTTATGAGGCCGCAAGCTCCCTGGTGGCGAAGGTGACTCTGCGGGCTGTCTCCGAGAGCGATCCGACCAAGGCCGCGACGGCCACCGTGTCCGTTTCAAAATAATAGGGGCGCGGAGGCGGGAATCCAGATTAAACTAATTGTCTCCGGCTTTGTCGTCTTCACCATGTCTCGATTTTACTCATGAGTAAAATCGTGTTATAGTGATTTCACTATGGCCACAATATATGATCGCTACTTGAAAAAGTCCGCCGCGGCGGACTTGAAGACCCAGATGATTTTCGTGGGGGGGCCCAGGCAGGTCGGAAAGACCACGTTTGCCTTATCCTTCCTGTCGACGCCAAGTGAGAAGCATCCGGCCTACCTGAATTGGGACGATGTCCATGCCCGGCCGGCGCTGATGAGAGGCGAACTGCCCCCCAACCAGCCCCTGATCATCCTGGATGAGATTCATAAGTATGCGAGATGGAGAAATCTCATCAAGGGATTCTATGACACGCAGAAGTCGGAGAGGGCTTTTATCATTACCGGGTCGGCCAGGCTGGACCAATACCGCAAAGGGGGAGATTCCCTTCAGGGCCGTTATCATGGCTACCGGCTTCATCCTTTTTCGCTGGCCGAAATGGGAGGGACGACTTCCCACCATGAACTGAATCATCTTCTAAAATTCGGGGGATTTCCGGAACCCTGCTTGAGGGGAGAAGAGCGCTTTTGGAGAAGATGGCAGAAGGAGAGAACCCATCGGGTCATTTATGACGATATCAGGGATCTGGAACGGGTGAAAGAACTCAGTCTGCTTGAACTTCTGGCCGAGGAACTTCCCCACCGGGTGGGCTCGCCGCTTTCCGTAAAGAATATCAAGGAGGTTCTGGAAGTCGCGCACGAGACGGTGGACCGGTGGATCAGGGTTTTTGAAAGGATGTATGTCTGCTTTCGAATTCCCCCGTACGGAGCGCCGAGAATAAGGGCCGTGAAGAAAGAGCAAAAGCTTTATTTATGGGATTGGTCGGCGGCGCCGGAGGGCGGCCTCAGGTTTGAGAACTTGGTGGCTTGTCAATTGCTCAAATACTGCCATTTTATCGAAGACACGGAGGGCTATCGGATGGAACTGCGCTTTCTCCGAGATACGGATAAAAGGGAGATCGATTTTCTGGTGCTCAAGGACGGCCGCCCTATTTTTGCCGTTGAATGCAAGACAGGCGAAAAAGCCGTCCATCCGGCCTTGTTCTATTTCAAGGAGAGGATCGATATCCCGCGGCTCTATCAGGTGCATACGGGAAGCAGGGACTATGAAAACGCCGGCGTCCGGGTTCTGCCTTTCCAGACTTTCTGCAAAGAAGAGTCCATGCCCTGAGAATCCGGCCGCTTTTTAAGGCGAACAGCCGGCCAATAAGCCTGGTTCCTCGCCTCCGCGGGGATGACGGGAGGGGGCGCGGGGATGACGGCGGTGGGTGAAAATAGAAAATCGACCGCCGTGGCCACCGTGTCCGTTTCATAATAATAAGGTTCAGGAGTTTCCTTCTAAGTTACTTCCGGCCAAATAGCAAATCCCGCCACAAGCTATTGAGTAATTACTTTCCTCCTCCATCTCAGAGAGCCTGAGAAAACCGGAACCTCCCGCGCGTCTTCTCAAGTGAACAATAAGGAGGAGCCGACATGATTTCAAAAAAACATGATTTCTTCGAGGAAGAACTTCCGTTTCCTCGCCGGACCGTTCAATCGGCGTCGGGGCCAATCGAGATCTATGAAATTCCTGGAAAAGAAAAAGAGGCGGTCCTTGACAAGCTATTTCCATTCCGTCCTATTCCAAGCATGGGCAGGCTTATGGAAGATATCCACGCCGAAAAGACATTCCGAGTCAGGGAATTCCTGGTCGCGAGAGAGGGGACAATGAACGTCCTGGCAAGTCCATATTACCCAGAGAGCGGCGGCACGGTCATCGATTGGATTCCCGCCGGCCGCAAGAAAAACAAAAAAACATAAAGCCTTTGACATATAGCCATATTAGCTATATGGTTATATGGATGAAAACGACATTGAATATAGACGATTCCGTCATGGCCCGTTTAAAGCGGGAAGCCGCCCGCCGCGGCTGCACGATGTCCGAGCTCGTCGAGTCCGCCCTCCGCCTTTTGCTTACGCCCAGAGGGACGCCCCGGCCCCTCCCCTCTCTGCCCGCCTTCAAGAGCGGCGGCGCGCTGGTCGAGGTCGCCGACCGGGAAGCCCTTTATGAAGCCATGGAAGGGCGATGATGTTCGTCGTCGACACCAATATTTTCGTCTATGCGGCCGACGAGGATTCCCCCTTCCACGTGATCTGCCGAGACAAAGTCGAGGAGTGGCGGAAGCAGACTTCGCCGTGGTATGCGACTTGGGGGATCATTTACGAATTCTTGCGCGTAATCACTCACCCCCGGATTTTCCGTCAACCCTGGACGACCGCAAAGGCCTGGGCTTTCGTCGAAGCGATCCTCGCTTCCCCATCCTTCGGACTGCTCGTCCATACCGAGAAGCACGCCGAGGTGGCCACCGAGGTCATCAGCAAATCAGTCTTTTTGCGTGGCAACCTTCTCTTCGACGCCCAGACCGCTGTCCTCATGCGCGAGCATGGGATCGGCCGGATCTATACTCGCGACACCGATTTCCACCGCTTTTCGTTTATCGAGACCATCGACCCGGTCGTTTGAAGAATCACTCCACCCCAAAAATCCGGCATAGACCGCCCTAGCTGTTTAAAACATTGTCCTGGATCCCCGCCGGCGGCCGGGGTGCATACGCCTAACTTAATTTGGCTTATGGGTGCTTAAGAGGAAAACAAGGGGCATATGGGGAAAGCCCGTTTTCCCCATGTAGGATGCCGTGTTTCGGATGCCATTCCTAATCCACGTGTCGTCTGTTCGAGTCAGGCCAGAGGCACTTGCTTTGACCCTATAACTTCGAGAACTCCTCAACCGTCAATCCTGCCGCTCTCAGAATGGCCTTGAGCGTTCCCTTAGGAATCGACGTGCCCGGATGATTGGGGATAGTCGTTCTTCGACGCGTTACTGGATTCAGCCAGATTTCATGGCTGCCTTTGGCTTGCCTATCGAAGACAAAACCCGCCTTGCGCAATTTCCCAATGGCCTCTTTCGCCGTCAAGGAAGGGAGCTTTGTCATATTGAAACGGCGACAGGAATCTTGACCTCTTGTTTGA
>JAPKZI010000139.1 GCA_026393865.1 Candidatus Aminicenantota bacterium
CAGTTCTTGGCAGCCCTTTCCCGGCTCGATGCGCCCCGCGTATAGGATGTAAGGCGAGAGGAGCTTGTATTTCGCCAGCGCGGCCGACGCTTCGAGACGCTGGGGCACGTCCACGCCGACGCCGACCGTGTCCTGGTATTTTCCGGCGAAGGAAAAATACCGGCCGAGCATGGCCTTCTCCGATTCCGTGTTGAAGACGAACGCGGCGGGAAGGGCGAAGACGTCCTTCATGATGTCCAGACGGAGAGCGGGCTCGTCATGGGCCGTGGGCACGAGGATCTTCCTCTTTTTGACGGCCTGCAGGCCCCAGTAGGTGTTGTAATAAAGATAGGTGAAGAAAACGAAATGGTCGTGATTTTTCTCTTCCTTCTCCAGGGCGTCGATCAAAGCCGGGGAGAAGGGACCTTGCCGCTCCATCCAGAGGAGCTCGTCCCCCCGGTTGTGGGCATGGGCGAAGATCCAGTCGGAGTCCTTGACGAGCCGCTCGGCGATCAGGCGGCAGTGGAGTTCGGAGCCGCCCATGACCTCTTTCCCGTACCGTTGGACGACGAAAGCGATCTTCATGGTCAAAGCCCGCCCAATTCCCGGAGGAGGAACTTCTCTCTCTTGAAGGCCTTGAGCTTTTCGAGCTCCCGCCGGCCGCTCTCGACGAGCTTCGCTTTCAAGGGGCCGTCACGCGCGACGAGATCGACGAGCTCGGCGACGAAATCGGGCCGATTGTCGCGGATCAGGATCCCCGCCCCGCCGAGCGTGTAGGGGACGGCCGTGGAGGCGAGGGCGATGATTGGAAGGCCAAAGATCATGCTCTCGACGAGCGGCAGGCAGAACCCCTCATGCTCGCTCAACGACAGGAAGACGTCGGACGCCCGGTAGAGGGCGAACATCTCCTCGTCCGGGACGTGCCCGATGAACTGGATCTCCTCGGGCTTGAGATAGAACTCGTCGGCCATTTGGACGACGCTCCGGTAATAGGCCGGGAACGTGTTCGTCTTGCCGACGACGATCAGCCGGACGAGCGGCGAGATGTATTTCTTGTAATAAAAGACGGCTTTGATCAGGTTCTCGATCCTCTTGTTCGGGGCGATCCGGCCGACGAAAAGCACGTTCGTCCGCTCATCGCGGAAGAGGTCATGGACGAAGCGGTTCATCGGTTTCCCGTACTTGGCGAAATCGACGAACAGGGGAAAGACATGGGTCTTGCGAAAATCGAGCTCGGCCAGCTCGAGGCGGTTGAACTCCGAGTCGGCCAGGCTCAGGGCGACATGGGGCTGGAGCGACTCGAGCTCGAGGCGTCCGAGGCGCGAGAGGCGGGCCATTTCGGGATTGAGGCCGGCGAAAAATTCCGCCGGGGTGATATTGTGATAGATAAGGACCTTCTTGGAGCGAAGCTTGATCAGCCCCTGCGTCAGAGGCGAGGGCAGGGCGAAATGGAGGATCGTGACGTCCGAGGGACCGGGAGGGGCGAATTCGCCGAAGAACAGCCGGGACTGGTCCTCGAGCCCCCGGTCCCGGGTCAGGCAGTAGATCTCGGATTCATAGCCCCGGCCGCGGAGAAAGCCCCGGAGTTCGAAGGCCTCGTCCCCGATCGCGTCGCCGCGGTGATAGGCGGGGACGAGCTGGTCGATCCTCATGCCCGGCGAACCCTCCCGACGAGATCGAGGAGGATGCGGCTGATGTTCTCCCGGCTGAATTTTCGGAGGGCCTCGAGCTGCCCTTGGACGATCCGCGTCCGGAGCGAATCATCACTCCGGATCCGGTCGATCAGGGCGGCCGTCCGCAGGAAATCTTTTGCGTAGAGCGCGACGCCGCCGCCGTTCATCGTCTCCTCGACCGCGCCCGCGGCATAGCCGATGACCGGGATCCGGTTGTAAAACGCCTCCAGGATCGGGACGCCGAACCCTTCGTGCTCGCTCATGCTGATGTAAAAATCAGCCGTGCGGTAGAAGGCCAGGAGCTCGGCGAACGTGATATGGCCGCTGAAATGGACGTCCGTGATCCTCAACTTCGCCGCCAGCTCCTGGAGCGCGGCGAAATGGCGCTCCAGTCCCCGGTAATCGCCGGCCAGGATGAGCTGCGCTTCGGGATCGAAATATCGTTTGTAGAAATAGAAGGTCTTGATGACGTCATCGAACTTCTTGTTGGGGATCAGCCGCCCGACGTAAAGCAGGGTCGTCTTGCCGTTATCGAAGATCCGCGTCGTCACGGGATCGGGCCGGCCGTCGAACTTGGCGAAGTTCATCAGGATGGGCAGGACGCCGGTGGCCTTGTACCCGACGGCCTCGAGCTCCCGCCGGTTGAATTCGGAATCCCCGACGGCCAGGTCCACTTTGTCGATAAAGAGGTTGATCTCGAGCCGGCCTTTATAGCATTCCCGGGTCAGGATGCGGTGGGAGTCGACGAAATAATCGTGGGGCGTAATGTTGTGATAGATCATCATCTTCCGGTCCGGCACGCGAGAGAACAGCTTCGACACCGGCGAGCCGATGGAAAAATGGAAGATGACCACGTTCTCCGGGGAACTGAATCGCTTGTATTCGCGGTAATCCTTGACGTATCCCGCCGACCGGGGGTCGAACATCTTGACGAAGATCTCGGACCGGAAGCCCTTTTCGCGGAGGACGCCCTGGATCTCGAGCATCTCGTCCGAGATGGCGTCCCCGTAGCTGAGCGACGTGGCGAATTGGTGGACATCCATCAGCGCGCGGCCCCCAGATCGTTCATGATTTTCAGATATTTATGTTCGACGATGTCCCAGGTGTAGTTGGCGTTATAATAGGCTCGGCCGTTGTCCCCGAGCGCGGCCCGGAGCCGTTCCGACGACAGCAGCAGCCTTAACGCCTCCTTGAACTCCGCGTAGTTTTCGTAATACAGGCCTCCGTTGGAGCGCAGGCATTGGCCCTTCAGCACTTCGCACTTGGCGTTGGCCAGGACGGGCCGCCCCAGGGCCCAAGCCTCGAGCGTCACCATCGAGAGGCTTTCATAGAACGAGGGCATGACCAGGACTTCGGCCCCGCTGAGGGCGTCGAACTTGTCCTCTTCCGAGAGGAATCCCAGATAGCGCACGTCCGGATGAGCGGGAATCTTCAGGACCGTGCTCCCGATCAGGAAGAGCTTGACGGCCGAGCCCGTCTCTCTTTTAAAGCGAAGAAAATGGTCGAAAAGATGCGGACAGCCCTTGTTCTGGTCGATCCGTCCGATATAGATCAGATAAGGACCGTCCACTCCGTGCTTCTGTCGGAACCGATCCGCCGCATAGCTCGAGGGGACCTCGGTCCCGACGCCGACGACGAGGCCCGGGACGTGTTCGTTCCGGGACAGGGACTGGATCATGACCCGCTCTTCCTCCGAGTTGTATACGAACGCCCGGGGCATGCGAAAGAGATCGCGGAAGATCTTGAGATGGATGACCGGATCGTGCTCCGCGGTCGGCACGAGAATGCTTTTCTCGGGGACGGCGTGGATGCCCCAGTAGGAATGATAATAGCGGTAGCTGAAGAAGATGAAATAATCGTAAGCCGCCTGGTTCTTGCGGATGAAATGGATGAGCTTGGGCGAGGTCGGCCCCTCCTCATCGAGCCAGGCGAGCTCGTCCTGCTCCTTGTGCTCGTGCTCGAGAATGCGGTTCTGGAGACGGCCGAACTTTTCCGGGCTGCGCGGCCGGCTCACGGGAAACCTCCGGACGCGGATCCCGTTGATGAGCTCTTCGCCTTCCGGATAATGGTTGCGCCAAGTGATGTAGTCGTAGGCGCACGAGGTCAGCACCTCGACGGGCATGTGCGTCCGCATGTGTTCGGCGACCCAGCGGCAGTGGAGCTCGGCCCCGCCGTTGATCTCGAGGCCGTAGCGCTGGACGACAAAGGCGATCGTCATTTCAAGGCCTGCTCTTCGAGCGCCCGCTCCCGTCTCTGGGTGAGCTCCTGGTCCTTCTCTAGAATGCGGACCTTGCTCTTGAGGGTGTCCGTTTCGACCTTGAGCTTGGTCAGCTCGACGACCAGGTTGTGGTCCAGGTTGTGCAGCAGGCGGATGTATTCCATGCTCTTATCCAGGTCCTTGAGCCGCCCTTCCAGACGGTCCAGCCTCAACTCTTCCTGGTCCATCCGCTCTCCGGCAAGGTCTATCTTCCGATCGAACTCTACGGCCTGCATCTGGAGGAGGCGGTAGAGGTTGTCCAGCCGGATGTTGGTTTCGTGCAGGCTTTTGATCGTGGCCCGAAGCTCCTCGTGGATTGGGAGAGCCAGAAGCCGGATCACGGGAAAAAAGGGCCGCATGAGCTTACGGAGGATCTTCTTGATCGTCTGCTTCGCGCCTTGAGGTTCGGAATTCCAATCGGTCTGCGGAGGCTCGGGCGGGGCGGTCTGCGGAGAGGCCGAGGCCGGCGAAAAGGAGGAGGTCGCGGCCTCCCGCGGCTCGTTCGCCGCAGAAAGCTCGGCCGGCGCTTCGGCGGCGGCCTTTTGGATCCGGGCCATGATCTCCGCGACGTTCACCCGGTCGTAGTCGATCTCGACGGACGCGGCTTGCGTCGCGCCGATCGGTTTTTGGCTGTCCATGGTCGCTCCTCTCTCTCCTCCCCGGTCCGTCGCTGCGGTCCCCGTTCAGTCCTTGCTCGTATAAAGGTGGTTCTCGTAGACGCTCTGGACGTCCTGGATGTCGGGGAGGGGATGCAGTCTCATTTCCTGGATCTCCCGGACCTCGCGGTCGGTCAGCAGGCCGTCCTTCTTTTTGGCGGCGATGCGGGCTTCGATGTCGTCCACGAGCTTCTTTTCTTCGGCCTCACCTAGGCATTTGACTTTGAGAAAATCCGTCATGGCGGCTCCTTATTCCGGGGACGCGGTCGGGGATATTTTAATCGAATCGAGAGTCCCTTTCAACCGGAGGGGATTTGAAAAGCCCCGCGGACTGTGCTAATTAAAGGGAAAGGACGTTTTATCATGAATTTGCGATCCAGGCTGCGCATCGGCGTCATCGGGCTCGGCAGCTGGGACATCAAAGGCGTGACGCGGGCCGCAACCGCGGAAGAAGCGGTCTGGCTCGCCCTGAAAAGGCGCCCGTGAACAGAGCTGAACGAACGGCGCGGAACTTCAAGATCGTCCTGAGCTATGACGGCACGGATTACCACGGCTGGCAGATTCAACCGGGGAAGCGGACGATCCAAGGAACGATCGAGGAGGCCCTGTCGAAGATCGCCCGGAAGCGGATCGCCGTCGTCGGAGCCGGCCGGACGGATGCCGGCGTGCACGCCCGCGGCCAGGCCGCCCATTTCAAAGCGGCCCTGTCCCTTTCGGAGCCCGAGCTTTTCAAAGCACTGAACGCCCTTCTTCCCGACGATATCCGGATCACCGCCCTTAAGGAGGTCCCGCTCGATTTCCACGCCCGCCGGGACGCGAAGGGCAAGATCTACCAATACCGCATCCGCCTTTCCCGCGAGATCGATCCGTTCGTCGTCCGCTACGCCCTCCACTGGCCGTACCCCCTGAACCTCAAGCGGATGAGGGAAGCGGCCCGGTTATTCCAGAGAAAGGGCGATTTTTCCGGATTCTCCTCCAACCGCCTGCTCCATCCGGTCCGGGAGATCGTCCGCTCCGAGCTCCACAAAAAAGGCGACGAGATCGTCGTCACGCTCGAGGCCGGCGGATTCCTGAGGCACATGGTCCGGACCATCGTCGGCACGCTGCTCGAGGTCGGCCGGGGCCGGATCGAGCCCGCCGCCATCGAGGAGATCTTCAGGGATAAAAAGCGCACGCTGGCCAGCCCCACCGCCCCGGCCAAAGGCCTGTGTCTCCTAAAAGTTCTCTATTAAGGACGAGGGCTGAAACTGTACCCGCGCCGTCCTTTCAATTACAAGTTCAGCCCGAGGACGAGGGCGTCCTCGGCCGGATTTACGTAATAGTCCTTCCGCGATCCGATGATCTCGAAACCGAACTTTTCATAGAGGGCGCGCGCCGGGCCATTGGAAACCCGGACCTCCAAAGAGGCAAAAACCGCTCCCTCCGCTCGGACTTTGTCCAGGACCTCCCGCAGGATCGCTTCCCCGATGCCCAAACCCCGAAAATCAGGATGGACGGCGATATTGTTGATCTGAATCTCGTCCTGGATCCGCCAAAAGATGATATACCCGACAACCCGCCTTTCCGTCGGCTCGCTGGCCACGAGGGGAAAGGAGATCCCTTCGTTCTGGATCTCTCCCCGGAACGTGGTCTCGTGCCAGGGATTTGGAAAAGAGGCCCGCTCGATGGCCATGACCTCCGGCAAGTCGCCGGGCGTCAACCGCCTCAGATGGATTTCTTTCGGCGCCCGGCCGCTAGCGTTGATGCCTTTCCTCCGCCTGGGATTTTCGAAAATAGAGCGGCTCGAGCCCGAGGGAGGCGACCCCCTTCCCTTTTTTTAGAATGTCGCGGCCGAGCAGACCGACCTCATGGGCGATGAACGGCGAACGTTCCGAAAACCGGGCCTTTTCTTTGAAGCGATCCTGGATCTTCGTCCTGAAAAGATCGATGCCATTGCCGATGAACGAGACGACCCGGCCGGCGGGAATAAGGGATAAAAACCGCTCGGGCGCGTAGGCGCCCTGGGGGATCGTCTCTTTGAGCCGGTTCCCTCGAAGCTCGAACAACGCGGCGTAGATCTCCCCTTTTTTTGCGTCAAGCACCGGGGCGGCGAGCCCGGCCGGGCCCTCGCGGAGCTTCCAGGCCAGGGCCTGAAGCGAGGAGACGGAGGCGATCGGTTTCCCGGAAGCAAAGGCGAAGGACTTCACCGTGCTGAGTCCGATCCGGATCCCGGTGAAGGAGCCGGGCCCCGGGGTGACGGCGTAGCCGTCCACCTCCCGGATGTCCCAGTGGAGCGAACCGAGGAGCAGATCGATCGCCGCCAGCAGACGGGACGAATGCGTGGACGGCGATTCGACGGCGGTCTCGGCGAGGAGATGGTCGTCCTCGAGGACGGCCACGGAGCCGCTGGGGGTTGTCGTGTCGACGGCTAATATGCGCATCGGTAGGATAAATTCCTCCTTCCGGTTGTCATTTCATATTCTTCCCGTACTTGAACAGGTCGCCCGCCAAAAAAATGTCGTACTGGACCGGGCTCATCGGTTCGATCTTGAGTGCCCCGCCCCGGGTGACGTTCTCGGCGCGTCCCGAACGAACGTCGAACCGGATCACGTCGCCGGTGACGATCCCCGCCCCGGCGATCATCGTCTCGAGCCCGTGGATCTTCAGCACGGGAAACCCCGAATTCACGGCGTTCCGGAAATAGATGGCCGAGAAGGACGGGGCGAGAATGGCCCCCACCTTCAAGGCCGCGAAACAGTCGACGGCCTGCTGGCGCGATGAACCGGCCCCGAAATTGCGGCCGGCGATAAGGATATCCCCTTCCCGACCGGTCTTCGGGAAATCCTTCCACCCCTCCAGGTTGCCGAGCGCGTAGGAACCCATCTGGGCGATGTCGGTGATATGGAGGTGAGCGTTGTGAAAGATCTGATCGGTGTCAATGTCCTCGATGATCTCGCCCTGCTTGTCCAGAAGGACCACAGCCCTGCCTTGCCGGATGTTTTCGTCCATGTCACAGATCCTCGGGGCCGGCGATCTCGCCGGCAACGCATGAGGCCGCCACGACGGCCGGGCCCGCCAAGTACGTCTGTCCTTGGCCTTGCTTGCCGGGGAAGTTCCGGTTGCCGGTGCTGATCTGCACTTCGCCTTTGCCGGTCAGGCCGACGTGGCCTTCAGCGCAGCCGCCGCAGCCGGGATTGACGATGATCGCCCCGCTCCGAAAGAGCGTTTCGAGGACGCCCCGCTTAAGCATCTCTTCATACACGCGGCGGGTGGCCGGAACGATCTTCAACATGACCCCCTTCTTGACCTTGCGCCCTTTAAGGATCTCCGCTGCGCGCGCGAAATCCTCGGTCCGCCCGTTGGTGCACGAGCCGATGAAACCGGAATCGATCCGCGTCCCGCGCACATCGGCCAGAGGCCGGACGGCATTCGGGGACGGCGGAACGGCGACCTGCGGCGGGAGGCCGCTGACATCGAACTCGACGAGGCCGGCGTAGCTCGCGTCGGCGTCGGCGACGACCGGTCCGTTTTCCGGGATGAAGCCGATGATCCCGGCCATCTCCGTAATCATGCTGCACAGCGTGATCCGGCCGGAGAGGGCCAGGTCCCTGACCGCCTCCCCGTAGAACTCCGCGGAATGAAGGGCGATCCTCTTCGTCCCCAGCTCCCGGCATAGGAAAAGGGTCAGGTCCTTCGCTTCCGCGGCCGGCGAGAGTCGTCCTTTGAGAACGACCTTGACGCTCTCCGGGACCTCGAACCAGGTCCGTCCCGTCTTGAAGGCGAAGGCGACGTCCACGTCGCCCATGCCCTGGCCGAAACAGCCGACGGCGCCGAGGATGTTCATGTGGCTGTCCGTGCCGACCACCGTTCCGTTCGGCCTGGCCAGGCCTTCCTCGATCATGACGTGGGTTCCGACGCCCCGGTCCACATCGAAGACCTGGATCCCGTGCTTGCGGGCGAAATCGCGGCAGGCTTGCTGATTGTCGGCGTATTTCAAGGAGCAGGCCGGCGCGCAGAGATCAAAGGTGAAGACCGTTTTGGCCGCGTCCGCCGGTGGCGAGCCGCCGTATTCCCGCTCGAAATTCTTGACGACGTTGGGGCCGCCGAAGTCCCGGGCCGACCGGACGTCCAGGTCCATCCAGACGATCCGGCCCGCCGCCGCGTCGTCCCGGCTGTGCGCCTGAATGATCTTTTCGATGATCGTCCGTCCCACGGGGCGCCTCGTTCAGAGCTCGGCCGCGACGGCGGCGGCCATATCGCGCGATGTGGATTTTCCGCCCATATCGTATGTCCGGACCTTGCCCTTCTTGATGACCTCAGCCACGGCGCTCTCGAGGACCCGGGCTTTATCGGTCTCCCCCAGCCATTTCAACATGAGCGTGGCCGCGAGGAATGTGGCGACGGGATTGACCTTATAGAGGCCGGCGTACTTGGGCGCGGAGCCGTGCGTCGGTTCAAAGACGGCGTAGTGGTCGCCGATGTTGCCGGCCGAAGCGAAGCCGAGCCCGCCGACGAGCTGGGCGGCCAAGTCGGAGATGATGTCGCCGAAGAGGTTCTCGGCCACGAGGACGTCGTAATCGTCCGGATTCTTGACCAGCCACATGCACATGGCGTCGACATTGGCCTCCTTGAATTCGATATCGGAATAGGCCCGAGCGGCGTCGCGGGCGACGCCGAGCATCAGGCCTCCCGTCTCGCGAAGGACGTTCGGTTTCTCGACGACGGTCACCGAGCGCCGTTTGGCCTTGCGGGCGTATTCGAAGGCGGCCCGGACAATGCGTTCGCAGCCTTTCCGGGTCATGATGCGCGTCGAAAGGGCGATCTCGTTGAGCGGGACGTCTTTGAACGCCTTCATTTTCGGATGGACCATGAGCGCGTCCTTGACGGCCGGCGGGAGGGGGAAGAACTCCACGCCGGCGTACATGCCCTCGGTGTTCTCCCGGAAGATGACCAAATCGATATTGTCGCGATAGTTCAGGGGATTTCCGGGATAGGCCTTGCACGGCCGGAAGTTGGTGTAGAGGTCGAACTCCTGGCGGAGCCGGACGATCGGGCTGAAATAGGACAGGCCTTTGCCTTGGAGCGAAGGGGCCA
>JAPKZI010000060.1 GCA_026393865.1 Candidatus Aminicenantota bacterium
AGATAGCCGTCCTTGGCCTTGGCCAGCTCCTCGTCGCTCACTTCCTGCTCCATGATCCGTTTGATCTCTTTGAGCATGATCTCGATGGCGTACACCGTGGACTGCGATTTGGTCTGGGCGCCGCAGCTGAAAGCGCCGGGAGAGATATAGCCGGCGCCGTACGCTCCCCAGACGCTGTAGGCCAGGCCTTCGTCGGTGCGGATCTTTTTGAACATGCGCTCGAAGGACAGGATCTGGTTCATGATGTCCAAGGCGGGGAGGTCGGGATTGTTCATCAGGCCGCCGAGATGGCCGAGCATGATGTTGGACTGGTTGACGTCGGGCTTGTCGACGAAATTGACGGTATATTTGTCCTCAGCGACGACCTTCGGCCAGGCTTCTGCCGCGGCTTTGCCCTTTTTCCACTTGCCGAGGGCGGCCGCGAGCTTGGCGATCATGTCCTTGGTCTTGAAGTCGCCCCAGACGGCCATGGACGTATTATTGGGATAGAAGTAGGCATTGTAGAAGTCGACGATGTCCTGCCGGGCGATTGCCTCGATACTGGCGTACTCCGTTTGCCGGGCG
Source organism: Candidatus Aminicenantota bacterium (assembly GCA_026393865.1). Taxonomy (GTDB): domain Bacteria; phylum Acidobacteriota; class Aminicenantia; order Aminicenantales; family UBA4085; genus JAPKZI01. The sequence goes on from JAPKZI010000060.1 coordinate 565, forward strand.
TAGGGGCTGTCCTTGCCGTAGATGAGTCGGCTGAACTCACGGGAGGCGATCCCACCGACATTGTCGTTTCTCCGGGATACCGACGTCCTCTGTTGAACCTTGGCCAGGTCGATCTTGTCCTGGGGAAAGGCGGGATCGGTGAGGATGTCCGCCAGGATCCCCAGAGCCTTATCGAAGTCCTCTTTAAGGACAGAGACCGAGATGGAGCCCGAGGTCGGTCCGATGCTCGTCGACACGGTCGCGGCCAGCGTATCCAATTCCTTGTCGATCTGGTCGCCGGTTCCGGTCTTCGTTCCTCCCGTCCGCAAGACCGATCCCGTGATGGCCGCCAATCCGATCTTGGAGGCCGGCTCGAAAACCGAGCCCGTCCTGACCATAGCATAGATATTGATCGTCGGAAATTCGGGATCTTCGACGAGCAGGAGCTTCAAGCCGTTGGGAAGCTCGGCCTTTTCGACTTTGGGCATCTTAATCGGGTTCAGAGGGCCGAAGATGAACTTGTCTTTTGGGTTCTTCTGGGCGTAAGAGGCGCCGAAGATGAGGGCCAGGAGCAAAAGCCCGATGAAAGCCTTTTTGGCTGTGATCTGTTTTCTCATGATCGTCTCCTTCGTTTCCGCTCACTTCTCGGTAACGATCTCGCCGATAGTCCGGTTGGTCTTGACGAGATACTGGTTGGCGACGCGCTTGATGTCTTCGGCCGTGAGGGCCTTGATCTCGTCGATCTGATCGAAGGCCTTGCTGTAATCCCCGAGGACGACGTCGGCGTAGGTCAGAAGCGCGGCCATGTTCGGGTTGGATCTCAGCTGGGCCAGAGCGCCTTTGATGGAGCTTCTCTTGAACTTCGTCAGCTCGTCCTCGGTCACGGCATCCTTCTTGATCTTCTCCAGCTCTTCTTCGATGGCGGCCTGACATTCGGCCGCGGTCTTACCGGCCGCCGGCATGGCGATGACGGCGAAGAGGTTGGGAAATTTATCGCTGGGGAACCCGCTCATAGCCTGGACCATAGCGGCGACCTTCTTGTCTTTGACGAGCGTCGTGTACAATCTCGAGGAACGACCCTGCCCGAGGATGTTGGCCAGGGCTTCGATGGCCCGGCTGTCCTTGTTCCGGGCGTCGGGCACGTGATAGCCGATGAGCAGGAAGGGCTGGGACTTGGCCGACACGGCCACCCGCCGTTCGCCCCATTGTTCCGGCTCCTTCGTCCGGACGGGTTCCGGCCGGGGGCCGCTCGGGACCCGGCTGAAATAGGTTTCGGCCAGCTTGAAGACCTCGTCCGCTTTAACGTCGCCGACGATGCCCACGGTCAGGTTGCTCGGGCTGTAGAATTTCTTGAAATAATCCTCGACGTCCTTGCGGGTGATGGCCTGTAGGTCCGACATATGGCCGATGACCTCATGGTGGTAAGGGTGGGCTTTGAAAGCCACGGCCATGAAGTCCTCCATGAGCTTGCCGGTGGGCTGGGTCTCCACGCCGAGCCGGCGCTCCTCCTGGATTACGTCGCGTTCCTTATAGAATTCTCGAAAGATGGGATTCAGAAACCGGTCCGAGGTCATGGCCATCCAGAACTCCAGCCTGTTCGAAGGGAGATAATTGATATATTGGGTAGCGTCATTGGAAGTGTAGGCATTGACGCCCGCGTCCCCCTCCCTCAGCATCATGTCGAAGTATTCATTGTTGGTGACGAAATCCTTGGCCTTCTTTTCGAGATCGGTGAACGTGGCCTTCAGCGGGGCGAGTTTGGCCTGGTCCGGAGCGATCTTGGTCTCTTCCCGCCGCATCTCGGTGTAGGCCTTGTCGAGCTCGTCGAGGACTTTAGATTCCGCGGCAAAGTCCTTGGTCCCGACCGTCTTGGTGCCTTTGAAGGCCATGTGCTCCAGGATGTGGGAAATGCCGGTGATCCCGTAGGATTCATTGGCGCTCCCGACATCCGCATAAACATGGAAGGCCGCCACCGGGGCATCGTGCCGCTCGAGGACGATGAACTTCATGCCGTTCGGCAGGGTCTGCGTCCTGACCTGCTTCTTGACGGCGTCGAAGGTCTGGGCCGACGCGACGATGGAAAAGAGGACAAGAACGGCCAGGATAACAGAAATCCTGGCAAAGAGAGATTTTCGGAATATCATAGGTTCTCCCTCCTTCAATAGGAAAATATGATTGTATATTATTATCCCAGCTTGTTCAACAGCGCCTTGAAGCGCGGATGCGGCCGAAGCGCGTCGAGGTTGCTGTCGTGTTCGTACCAGCCCTTCTGGGTGAGACCTTGGGCGACGGCTCGTTCTAAGCAGTCGATGGCCTCTTCGATCTCACCGGCGAGGGAGTAGATGCATCCGAGATTATAAAGAAGCATAGGCTCGTCGGGAGCGATGTCCCTCGCCCGGCGGGCCCACTCCAGGCCCCGTTCCACTTCTCCCAGCGCCACCAGGCCGTTGGCGCCCATATACAAAGCGCGGGCATCGTCGGGGTGGAGCTCGATGCGGTCGGCGACAAGGGCCACGCCGCGTTTGCGGGCGGTCTTGGCCTCCTCGGGTCGTTTCAAATCATCGTAGATCTGGGCCATGAGGAGAGGAGCTTGATAGTCGTCGGGACGGACGCGTCTCGCTTCTTCGTAGTACCGGACCGCTCTCTCCAGGTCCCCATGGACGAAACAATGGCGGGCATAGAAATACCAGGCCTCGAACAGGCCGGGATCGAGCTTGATGGCGGTCTCGAAGGCGCGGTCCGCTTCATCCTTGCTGCCGACGAGCGACTTGGCCAGGGCGTGCGAGGCCTGGGCCTGGGCGCAGTCGGGAGCCAGTTCGACGGCCCGGCTGCTGGCGGCCTCGGCCTGTTTGCGGATGGCATCCTTGCGTTCGGAATACAGGTAAATGTATGACCAGCAGTCGGAGAGCCCGGCGTAGGCCTGAGCGTATTCGGAATCGAGTTCTGTCGCCCGGGTGAAGAGCTGGAGGGCGAATTCGATGTCATGCCGCCCGTACCGGAAGTAAAAGCTCCTCCCCCGCAGATAATAGTCGTAGGCCTGGACGTGCCGCGTCTGCACGCTCAGCAGAGCGCCCTTCTCCTGCGGCCCGAGCGTCACTTGAAGGGCCCGGACGATGTTCTGGGCGATCTCCTCCTGGATCTCGAAGATGTCCCGCAGCTCGCGGTCGAACGACTCCGACCAGATGTGAAAGCCCCGGGCGGTATCGACGAGCTGGGCGGTGATCCGCAGCCGGTTGCCGGACTTGCGGACGCTCCCCTCGAGGAGGGTCTCGACATGGAGGCGGCGGCCGATCTCGCGCGGTTCCAAGGTGATGCCCGAGAACTGGAAAGAGGCCGTCCGGGACGAGACGCGCAGGCGCTCGATCCGGCAGAGGGCGTTGATGATCTCTTCGGCGATCCCCTCGCAGAAATAGGTCTGGTCCTTCTCCTGGCTCATGTCCACGAAAGGAAGGACCGCGATGGACGGGACCTCTTCCTTTCGGACCGTCCTCTCCTCAAGGCGGAGCTGCTCCAGCTCGTCGCGGAGATTGGGAGCCGAGGCCATCCGGTACCGGACGTCTTTTTCCAGGCAGTGGAGGAAGATCCGGTCGAGCTGTCGCGGCAGCCGGGGATTCAGATCGACCGCCGATAAAGGATTGTCCTTGAGGATCGAGGCGATGGCGTCGACGGGCGTCTCCCCTCTGAACGGGAGCCGGCCGGTGGCCAGTTCGAAAAGGAGGATGCCGAGGGAAAAGAGGTCGGAGCGGTGATCGAGCGTTTCGCCGCGGAGCTGTTCGGGCGACATATAACAGATCGTCCCCGACAGTCCTTCCGTGAGCGTCGCGGTCGGGGCCTCGGAGCCGCCGACGAACGAAGCGATCGGCTTGAGGACCCGGGCCAGCCCGAAATCGAGGATTTTGAGGGATCCCGACGGACCGACCATGACGTTTCCGGGCTTCACGTCGCGGTGGAGGATCCCGCGTTCGTGGGCGGCGGCGACGGCGTCGGCGAGCTGGACCGCGATCGCGAAGAAGCGTTCGAGCGAGACGCCGCCGGGGACGATGGATTTCGAAAGAGGTTCACCCTCGACCAGCTCCATGGTGAAAAAGTTGAATCCGTCCGCCTCCGCGACGGCGTAGATGGTGACGATGTTGGGATGGCGGAGGGCGGCGACGGCTTTCGCCTCGCGCTCGAAGTAGGCCCGCTTCTCGGGATCATCCGCCAGTTCCTCGGGAAGAAACTTGACGGCGACCTCGCGATCGAGCTTGAGATCATGCGCCTTCCAGACGACGCCCATCCCCCCCTCGCCGAGCTTCTGGAGGAGCCGATAGTGGGCGATCGTCCGGCCGGATTCAAGGATCATCGTCCGCCGTTCCTCATAACAATAACAGCTCCACAGACATTATCGTGTCAGAATAAGACCTGTCAATATGATTAACGTAAAATGCGCGAAAAAGATTCAAGAACCTGATCCTGGCGCGTATTATCTCTTGGCTCGAACCGGAACGGGCTTCCTATTCGCGCCGACGGCGACGAAGACGACCTCGGCCTCCGTCACCTTGACCGTCCTCTGGTCGTCGGCGCGCGTCGCCTCGACGACGACCTTGGTCGCGACGGACGTCCGGCCGATCCTCAGGGTCTCCGTATAAAGGCTGACGACGTCGCCGACAAAGACAGGCTTGTGGAAGACGACCTTGTCCATGGCCACGGTCACGAAATTGTGAGGACCAACCGACGTCCGGGCTTCGATGGCGCCGGCGAGGTCAATGTGGCTCATGATGATCCCCCCGAAGATCATCCCGTATTTGTTCGTGTCGCGGGGCAGAAGCGTCACCCGAAGAGTCGGATTGCGTCGATCGACCATGACGAGTCTCCTTCCAAGGCGAATCCGGGATTTATCTTACCAAAAAACGGCTCCGATGTGTCAAGGGACGAGCCTTCGGCTCGCCACTCGCCCGTGGCTTGTATTCACGGGCGAGTACGGCGGAAGTGGACCCCCGGGCAAAGCCCGGGGCCCCAGCCGCCGTGGAACCCGGGCTCTTTTTTTTGCGCCGGCGGAAAATCAAGGATCGAGCCGGCGAAATTTCAAGGTCATCAGCAGCGTTTCCAAGAGGGTCAGGCCGCTCAATTTCGTCCGGCCGCGCTTGCGGTCGATAAAGACGATGGGCACTTCATGAATCGACGCGTCCATGAGGATCAGCTTGTAAAGAATTTCCAGGACGATCGACGGTCCGCTGGAGATGAGGTCGTCCGGATCTAAGCGCTCCAAGACGCCCCGGCTGAAGCAGCGGAAACCGGAGGACACGTCGCGGATCGACGTCCGGAAACGACGCCGGATGAAACGCCTGACGAGCCACGTGATCGCCCGGCGGATGAGGCTCCGGTCGGAGTCCGCGCCGCCGCGGACAAAACGGGAGCCGATGGCCACGTCGCATCGCCCCATTTCCCCGAGGAGAGCGGGGATGAAGCGCGGTTGATGGGAAAAGTCACCGTCCATTTCCACGATAACGTCGGCGCCGAGGGCGAGCGCGGCCTTAAATCCGTCGATCCCCGCCGCCCCGCGCCCTCGCCTTTTCTTGCGGACAAGGAGATGCACCCGGGGATCGGCGGCCGCCGCCTTTTGGACGAGATCGCCGGTCCCGTCCGGCGAACTGTCGTCCACGACGAGGACATGAAGGTCGCCGGAAAGCGGGAGCGCGATGATTTCGCGGATGAGGGATTGGATATTTTCCGCTTCATTAAAAGTCGGGATCATAACGACGATTTTTTGGTTTTGGCCGGTCATGAAAATGCTAAAGGGCCTTCCTGATCTCGGCAAAGACCTGTTCGGGCGTGATCTCGCTCATGCAGGTCATGTCCGGACACGTGGATTTATAGCAGGGAGCGCAGGGAGCGCCGGCAAAGAGCTTGGCCCCCCGGCCGTAGAGCGAAATTTCCTGAGGGCAGGTCGGCCCGAACAAGGCGATGACTTTTTTGCCGAGGCCGATGGCCAGGTGCATCCCCAGCGAGTCCGAGCTCACGACAACATCCATGGCCTCTATGAATCCGGCGAAATCGAGAAGGGAATGGTCGTTCCCGGTATTATAGACGCCCTTCGTTGCCGCCCCCTCGAGCGACCGGTTCAAGGACCTTTCCCTCTCTCCGCCGAGCAGGAAGACATCAGTCTTGAGCTCCATCGTCAGGAGACGGATCAGGCGGCGAAAATGCTCCGGCGGCCACTGTTTGGTCTCGAACTTCGATCCGGCGCCCGTGTTCAAGCCGACCGCCGGACGCCGGCCTCCGGTCCGGCGGAGCGAAAGATACTCCCGCGCTTTGCGGCGATTCTCATCGGTCAAAGAAAAAACGTAGGGATCGTTTTGAGGGACGATCCCGGCCGCCTCATAGATGATCTCCTGATATGTCTTCGCGTTCTTGAAGAATTTCAGGTCGTCGTCGATCCCCAGGCGGTAGGCGTATTCGGACGCGGCATTGAAGGTCATGAGATTCCCGTGCCCGTTCATGCCGAAGCCGAATTTTTGGGGGCAATTGATCTTCGTCGCCAGGGCCGTGGCGGCCGGGTCTTTATCCAGGCAGATCAGGACATCGAATGACGCGACGAACAGGGGCAACAGGTTTTCCGGCGTGAAGGGGATGATCCGGGCGATATAAGGATTGTTCTTTAAAAGCTCGACGCTCTCCTCGTCGACCGCCCAGAAGACGGAGCCGCCGGGGTACCGTCTTTTCAGTCCGGGAAGAAGGGCGGTCGTCCGGAGGACATCCCCCATGGCCGCGCGCTTGATGAGGAGGATCTTTTCTTGAAAAGGCGCATAATGGGGGCACTCGTCGCAGACTCGGCGGAAAGAACACGGCGTTTCGCCCCTAAAATGGATGCAATCGCTGCTAATCATGGGCAACTCGGGCCGAAAATGAGCTCTATTTATGCCACAAATCCAGGCCAAAAGCAAAAGTCACGGGACCGGAGTGGCCGCCTCGCTCATTCCCAAACGAACTCCCCCGAGCCGACGCCCCAATCGAGCCCGAAGAAACCGGCCAGCCTGATCCCCCGGCCGCTCCCTTTGCCGATATCCGAATCGAACACGATCACGTCCGGAACGGCATAACCCGCGGCGAGATAGGGCCGCGTGTTCGTCAGCCGCATGCCCAGGATCCCCGTGCCGGCCACGGCTCCGACGCAAGCAACGTCGCTGCCGGGCCTCGGTTGGAGGAAGAGACAGGCCAGGTTCCCGCCGTTGAACGTTTTCGTCCCGATCGTGATCCGGCCTTTCTCGCACTGAACGGGGCTCGGCCCGAGCAAGGCCTTCCAAGCGCGATTCGTCGTCGCGTTGCCGTATAAAATGACGTTCCGGTCCGGCTCGGCCGCCGTCTGAAAATCCCTGTCGGAAACGATCTCGACGGAACCGTTGCCCTGGTATTGGAAGATCTCGGCATCGAACCGCGCCTTCCCGAAGGCCCAGGCGTTCTCCTCGCCGGTTCCCTGGGTCCCATAGACAAAGGCCATCCGGTTCCGAAAGGCGTCCTTGAACGGGCCGTTTCGGTGGGATCCCTTGAGGGAAGGCGAAGGCGGATCTCCGGCCGACCAGGTTGAATCCTTTTTATAGAGCCACAGCATCGCCTGCCGGGCCGTCGCCGTTAATTTCTGGCCGTCGATGTCGATGACGATGGGCGCGGCCGGATCGAGCATGGACACGTCCAGCGCCAGCCGGGCGACGTTCTGCGTCGTTCCGCCGAAGCGTTTCGCCCCGGGATCGAAGCGCAAGCGGATGGAACTGAGCTTCAGCGGCTCCGCCTGCGCTTCGATCCGCGCCCACTGGCGCTGAGCCGAGATCCCCGGATTGGACGTGGCGAAGGCGACCTCCCGGACCATCTCCTTTCGCGGCAGCGAGTGACGGGCGAAGAAATCGAACATCGGAGCCCAATCCACGCAATCGGTTCCCGGCTCGTCCGACTTGTCCCACCAGTGCGGGGCGTCCTTCTCCTCGTGATAGACGAAATCCTTATGGAATTCGCCCAGGGTCTTGGCCATCTGCCGCGATTGAGCGACGGGCACGCTCTCATCCTTCTCGCCGTGGAGGATGTACACCCCGACATCCTCAAAATTCCGGACGAGCGCCAGCGTATCCCCTTGGAGCAGGGCCCGGGAGGTGAGCTTTTCGATGTCGGTCGGCCCCTCGTCCTTCTGGCGGGAGGCGTACGTTCTGAAGCTGATCCAGCCGGCGCTCGGGCCGATTGCCGCGAACCTGTCGGGAAACTGGGCGCCGAGGATCCAGGCCCCATGTCCGCCCATGGAGTGTCCGGTCAGATAGACGCGTTCGGGGTCGGTGGGATAGCGCCGGGTGAAGTCGGCCATCACTTCCAGGGCGTCGAGGCGGCCCCAATCCTCCCAATCGAAGCCGTAAGGCCGCCGGTTTGTCGGCGCCACGATATGCGCCCAGGATTTGTTTTCATATGAACCGGCCTGGTTCGTCGCCTCCACGGCCGCGCCATGCACGGACAGGACGAAGGCCGGCCTGAACTCCGGGTCGCGATTCTGAGCGGGATTGACCGCGTAATACTGGACGCTGCCGTCGATCCCGCTGCGGAACGTCCGTTTGTGATTCTGGAGCTGGCTTTTGCATTCCAGCGTGGCCGCGGCGCCCGGAGAGGACACCTCTCCCCTCCCCGTCCTATCCTTCAGGGCCAGTTGGACGGAGATCTTCGACGGCTGGGCCGGGGCCGCGCCCCGCATCAAAAAGCCGATCTTGCGGACGCTGAAGGGCTGAAGGATGCCCACCTCCGACGTCGTCGGTTCGAGTCCCTCGCCGGCGGCGGTGACAACCAGATCCTTTAGGACCCGGTTGGTCGCGTTCATGATCGCGATCGCCCCCCACGCTTCGATCGTTTCGCCGACAAGGGCGTCGGGAAGCGTGACGTCCTTCTCGTTGAAGAGAACGGGGGCCGCCGGAGTCGACAGGACGACCTTCAGCCGTCCGCGCGTGCAGCGGAACAGAAGGCGGTTCTCCCCTTTCTTGAGGAGGACCGGGACCTGGCCGTAATCGAAGCGCGGCTCCCAGGATTCATAGATTTCTTTAACGGCGTATTTGCCGCCCATCCGCGGCTCGCCGTTGACAAAGACGTAAGCATCCCCGAGGCCGTTGAGGACCGCCGGGCGGTCTTGGTCGCTTTTAACGAGGGCATAGACATAGCCGTCGCCCATGGCCGGTCCCGAGAACCAGCCGTTGGCGTCGGCCGTGACCCGCTCCCATTTCCCGGGATCCGCATTGGGGAAGGTCACGCTGTCGCCCGGCTTGGGCGCCTTCCATGTCCCCGCCGCGATCATCAGTTCGATCGGGTCAATGGCGAGCATCGAGCGCTGAAAAGAGCGCGGCACGCGGACGGCCAAGGCTTCTCTGATGATCCGGTCCTCGGCTCCGAAAACTAAAGGGGCCACAAAAACGGATAACAATAGGACAATCGTCCAGGAAGTCATGCGCTTCATCGCCTTCTCCTTAAATGACCGGGGGGAATGAAAAGGCCCCCCTCCCCGTTCGATCATAACGGGAAGGGGGGATCCGCGGACGATCAGTTGCCGAAGAATCGGCCGCGCCTCTTGTCCTTGGCATTGACGGCGTTGGCGTCGAGAGCCCACATGCCGCGGCCGTGAGTGGCGAGGACGACGATGTTGTCGCGCGGGTGGACGATCAGATCATGGATGTAGGCCGAAGGCAAATTGCCGCCCAGAACATTCCATGTTTTCGCCCCGTCCGTCGTGACGAAGGCGGCCTGGTCCGTGCCGACATAGAGGATGTTCCGGTCCACCGGGTCCTCTCGGATGACGTTGACCGGCCCGAGGGGGATGCCCTTGGAAATGTCCATCCAGGTCTTACCGTAGTCCATGGATTTCCAGACGTAGGGCGCGACATCGTCGTCGCGCTTGCCGTTCTGGGTCATGTAGACCGTGGCCATGTCGAACTGGGACGCCGCCAGCCGCGAGACCCATTTCTGATACGGAAGACCGGCTATGATCTCGATCCAGGCTTTGCCGCCGTCCTTGGTCATCCAGACCTGACCGTCGTCCGTGCCGATGTAGATCAGGCCGTACTTGAGCGGCGACTCGGAGATGGCGAACAGCGTGTGGTATGGGATATCGCCCATTTCCGAGGCCGTGGCTAAGGTCAGGTCCGGGCTGATCCTTTCCCAGGTATCGCCCCTGTCGAGCGAACGGAACAGGAACTGCATGCCGTGATAGAGGATGTTCGGGTTGTGCGGGGAGAGGATGAACGGCGCCAGCCACTCGCCTCTGAGCTTGGGCTCGTTTTCGAACAGGCGCGGCAGGAGGGTCTTGCTGAACGGCCTCCCAGGCGCGGTTCCCGGCCTGTCGTATTCCGTCCGGCTGATCGTGCCGTAAAAGCCGGCCGAGTAGACGACATTGGGATTGGACGGGTCGATGGCCTGGTTCGAGCCTTCGCCGCCCGGAGCGCCCTCGAATTTTTGAGCCGGGATCCTGTCCCGGCCGCGGCCGAGGTCGACGGGGGCGCGAAAACTGCCGTGGTCTTGCATCGAACCGTAGATCTTGAACGGCGTGCCCATGTCATAGGCGATGTTGAAGAACTGACAGACCGGAAGAGTATCCTGGAAGGACTTCCATGTTTTGCCCTTGTCGTAGGACACAGCCAGGCCCTGGTCGAAACCGTTGACGAGATAGTTGGAGTTGTCGGGATCGATCCAGAGGGCATGGTGGTCGCCCCCGGGGCTGTCGAGCTCCTGGAAGGTTTTGCCGCCGTCATAGGAGACGTTCAGGCCGAGGCCCATGGTGTAGACCGTGTTCTCGTTGCCGGGATCGACCCGCACCTGGCCGAACACCCAGCCGTACGTGTTGGAATGGCGTTCCATGAATTGCTTTTGTTCCGGCGTCAGGCCGCTCGTCTGCTTCCACGTTTCGCCCTTGTCCTCCGACCGATAGACCGTCGCCCCTTTGATGATGCCCGCCGAGGGCAGGCCATAGGAATCGGCCCGTTCGGCTTCGCTGGGATCGCGCGCCTTCTCGTAGTTGTCGACGAAAGCGTAGAGGATGTTGGGCTTGGTCAGGCAAATGTCGATACCGATGCGGCCCCGGAACTTTCCCTCCGGCAGCCCGGTGTTGACCGGCTTCCAGGTCTTTCCTCCGTCCGTCGTTTTGTAGATGCCGCTGTCCTTGGACTGGACCTCGTTGCGCGGATCGTTCCATTTCTTGCGCGTCCGCTGCCACATCGCGGCGTAGAGCGTCTCGTTGTCCAGGGGGTCCATCCTCAGGTCGATGGCTCCCGTCTCATCATTGAGATAGAAAAGCTTCTCCCAATTCCTCCCGCCGTCCACGGTCCGGTAAACGCCCCGCTCCGGATTGGCCGTCCATTCATGCCCGGACGCGGCGACATAGACCAGGTCGGGATTCTTGGGGTGGACGACGATGCGGGCGATCGTGTTAGTGCCGGCCAGGCCCATAGACTGCCAGGTCTTGCCGCCGTCCACCGATTTATAAACGCCCGCTCCGGACTGAGAGCTGCGGAAAATGTTGGCCTCGCCCGTTCCGACCCAGACGATCTGGGGGTTGGAGGGAGCGATGGCGATGTTGCCGATCGCCGTGGAGGCCGCCTGTTCGAAGACGGGCGCCCACGTCGTGCCTTCGTTGTCGGTCTTCCAGACGCCGCCCGAGGCCGCGGCCACGTACATCGTGTAGGCCTTGCCCTTCGGGGCGACGACGGCGACGTCGGTGCACCGGCCGCTGATGTTCGTCGGCCCGAGAAACTGCCATTTCAGGTCCTTGAACTTGGACGTCTTTTTCATCTCGACCTGCTGGTCATACCATTGCAGGCGGAGCTGCGGATCCGTGTTCATGATCCGGGCGGGTTTTTTGACTTGCTGCGGAAAGATCAGCAGCGACAGCGCCGCCGTGGCCAGAAGGACGGCCATAGCGCGCGAACGGAACAGCGTGCGGACAGACATCATCCCAGGACCTCCTTGGGGGTTAAATCAACCGGCCCATTGGCCGAAACATAGCCCCATCTTAAAATGAATGTGGATTTATATCAATAGCTTAGGTGCACATATGGAAAGTGTACCTAAAATAGGGACACTTACCGTATGTGTACCTCCCCTGAAGAGTGAAAGGCCATCGTGTTGACACCCCTGGGGAAGCTCTGCTAATCTTGGCCTGGATGAACGTGCCGAACTTTTTGACGTCCGTGCGGATCGCCCTGATCCCTTTTCTCATCATCGCTTTGACGTCCTCGTTCAAAGACCACGAGTTCGCGGCCTTGGGGATCTTTCTCCTAGCCTCGTTCACGGACACCGTGGATGGGTTCTGGGCGCGGCGGGCCAACAAGATCACCGCTCTCGGCCAGCTCCTCGATCCGATCGCCGACAAGCTCCTGATGGCCTCGGCCTTCATCTGCCTCGTCGGATCCGGGCATGTCCCCCCCTGGATGGCGGTCATCATCATCGGCCGGGAGATCGCCGTTACGGGATTCCGGGCCGTGGCCGCCTCGAGAGGCGTGGTGATCCCGGCCTCCTGGCCCGGAAAAATAAAAATGGCCCTGGAGACCATCACCATCTCGTTCCTGATCGTGGGGCGGGAGATCCTGGGGGGATGGTTCGTCGTCGGCCGGATCGGCCTCTGGCTTGTCATGGCCGCCGCCGTGTATTCCGCGGGCGAATACTTCGTAAAGTACGGCCCGTCCTTGCTTAAAGAGCGCTCAGCCGACTGAACCCTTCGCCTTCTCCAGCGATTCCACGTCCTCGATGCCGAGCATTGTGAAGGGATGAGTCCAGCCCCGGCCGATCCTCTTCAGAAGCCCCGTCAATACCCTTCCGGATCCGAGTTCGACGAAAACGTCGATGGATTCTTGGCCCAAAAGCTCCATGGATTTATACCAAAGAACCGGCCGGCTGACCTGCCTTTTCAGGGCATCACGGGCTTCCGCGCCCGTGCGAACGGCCCGCGCGTCGACATTGGTGACGACCGGGTACCGGGGGTCTTTGAACTCCGTCCGGTCCAGGTCTACGGCCAGCCGGTCCTCGGCGCTCTTCATGAGGACCGAATGGAAAGGGGCGCTGACGGGGAGCATCATGGCGCGCGGCGGTTTGGCGATCTTGAGAGCCTCTTCGACCGCCGCTTTATGACCGGCGATGACGATCTGTTCCTGGCTGTTCCAGTTGGCGATCTGGACCACCCCCGCAGTGACCTGGGCCAAAGCCCGGCCGAGGTCCTCGTAGCACATCCCCAGGACAGCGGCCATGGCCCCCTGCCCGACCGGAACGGCGTCCTGCATATAGCGGCCCCGCTTATGGACGAGGAGCACGGCGTCCTCGAATCGGAGGGCGCCGGCGGCCACGAGCGCCGAGTATTCGCCGAGGCTGTGGCCGGCCGCGATCACGGGCACCCTGTCGAAGAGGCTGGCCGCGATATGGCTGACGATGAGCAAGGCCGGCTGCGTATTCCGGGTGAGCTTGAGCTCCTCCTCCGGCCCCTCAAAACACAGCCGCGAGATCGGATAACCGAGGATCTCATCGGCCCGGGCAAAGATCGTTCGGGCGAGGTCCGATCGGTCGTGAAAGCCTTTGCCCATACCCACGACCTGGGACCCCTGACCCGGAAATAAATAGGCGATTCGACTCATGGAAGATCCTTTAAGGCTTATTTAAAAAGGCAATCGGGCCGGATTTCGATCTCGGCCTGCTGCCGGAGGTTCCTGATCCAAAGCGCGGCTTGGCTCTCGATCTTGGCTTTCTTGATCTCCGCTTCGAGGACGTCCAGGACTTCGATCAGCGGCTTGGGAACCGCGCCCCGCTTCTTCTGCATCGGCGCGTAAGCCTCGCCGTAATACACCTCGATCTCCCTAAGGGAGACGCTCACGCTCCGGCCGAACCGGTTGGCGACGATCGTTTCGCTGCGGACCTTCTCTTCGAGATAGGGCAAGAGGTCCGGCCCCTCCAGACCGAACTCCGCCATACGCCGGCGGGATTCCTCACGGCCGAGCCGGGCCAACAATCCGTTTCGCGCTTCATCGACCTTGGCCGGCTCCAGCGGCGTCATTTCCCGGGCGAACTCAATCACGACCTTTTGGTCAATGAGCTTTTCGAGGATCTCCCGGCGAAGTTCCCGGGCGTCGACCTTCGCCCCCATCTCGAAAAATCCCAGACTCTCGGCGACCTTGACGTCCATGAGCGTGATCAACCGGCCGTTCACCACGGCGACCATGCAGTTCACGGTCTCCACCTGCGGGGAGGCCGCCAGGGACGCTCCCCAGGCCCAGACCGCCGCCAGGACGATCCATACGCGCCGATTCCGTTTCTCGTTCATTTTAAAAGACATTTCCGATCGTGATGAAGACGATGGGTTGAGCCCGGCCGACGGGAGGTTGCAGGTTCCAGCCCAGGTCGATACGGAAAGGCCCGAGGGGCGTGCGGTAGCGGATCCCCAGGCCGATGGCGTCCCTCAGGCCGCCGATCCGGACATCGCTCCGAGCCGCGAAAATATTGCCCTTGTCGTAAAAGACGGCGCCGGTCAGATTCTCCACGGACCGGAAGATGGGAAAGCGGAGCTCGAAGTTGAACAGGATCAGCGCCTTTCCGCCGACCGGTTTGCGCGATGACGGGTCGATCGGCCCGAGCTCGTCGAACGGCTCCCCCCGGAACGTATTGCTGCCCCCCCCGAAAAACCGTTCGTGAATGGGAATCCGGCCCATTCCCAGTCCGGCCCGGGCGGTCAAACAGAAATTCATGCTGCGGAGAACCGGAAAGAATCGCTGATACTTCACGAAGCTCTTCAGAAAATCCGATTCGACATTGAACAGCGGATAGGCCCACTCCACGACGACGCTGAAAAAGGATCCTCTCTCCGGATTGAACGTGTCGTCGCGGCGGTCCAGGATCAGGCTTTCCGAGACCGAGGCGATCGAGAACGGAAAATGCTGCCGATCGACCTGGGATTCGGCCACGTCCAGAAAGTAAAGCGTCGTCCTCGCCCAGCGGAGCGCCGTGAATGACAACCAGTCCTTGGCCAACAGCTTGATCGCCGAGTAGCTGACGCCTCTTTGATCGTATCCGTAGCTCACCCGCTCCTCCCGTTCCAGCCAGCCGTTGAGAACGGTCTGCAGGGGCAGGCCGAACAGGTTCCGGTCCTCCCAGGAGACGACGCCCCGCGTTTCCTTCAAGCTGAATTGGGTGACGAAACTCAGCTGAGAGCCGCGGCCTAAGACATTGCCCAGGATGAGTTCGGCCGTTCCGCGGGGCCGCAGGCCGTTCTCCCAGATCTCGAAGCTTTGCGTCGCGGTCTTCGTTTCGAGCCCCGCGCCGAGGCTGACATAGTTGCGCTGGCCTTCGCGGAGACTGATGACCAGATTCTCGGCATCAAGGGAGGTCGGGATCTCCTCGATCTTCACCTCGGCGAAGATGCCCAGCTTCTCCAATCCCCTTTTCGTCTCCAGGATCCGGTCCGCGGCGGCCGGTTCGCCCTCCTTGATCCTGATCTCCCGGTCGATCGTCTTGCGCCGGGTGACTCTCTGGCCGGTGACGACGATCCGATCGATCTTCACCCGCCGGCCTTCCGCGACATTGAACGCGACGTCGAACTTTCGATCGCCGGTCTGTTCCACGGCGGCGGAGACGGTTGTTCCCCGGACGCCCTGATTGAGAAAGAACGTTTCCAGGCGTCCGATGTCCTTTTGAACGTCGGGCTGAAAGTACGGCCCGCCCTCGACGCTTTCGATCTGGGCCCGCAGGTCTTCGGCTCCGAACAACGTCACCCCGTTGAACGAGACCCGGCCGATCGTCCGCTGAAGCCCTTCTTCGATCTGATAGATCGCCCGCATGTCACTGCCGATCATCCTGAAGTTCATGTCGACATGGGCCTCGGGAAATCCCTTCGTTTCATACAGCCTTTGGATCTGGGCCGGCATCTCGAAGAGCCGTTCCCCGCGGATCCCGCCCAGGATCGCCAGGCTGAGGCCGATGCCCATCTCCCGGCTGAGGTCCACGGCGCTGAAGAACCGGTTCCCCTCGAACTCCACGTCATAGATCGTATATTTTCGGCCTGGATTCACCTCGCAGGCGATACGCAGCTCGCCGGCGGTCCTTTCGAGGGAAGCCCTGGCCGTGGCGAAAACGAAACCCTGGTCCCGCAGATGGGAAAGGATCTTGGTCTCGGTTTGAAGGAGGCCCCATTCCTCGAAAATAAGCTCCTCCCAGATCGGCCGGACGAGGCTTTCCGGGACCTGGGCGCCCGTGATCGAAATCCGGATCCGTTCGTGAGGAGCGACCTTAAAGATCAGGGAGACCGTCCCTTCCTCGTCCTCGAAATCAGGTTGGTCGAGGGAGATCTCCGCTCTCGGATAGCCTAAGGTGGCATAAAAGCCTTTGATCCGGACGATGTCCGAGTCCAGGACCGACGGAATATAGGCTTTTCCCTCCCGGCTTTCGATCGTTTTTTTCAGCGCGGAGATCGGAGCCGCGGGATCCCCGACGAAATCAATGCTCCTGATGGTCCTCCGGGCGCCGGCGGCGATGTCGAAGACGACGTCGACCAGAGGCTGAATTGAATCCTTTTCGAACCGGCCTCGGACCTCGGCGTTCAGATAGCCTTCCTTTTTAAGGACGTCCTTCAGCTCCTCGACCGCCCTCCCCAGCCTGTCCTCGGTAAAAGCGCCGTCGGGCCTCAGGGCATAGAGGCCCTCCCTCAGTTTTTTCCTGGAGAGCGCCCGTTCCCCTTCGATGGCGATGGTTCGGGCCAGGAGCCTCCGGGTCAGGAGGAACGTGAGGCGCACCTCGTTCTCCCCTTCTTTGAGGACCCGGGCATCGGAAAAGAGTCCGGTCTGATAAATCTGTTTGATGGCGGCGTCGATTTTCTTCTGGGAGTACGGCTCGCCCGCCGCGATCGCGATCAAGCCTTCGATGCCCGCCTCGGCCGGTTCCCCGTCGACCTTGACCGATACACTCGTGATCGTAGGAAAAGCTGCCGGGCCAGCCGGCGTTCCGGCCAGAATTCCGGGCACGGCGGCGAGCGCCAAGGCCAGCCAGGCCAGCTTAAAACCGCTTGCGGATTTTCGCATCGAAGCTGATCCGTCCCCGTTCATCCCGCATGCCGACAAGGGAGAAGCTCTCGCTGAATTCCCATTCGAGGCGAACGATCTCCTCCCTCTGGCTGGTCAGGTTGGTCGAATATAAAAGGATGATGTTGCGCGATATCTTTTTGCCCACGGTCAGGCGGGCGGTCATTTCGGACGAAGCGCCCAGGACGAACGGGTCGATCCTAAACCGGTCCAGGCTGAACAGCCGCTCGGCGCGCTTCTGGGCTTCCTCCCCGAGCTGGAAGGACAGCATCGAGCCCGTCCCGAGCCGGGAGCTCGTGTCGTAGGAATAGGTTCGCTTGAAGGATTCTCCGAGGGCCAGCAAGGCCAGCACGTCCTCGGGCGGGAGCGGCGGCGAGGAGGCGAACTCCGGCCTCAGGCGATTGACCAGGCCGGTCAAAGTGAACGTGACCCGATAATCCTTGAGAAAAGTCTCGCCCTGGAAATCGATGTAAGGCTCGACGGAGGCCGGGTTGAAAAAGCTCAGCCGGGCTTTGAGCACGCGGAAGCTCCGGTCCTGGAAATTGACGTTGCCCCGCAGCCCTTCGATGTCGCCGAGGAGGACGGGCGCGCCGGCTTTGCCCGAGATGGTCAAGTCGAACCGGCCCTGGACGCGGCCCATGGAATTCTCAAGGACGGCGTTGTCGTCGGCCCGCAGGCGGATGTTGAGGGCCAGATCATCGAACAGCCCTTTTTCCTTTTTCGGCTCGAGATAGGAGCTCGACGAGAAAATGAACTTTTCGGAGAGTTCCCTTTTCCACGACAGGTTCTTGATCAAAAAGTCGCCGGTCAGGGAGAACCGGGTATCGTCCTTGAATAATCGGAGTGATCCATCGGCCAGGGCTCGGGTCCTTTCGAGAAGGGCGAGGACCACCTCCTTGCCCTCGGCCTGGATATCCAACAGCTCGATCCCCCGATTTCCAAAGCGGATCTCTCCGCTGCCCGAAACGCTCCCTCCCCCCAATCGGCCCTGGAAAGACCGGAGCGTCGCTCTGTTGTTCTGGATGAAGACGAGGCCGCTGTAGTCGGTCAGGGCCTGGGCGATGCCCGGGAACGGCAAGAGAGGCCCTTTGAAATCGACTACGCCGCTGACCTCAAGACCCGCGGCCGCGCTCTTGATCTCGGCCAAATAGCTCACTTCGCCTTGAACCCCTTTCCAGGGCAGGATGAGATCCGGGTTGAGGAGACGGCCTTTGATATTGATCAGGAGAGACCGGTCCGGGGGCGGAAAAGAGAGAGACAGAGAAAAATCGTTGCGGCCCGGGTCCAGGGCGCCACTGAGCTTGAGGCCGAGCCGGTTGTCGGCATAGCTCAATTCCACGTCTCCCGAAGCATCCAACGGTTCGAACGAGGCGAAGTGAACGTCTTTCAATGAAAACTTGCCGACGGCCGCATCCTTATCCAGGTCGCCGCGGCCTTTAAGGTCGAAAGCCGCCCGGCCTTGGATCCCGGAATAAAGGGAGGTCAGGTCGAGGTCTGCGGCTTGGAGATCGAGATCGAAGCGGCGGTCTTTGAATCCGACCCGGGCCGAACCTTTGATCCGGCCGCCGTAAAGACCCGCTTGGATTTCCGGAAAGGAAAGCGCGCCCTCCGCGTCCCTCCACTCCAGCCGGCCGCTGACGTCCGAGAGGTCCTGCCCCAGCAGTTTCAGGCGGGAAGCGCTGAAACTCCCGGTCACGAGAAGCCCGTCGTTCTTCCGGGTGATGGCGATGTCGCCGGCGCTCCGCCCCGCCAGCGGAATCTTGATGTTCACATTCGGCAGGACCTTCTCCAGACTCGCCTCATCGGCTCGGATCCGGATGTCAAGGTCGCCGGGCCGGGAGAACAGCCGCAGGTCTCCGCGCATGTCCGGGTCTTGAATCTTGAACAAGCCGCTGATCTCTTTCTTCGCGAGCTCGAACGTCCCGCTGACGGCCGCGGCATTGAACTGGCCGTACCCGCCCGGGGCCAAGGCGAAGTCGGCCTTGACCTGGGGCGCGCGAAAGTCCCCCAGAATCTTGATATCGGCGCGCCCGCGACCCCGGATCTCGGGGATCGGAAACGTCTGACGCAGGACGAGCGAAGTGAACTCGCGGCCTTGTTGAACGTCGGAGACGTCTCCCTTGATGAGGATGCTGATGGTGCGTCCGATATCGAGATCGCCCTCGACGCCGAACGTCCCGAACGTCGATTCCATTTTTTCCGAGGTGAACCGGACGATTGTCTTTCCATCCCAGGTCAAGTCGACGAGCCCCTTGAACGGAAAGCGCCCCGGCTCCGGTATCATCTGCTCGTCCCTGAATTCCGCGCGCGCCTGGAGCCGTTTGGCCTCGAGCGAAAAACCGCCCCAGGCCGGCGACTTGACCGGCCAGGGGATTTTGATCTCGCGGATGATGGGATCGAGGTGGACCCCTGTAACGACGCCTTCCACTCGTCCCCCGCCGAAAGTGATCTCCACGGACGCCCGGGGATCCAGCCCTTTCTGCAGCGTCAGATCCACTCGGCCGCCGTTCCCCCCGGCCGCGACCGTGCCCTCGACCCGGCCCAGGGGGATCGAATGGATGGCCAGATCAGAGCTGGCGAGGTCGGCCTGAAAGACCGCGGGCCGCCCTTTGCGGACGAGCCGTCCTTCCCCGCGCGCGTTCCCGGACCACTGGAACGGAAGCTTGAAAAGAGCGGCGATCAGGTCCGCCGGCGCCGCCAATCCGGCCTGGAATTCATATTGAGGGTCGTCGAGATCCGAAAGAACGCCGCGGGCCTTGATGAAAAAACCGGATCCCTCGGCGTTCAGCTTGCGGAAGGTCAGGTTCGGCCCCTTGCCTTCGAGCCAAGCGGTCACCTTCCCCTCCAGCGGGGATCTCAAGACATCCAACATGACCGTATTTTCGGGAGACTCGACGCGCAGTACGAAGGCGTCCTTCTTCCCCCGGAAAACGGCCCGGACGTTCCGGGCGGACAGGCTCGCCCCCTGCCCATAGTAATGGATCTCCGCGCCGCGAACGATGCCGTTCTCGATGGTGAATGGCAGAGAGATGTTTTGTTTGAGGGTCCCTTTCGCTCCGGCCGGCGAGGACTCGTAAACCCTCAGCACCGGCTGTTCGATCAAGACCCGGAGGGATTTATCGCGGCGGAGAAGCGTCCCGTAGGAGAAGCGGACCGTGATCCTGTCCGCCGTAAAGAACGGCGAGGACGTGACGGACCTGACGTCCTCGATCACGACGGAGGGCGGAATGACCGTTAGGCGGATCCGGGCGTAATTCAGGGACGGCCCGAGGCTCGCTCGAATCTGGCGAAGGATGAGCAGCCGCAGGCCGAATCCGAGCCCGATGAGAATGACGGCCGCCGTCAAAAAGACCAGCAGGGATCGAAGCCGTCTCGTTTTCTTCATCGTCCATCCGCCCTCGGAGGGCGTCCGTCATCCCGATTTTTTAACCTTGCCCCAATCCGCCAGGAACCGCTCGATGCCGAGGTCGGTCAGCGGATGTTTGACCAGCTTGTCGATGACCGCGAAGGGGATCGTGCAGATATCGGCCCCCAGGAGCGCGGCGTCCACGACATGCCGCGGGTGGCGGATGCTGGCGACGATGACCTCGGTGGTGAACCGGTAATTTTTGAAGATCGTGACGATCTCTTCGATCAGGCCCATCCCCTCCTCGGAGATGTCGTCCAGGCGGCCGATGAAAGGGCTGACGAACTTCGCTCCGGCCTTGGCCGCCAACAGGGCTTGGCTGGCCGAAAAGATGAGCGTCGTATTGACCATGATCCCTTCCCCGGAGAGGACCTTGATGGCCCGCAGGCCTTCGATGGTGATGGGGATCTTGACCGCGATATTGGGCGCGAGCTTGGCCAGCGCGCGGCCCTCCTTGATGATCTCGGGGGCGGTCTCCGAGACGCACTCGACGCTCACGGGTCCGGTCACGATCGCCGTGATCTCCCGGATCAGGTCCTCGAACTTCAGCCCTTCTTTGGCCAGGAGCGAGGGATTGGTCGTGACGCCGTCCAGAATGCCCCAACCGGCCACGTCCCGGATCTCCTTCAGGTTCGCCGTATCGAGAAAGAACTTCATGGTCGCCTCCCTAAGTGATTTTCAGGACCTGGTTCGAGAGCGTCCCGATCCCCTCGATCTGGACGTCGACCCGGTCGCCCGGCTGCATCGGTCCGACGCCGGCCGGCGTTCCGGTGGAGATGACATCGCCGGGCAGGAGGGTCATGATGTTGGAGATGAACCAAATGAGGGCTGGAACGGGGAAGATGAGGTGCTTCGTATGGGACGACTGCCGCAGCTTGCCGTTGAGGAACGTTTTAATCTCCAGGGCCGACGGATCGAGACCGGTGGCGATGCACGGACCCATGGCCGCGAACGTGTCGAAGGACTTGGCCCGGGTGAACTGCTTGTCCTTCTCCTGGAGATCGCGCGCCGTCACGTCGTTCAAGCAGGTGTAGCCGAGGATATAATCGTCTACGGGCGTCCCGGCCTCGAGCATGAAGGCTTTCTTCTTGATGACCACCGCCAGCTCGCCTTCGAAATCGACGCGGCTCGACATCTTGGGATAAAGGATCGCGTCATGGGGACCGATGACCGCCGTCGACGGTTTGAGGAAGAGGAGCGGTTCCGCGGGCAGCGGGTTGCCCAACTCGGCGGCGTGGTCTTTGTAGTTGCGGCCGACGGCCACGATCTTGGACGGCTCGACCGGCGCGAGCAGCTTCACCTCGCCGACCGGGATGGGCGCGTCCTCCACGGCAAACTCCTCGAAGATCGACCCCGTGACGGGAAAGAGGTTCTCCTCCTTCAGAACTCCGTGACGAATGACGCCCTCGTGCCGGAATCGAAATATCTTCAACCTCATGGGTCCTTGATGATCTCCGAAACGGCGGCCGACCGGGCGCTTTCATTCCCCAGCGCATCGACCGCGGTTATAGCATATCCATAGCCTTTGCCCTTTTCAATCGTCCGGTCGGTGTATGTGTTCTGGAGGAGAATCGGGCCAGGCATGCGGACGAAATCGGCCTGTCCCTCGTCCTTCCGCCAGACGTGGTATCCCGCGAGGTCCTTGTCCTTATTGGCATCCCAGATCAGGGTGATGAACTCCGGCCCGGTCGCGGCGCTCAAGCCCGTGGGAACGGCGGGCGGAAAAACGTCTTTGGGAAGGACATCCACCGCCGGCGAATCCCCGCTTTCGAGAAAAGGCTCCGCGGCCGTGGCCGACGCCCGGACGAGATAACGGTTAGCCTGTCCGAATATCGCGCCCTTGTCGGCGAACGCGGTTTCTCCGACGAGGGCCGCATTCAGCCGGAGGACCGCCCCCGCCTTATCCTGCCGGTAAATGTTATACCCCTTGGTCAAAGCCGGTTTTGAGCCGTCGATGTTCGAGGCCGGGGCCGTCCAGCGGAGCTCGACCCGGTCGGCGAAGACCTCTGACCGGA
>JAPKZI010000146.1 GCA_026393865.1 Candidatus Aminicenantota bacterium
ATCTTAAATTCCGCCGGGATTTCATATATAATAGCGGCCAAGCGTTCGATCGTCACGGGCCGGATTCAGCTGTTCGGAACGATTTGAGGACGGCTCAAGCCAGGTTCGTATTTCGGCTCGGCTCGAAAGGAAAGAAACGCCCATGGCCAACATCAAGACGAAAAAAGGGATCATCGGAATCCTCACCGGCGGCGGCGACGTGCCCGGCCTGAACCCGGCCATCCGCGCCGTCACCATCCGGGCCCTCCACGAAGGGTACGAGGTCATCGGCATCCGCCGCGGCTGGGCCGGCCTGATAGACATGGAGCGGGACCTCGAGGCGCCGCACGAAGATCACTTCGTCTATTTGACCGAGGAGACCGTCAACCGCATCGGGCGGACCGGCGGGACCTTCCTTCACACCTCCCGGACGCGGCCGAGCCACGTCCCCGACGTCAACGTCCCGACGCACCTCCGGACCCAATATAAGGACAAGACGAACGACATGACCGGGGAGGTCCTGAAGAACCTGGACTTCCTCGGCATCGATTACCTCGTTCCCATCGGCGGGGACGACACCCTGAGCTATGCCGTCCATCTCCACCACAAGGGGGTCAAGGTCATCGCCATTCCCAAGACCATGGACAACGACGTTCCCGGGACCGACTACTGCATCGGCTTCAGCACCTGCATCACGCGCATCATCAACATGACCCACGCCCTGCGGACCACGGCCGGCTCCCACGAGCGTTTCCTGGTGATCGAAGTCTTCGGGCGCTATGCCGGATTCACCGCCCTCCTGCCGACGATGGCCGGCTCGGCCAACCGCTGCGTCATCCCCGAATACAAGTTCAACGTCGACCACCTCTGCCGCCTGCTCACCGAGGACCGCTCGACGAATCCCAGCCTCTATTCCGTCGTCCTCGTCTCGGAGGGAGCCATGTTCGAGGGCGGCGAGATGATCTTCGCCGAGGAGGAACGGGACATGTACGGGCACAAGAAGCTGGGCGGCATCGGCGAGGTCATCTCCGGCCATCTCCGGGATTGTTCGCCCAACTACAACAACGGCCGCCGGATCAACGTCATCAGCCAGCGGTTGAGCTACCTCGTCCGCTGCGGCGACCCGGACGCCATCGACTCCATCGTGCCCATGGCCTTCGGCAACATCGCCCTCGACCTGGTCATGGACAAACGGGCCGGCCGCATGGTCGGCCTGCGGAACGGCGAATACGACGACATCCCGATCGACATCGTCACGAGCACGAAGAAGGTCGTGGACGTGGATAAGTATTACGACCTCGAACGGCTCCGGCCGGCCTACAAGAGCTTCCACCACAAACCGTTCTTCATCGTCACCAACGATTGAGAGGGAGCCGGAGGATATCGTGAAAGAGGGCCGGATTACGATCGCCGGGATGAAAATCCCGCTCGTCTCCCTGAACACGCTGATCATCGGCAGCGGCGCTGCGGCCCTCAATGCCGCCGTCCGTCTTCATGAGCGGGGACAGCGCGACATCGCTCTGGCCACCGAAGAATTCGGGGGCGGCACCTCGAACAACGCCGGTTCGGACAAGCAAACCTATTATAAGCTCTCCCTGGCCGGCGATCGTCCCGATTCGCCTCTCGAGATGGCCCGGGACCTCTTCAAGGGCGGCTGCATGCACGGCGACATCGCCCTCTGCGAAGCGCAGGGCTCGGCCGAGGCCTTCTTTCATCTCGTCGGCCTCGGCGTCCCCTTCCCGCACGATCGGTTCGGGGCCTATGTCGGATACAAAACCGACCATGATCCCCAGCAGCGGGCGACCTCCGCGGGTCCCCTCACCTCGCGCCTCATGTTCGAGCGTCTGGCCGATGTCGTCAAGACCAAAGACATCCATGTCTTCGACGGCCATCAGGTCATCGCCCTGCTGACGGAGGGAGGGGAAAAAGAGAAAAAGGTCATCGGCGCCGTCGCTCTCGATAAACGGAAGGGCCGCCGCCGTCCGGCGTTCGTCGTCTTCAACGCCGTCAACATCGTCCTCGGCACGGGCGGCCCGGCCGGCATCTATCAAACGTCGGTCTATCCCGAGAGCCAGACGGGCGCCCACGGCCTGGCCTTCGAGATCGGCGCGATCGGCCACAATCTGACCGAATCCCAATACGGCCTGGCCTCGCTCAAATTCCGCTGGAACCTGTCGGGGACCTATCAACAGGTCATCCCGAGGTACCTCTCGACGGACCGGGCCGGCCGGGACGAGCGGGAGTTCCTGAACGACTATTTCCCGGACATGGGAACCCTCGCCACGGCCATCTTCCTCAAAGGCTATCAATGGCCGTTCGATCCCCGGAAGGTCGCCGGTCACGGCTCGTCGTTGATCGACCTCCTGGTCCATCAGGAGACCGTGATCAAGGGACGGAGGGTCTTCCTGGATTATCGGCGCAATCCCGCCGGCGCGGACCCTCTCCAGAGATTCTCGTTCGACCGCCTGAGTCCGGAAGCCTTCGCTTACCTGGAAAATTCCGGAGCCCTTCTCCCGACGCCCATCGAACGGCTGATAAAAATGAATCCGCCGGCCATCGCCGTCTTCAAGGACCACGGCATCGACCTCGAACGGGAAAATCTCGAGATCGCGGTCTGCGCCCAGCACAACAACGGCGGCCTCAAGAGCGGCATCTGGTGGGAGTCGAACATCAAGCACCTCTTCCCTGTCGGTGAAGTGAACGGGACCCACGGCGTCCGGCGTCCCGGAGGCTCGGCTTTGAACGCGGGACAGGTCGGCGCCCTGCGAGCCGCGGCCTTCATCGCCGGCCGCTGCGCGGGAAAGCCTCCGAAAGCAGGCGTATTCCTGGCCGCCGCGGAACCGCGGATCCGGCTGACGATGGAAACGGCCAGAAAAATGCTCGGAGGAAAAACGGCGACCGCGGCGGCGCCGGCCAAGGCCGCTGATGAATTTCGGCGGCGGATGTCGGCCCACGGAGCCCAGATCCGGGACCCGCGGGCGATGGACGCCGCCGTGAGCGAAGCCTGGAGCCAATGGGCGAAGGTGAAGCGCAATCTCAAGGTCCCCGGCCCCGAATTCCTGCCGCAAGCCTTTAAGATCCTCGACCTGTGCCTGACCCACGCCCTCTATCTCGAAGCCATCCGGGAATACATCGATAAGGGAGGCCGCAGCCGGGGCTCTTACCTCGTCCTAGATCCGAACGGCGAAAAACCGTCCCCCCGGATCGATGACCGCTGGACATTTTCCCTGGCCGGCCCGAGGGATTTCGTCAGCCGGAAGATCCTGGAGATATCGTTGGACGAGCGGATGAACGTCCGGAAAGAGTGGGTCGACATCCGCCCCATCCCGCCGGCCGGCGCCTGGTTCGAAACGGTTTGGAACGATTTCCGGAACGACCGCATCCTCGAGCGGCCGGGAGAAGACCATGACTAAAAAACGCGTCGCCTTGATCACGGGGGCCGGCCGGGGCATCGGCCGGGGGATCGCCCTGGAA
>JAPKZI010000007.1 GCA_026393865.1 Candidatus Aminicenantota bacterium
ATGGACTTTTATCAGACAAAATGTCACGGCCGATTGGGGCCGATTTCAAGAGAATCTTCTCCAAAATCAAATCGAAATCTTCGGCTTTGGATCCAATTTTCAGAAGTTCAGGATCGATTTGTCCGGATTTCAGCTCAAGGCCGGCCTGAGTTTCAGGATTTAAGCCGGATCCAGACGAAAACAGGATTCCCCGTGCAGGGGAGGCCGGCGACGAGCGGACCTCCTTCGGCCGACTCCCGCGATACCCACGTTGAAGTTTCGGCGTCGAGGCTCTCGATCATGTAGCGCCCGGGCGGAACATCGATGACCAACTGGCTGGGGAATGCTTCCCTCGGCCCGGGAAGCGGTTCGCACCACAGGCCGAATTCGTTCAACCCGGCTAGAAAGCCGAATCGCCCGACCCACGCGGGCAAACTCCGAATGAGCCCGGCCCGACCGCGCTTCCATCCCGCCGGTTCGAGCGACGCGGGAAGCGGCGATATCCGGCCGGTCTTTTCGATCGCGGCTTGAATGAGCGAGCGCGTTTCCCGATCAGAGATCCGCCGGCGGGAAACGGCTCCTCCCGGATCCGGTTCGGGCCCCGGGATTTTTTCTTTTTCGCGATTCTTCATCTCAAGTATGCCCCCAAACCGGCCTTCGTGATCTCTTCCAACTCGGGCAGATTCCCGATCCTGATCCTCCCCTTGTCCTCGGCGGCCTCATTATAGGCCCCGAGAATCGCGCCTATCGCCTTAAGATGAATCCCGACCCGTTTCGCCAGCGGCCAGACGCCGTCGCTGACCGGATCGCCGGGCGATTCCCTTCTCGAGGCCGGGTTGGGCGTTTCGAACAGGAAAGCTTTGGCCCGCGTCGCGTCTCCCCATTCCCGGTGGGAGAGCCCGCGGAACGTCGCCGAGGATTCTTCGAGTTTCATGGCCAGCCCTTCCGCCTCGAGGACGAGAACGGCCTCGGCTCCCAGCTCGGCATTCTTGGGATTGGCCACGATCATCATCGCCAGCCGGCTTCCCGGAGGAGCCTCGTGAAGGTCGAAAGCCAGGTCGACGTTCTCCTTTTTGAGAAGAGCGACGACGGCATAAGCGATCCGCTGGGTCAGATTGCCGTCCGCCTTGCCCGGATACTGCCGGTCAAGGTCGCGCGGCGAAATCTCCATCGCGGAATCGTGGGAGGCCGCCTTTGTTCCGGGCGGGTCGGCCTCCCCTTGATGCTCGGGCCGGGTCAACCGGGCCCCGATCGAAAAGATCCTCTCCCCTCCCGCCGTCTTGACCTCGAACGACCTCGGCCCGCCCGGCCTGGCCGGGTCCTGATAGGTGATCGCGGAGTTATTGGCGTAGGGAATGACGATCAAGCGGCCCCGCTCGACCCGGGCCTTCTCGACGAGGACGATGGCCGCCATGCTCCCCCCGATCTCGTTGGCGTGCGTTCCGCCGGCCACGAGGACCGTGCCGCCGGGTTCCGCCCCTTCCATAATATAGACGGCCGTGTCGCCGGGCGTCCGGGCGATTCCCGAAAAATAATCTGACAGCCTTTTGACCTTGACCCCGGGTCCCGGCCGCACATCATGCGTTGCCGGCGCGATTTTGGGGATCTGGACCTGGGCCAGGGCTATCGCTACAAAGACGCCCATAAAGGACCCGGCCGCCCGCATTCTCCTGTTTTTCGCCATTAATACCCCACCACGGCGCCGTCACGCCTCGGATCGGCGCCGCCGATCCTCAGGCCGGTCTTGGCGTCGACGACGATCCCCTGCGCGCCGCCAAAAAAAAGATCGAACTTGCCCAGAGGCTTGATCGTGTATCCGAGCTTGGCCAGCGCCGCGACCGTCTCTTCCGGCAGCCTCGGCTCTATGGAAAGCTCCTTGTCGCTCGGGAAGAACCGGGGCATCTCGATCGCCTCCTGGATGCCCAGCCCATAATCGATCAGGTTCGAGATGAGGATCGGCATCGTCGTCAGGATCCGGGCCGCGCCCGGCGTCCCCAAGGTCGCGAAGGCCTTCCCGTCCTTCAGCACGATCGTCGGCGAGACCGTAGTCCTCATTCTCTTGCCCGCGGCCAGGGCGTTGACACCGCCGGCCGAAAAGTTTTTCATTTCGTTGTTGAGGATGATCCCGGTCCCGGCGACAAGGACCTTGGCCCCGAAAAAGTCCGATATCGTCTGGGTCAGGGCGACCATATTGCCCTCTTTGTCGACCACGGAGAGCGAGGTCGTGCTCGGGCTTTCCCCTTTTCCGGGCTTGCCCGCCGTGATCTTCTCGGTCACCTTGCCGGGATCGATCTCGGCCGCGCGCGCCTTCGCGTACGCCTTGGCCAGCAACTCCGCCACAGGGACCTCGACGAAGTCCGGATCGCCGACGAACGCGCGCCAGTCGGCCGCGCCGCGTTTCATAGCCTCGGCCATGACGTGGATCCGGGCCGGCCCGAGCGGTTCCATCTTGCCCAGCTCGAAATTTTCGAGGATCTGGAGCGTCTCGACGACCGCGATCCCGCCCACCGGCGGCGGCGCGGAGATGAGATCATATCCGCGGTACGTGCCCCTGACCGGCCGGCGCTCGATGGCCCGGTAGGCGCCGAGGTCGTCTTTGGTCATGAAACCGCCCCCCTTCTTCATCTCGGCAGTGATCTTATCAGCCAGCTCGCCGCGATAGAACACGTCGCGGCCTCCCGCGGCGATCTTGCGCAGGCTTTCGGCGAGGTCGGGATTCTTGAGAACGTCGCCGGCCTCGAGGGGCAATTCCTCAGGACAGAAAATCTTCGCCAGCGGCCGGTTTTTCACGATCTCTTCGTAATTGTCGCGGATGATCGCGGCCAAAGTCGCGCTGATCTTGAAGCCATCATCCGCGATCTTGATCGACGGCGCCAAAACCCGGCCGAGTTTCATCGTCCCGTATTTTTCGAGGGCCAATGTCAATCCAGCCACCGTTCCGGGGATCGCCGCGGCCGCGTATCCCGTCGAGGGAAAGCTCTTGGGGGACATCGCCGACGCCGGCGATGCGGAACGGTAATCGACGGCGACCGCGGTCCCGGTCTTGGTCAGGTAGATGACCATCATTCCTTCCCCGCCGAGCCCGCTCGCATTCGGCTCCGCGACGCCCACGGCGAAGGCCGCCGCGACCGCCGCGTCCACGGCGTTTCCCCCGTCTTTGAGGATCTCGATTCCCGCCTGCGAGGCCAGAGGATGAGCGGACGCGACCATGCCGTTGGCGGCCTTGACCTCGGCGGTTTTCGTTTCAGTCTGGGCTGGAACCAGAAGGGCAATGGAGAAGGCCGTGAATAACAGAAATGAAAGAAGGATTCCGATTCTATTTTTTTTCATCGCTAGATTTATCCCACAGAAACGAACCGCCTGTCAATTTGGAGGGAGGTCAAGGGACGAGCCGCCCGCGACGCTGATTTTTTAGACGAAGGAAATTTCGCCTTTATCTTGAGAGATGACGTCTCCGGAAGAACCAGACGCCCGCAACGAAGTAAATGACGGTCAGGAGGCTCATGGCCGCGAGCTCAAAAGCCACGTCGGCGAGGCCGGCGCCGAAATTGAGGATCTTGTTGAAGGCCTTGACCGTCAAAGCCGTAGGCAGGATGTCGTTGACGTAGAAAGCGCGGCCGGCCAAGCGGAAGAGGGTCAGGCGCGGCAGGGGGAACATGCTTTCGGAAAAGAACATGAGGACGAAGAAGGGAAAGACGCCGACGGTCAAAAGCTCGTAGATCGTCCCCATCCATCCGGCGACGAGAAGGCTGATCGCGATGACGCTCAGAATGGAGACGACGCTGGCGAGAAGAAAGACCAGGACGGATCCCGTCCCCCGGTAGCCGACCGAAACGGCCGACATATAGGTCAAGCCCAGGGCGACGAGACCGATGAGGAGCTGGTTGAGGCTGATGGCCCCCAGGAATTCGGCCGTGGTCAGTTTGGACATCATCAGGCGGGTGATCGTCCCCTTGTCCACTTCCTTGATGAGCGAAGCGGCCGCGGTGAAGAGGACCATGATGATCGCCAGGACGAGAAGGGCCGGCACGTAGAGGTCGAAATCGCTCATGGCCCGGCCGGCGGCCACGGCCTCGAACTCGACGAGGGCGGGGAGCTGTTGTCCGAGAGCCGTCCCCAGATAGCCGTAGGACACGTAGTCGGCGAACGCTGCCGCGACCGTAAACCGGACGCTGGCCAGGTCGCCCAGGTTCTTCAACTGGGACACGGACGCGCTTTTCCGTTGCTTGAAGTCATCGATGGATTGGGACAGGTCGGCCGGGATCACGACGACGAGATCGGCATCTCTGTTTTTCAGGAGCCGTTTGGCCTCATCGACGGTCTCGATCGTCCGGATTTTGAAGACCGCTTTGCCGTCCGGATACTTGGCTGCGGCCCAGCCGGCGGTCAGATCGTCCCCGGCGTGAAGCTCGCGGCCGTCCGCGGCCGTGATCGGACGGTCCCCGTTCAGGACCAATAGGGTATAGCTCGGCGTCGCGGCCGCGAAGTACGCGTACATCATATAGACGAAGAAGGGACCGAAGACGAGGGCCAGGATGAGGATCTTCCATTCCCGGAGGTTCTCCTTGAACGTCTTCAGCCAATAGGAGAGGAGTCTCATTCGCGCAATCCCCGGCCGGTCAGTCGGATGAAGACATCCTCCAGCGTCTTGGGGCGAACGCGGAGATGTTCCATGCGCAGACCGCGCTCTTTGACCACTTGAAGGATCTCGGCCAGGATGTCCGAAGCGCCGGATGAAACCAGAGTCAAAGTCCGGCCCTGGATGACGATGTTCCCGTTCGCGCCCTGAAGCCCGGGGATATGGGGAACCAGGGACTCCCGGACATCCTCGGCCAGTTCGATCTCGACGAGATCGCCCTGCCCGAGTCCGGCCTTGATGTTCTCGACGGTATCGAGGACGAGCCGCTGTCCTCGGTCGATAATGCAGACGCGGTCAGAGAGCTTGTCGGCCTCCTCCATGTCGTGCGTCGTCAGGACGATGGTCGTTTTCGCGGCCAGGGTCCGGAGATAATCCCGGACCAGGACCCGGCTCTGCGGATCGAGCCCCGCCTGCGGCTCATCTAAAAAAAGGATCTCCGGCTCGTGGACGAGGGCTAAGGCGATGTTGAGCCGGCGCTGCATACCGCCCGAAAGCGTCCGGCCCAGCTTGTTCCGCTTGTCCATGAGACCGAACGTCTCGAGGAGCTCCAGGCTGCGGCGTTTAGCCCGCGGTCCGTTCAATTCATACATGCGGCCGATGAACTCGAGCTGTTCGTAACAAGTCAGCGTTTCCCAGATCACGATGGCCTGAGGCGAGAGGCCGATTGACCGCAGGCCGCGCCTCTTGGCCGCATAGGGGTCCGTCCCGTCGATCATGACGGAGCCCCGGTCGGGGCGGAGCAGCCCGCACATCATTTTGATCGTGGTCGTCTTCCCCGCGCCGTTGGGGCCGAGAAAGCCGAAGATTTCTCCCCGGCGGATTTCGAGGGACAGGCCGTCAACGGCCTTGACGTCGCCGAAGGCCTTGGCCAGGCCGTCGACGCGGAGGATGAAGGCCGAGGCGGAGCCGCTCATGCTGAAAGAATCATAGGGCCGGTCGCCGACCAGTGTCAAGGCAGGGGGAGCGCTCCCCGGTAGGATCCAGGCCTCGGATCCCGGTTTCTTGACAGACGGCGGAAGCAGGTGCTATGCTTCCGGCCGATCCCTCAGGCATGAGCTACCACGCCGACTTTCATCGAAAGATCACCTCTCACCCGGAGACGGCGCCGATCGTTCCGGTCATCGACGCCCACCTCCATTTCGTGGATTTCATCCAAGACACGGACGGCATAAAGAAGCTGATAGCGGCCATGGATGCCGGCCGCGTCGCCAAGGCCGTCCTGTTCGGGCTCCCGCTCAAAAAAAAGTGGGACGCCTTCGAGAAACACGCGCCGCACTATTACCTCGACGACAACTCGCGCTGCTATTATTTCCATCAGACCGATGAGATCGTGGCCGAAGCCTACCTCGATCTCCCGGTCCCGGCGCGCCGGCGGCTGGCTCCTCTCGTCTGCGGGTTCAATCCGACCGACAAATACGCCGCGCGCGACATCGAGCGCATGCTGAACAAATATTCCTTCTGGCGCGGCATCGGCGAGATCCTGTGCCGGCACGACGACCTGACGAACTTGACCAACGAGGAAACGGCCCGCGTCAACCATCCGGCTCTGTTCGACGTCTACGCGCTCTGTGCCGCGCGCCGGCTTCCCGTGCTCATTCACCAGAACAGCACATCGGTCAGCATCCACGATGAGTATGAGCACCTCGACGAGCTTGAAGAGATGCTCCAAAAGTTTCCGGAGACCGTCTTCGTCTGGGCCCATTGCGGCATCTCCCGCCGGGTCTTTCACAAAAACTACCACGAGATGGTTTCGGCGCTCCTCGACCGTTACCCCAACGCCCACGTCGATATCTCCTGGGTCGTGTATGACGATGTCATCTGCGACATGCTCCAACCCAAGAAACATTGGCTCGATACGATCAACCGGTATCCGACCCGGTTCAGCCTCGGCAGCGATCTCTGCGGCCATTTCGAGCATCTCGGCCGGTCCCTGGCCAGATATAACGGTCTCCTCCGCTCTCTCTCGCCGCGCGTTCGGCGGCTCGTCTCTTCGGAAAACGCCGAGCGGCTCTGGTTCCGCCGAGGGGCTCGGCGGGTTGGGCGGGCGCGGGGGTGATCTCCTTCGGCGTCTGGGATATCGTCCTTCTCGTCGTGGTCAGCGCCCAGGCGACGACGCTCTCCTACCTGAAGGACGCGAAATGGAAGGCTCTCGTCCTTGCCCTTCCCATCCCCTTCACCCTGGCCGCGCTGGCCGTCGGCGCCCCCGTCAACACGACCCACGTCGCGGCGCTGAACCTTCTGCTCGCCTATACGCACGGGGTGCGCCTGCTGCACGCCCGGGCCGGAGTGCCCATCATCCCGGCGATCACGATCTCGGCGGGGGGGTACTGCGCGGCCGGTGCGCTGTTGCGGCCGGTCCTCCCGCTGACCGAAGCAGCGTTCTGGGCGACCTGCGTCCTCACCTTCCTCATCGCGGTCGCCGCCCACGCCCTCTTTCCGAAGACGGAGGAGCCCAGCCACCGGACGCACCTGCCCGTTTGGATAAAATTTCCGCTTGTCGCCGGCATCATCCTGGCGCTCATCCTGATCAAGCGCTTTTTACAGGGATTCATGACCATGTTCCCGATGGTCGGCGTCGTCGCTTCGTACGAATCCCGGGCCAGCCTGGGCGCGGTTTGCCGGACCATCCCCGATTTTATTATCGGGATGGTGCCGATGATGGCCGTCGTCCGTCTCCTCCAACCGCGGCTCGGCCTCGGCGCGGCCCTCGCCGCTGGTTGGTTCGTTTTTCTCCCGATGTTGTGGCCGCTGGTGCGGGATTTTTGGGGCCGCCCCGCCGAGAAATCCTGAGCGGCGCGGGTGCTTCTCCCCTCTTTGCTCTACTTGATCGCCACCCCCATCGTGTCCCGGTGCATGTCGATCAGCGTTCTCATGTAAGGCCCGATCTCATCCGGACCCTTGAAACCGGCATGGCGCGCGGCCGCTTCCCGTTTTTCTTTGGGAATGTCCGGGCTCTCGGCCCAGTGTTTCAGGTCCCGGTAGCAGCCGAGCGTGAAAATATCCCAAACGGCCCCTTGATCCCGGACGAAGATCATGTTCTCCGGCCGTCCCATTGCCAGCCCATAGGCGTTCTCCATTTGGCGTTCCTTGAACAGATCCCCCTGCTTTCCGGGCAGGGAGATCATGATCTCGATATGGTAGTAGGCCGTGCCCTCGAACGCTTTTTTGACGGATTCGAGCGGAGGCCCCATGACGAAAATGTCTTCCCTCCAGGATGAACACGCATCGAGTTTATTTTTGAACTCCTTTGGAGAAAGAGGGGATGCTTCAGCCGCCTTCATTCGCCGGGAAAGCCTCTCTTTCGAATAATATTCCGTGTAGCTCCCCATGGGGACGAGAAGCATGAGGTCCCATTGGTCGCCTTGGGTATGACGCCACCAGAGAGGACGCTCGTCGCCCGAGGCGTCATCGACGGCCATCCGGCTCTTATAGAGAGCGATCAGATCCAGGAGCTTTCCAGGCGCGGCCCGGACGAACGTCGTTTTATACAGGTAAGTCGGCTCTGACGATCGCGTCCCTTGGGCGTCCAAAGCGGCGATGCATAAAAGGGCTCCGAGCGCCGAGAACAAAAAGACCGTCGATGCTTTCTTTATCCGGTTTTTCACAGGTCCTCCTAAAAAAATAGGCGATGCGAGTCCAGCGCCCCCTCATCATATCAGAATCGGGAATTCGGGCTCCAG
>JAPKZI010000048.1 GCA_026393865.1 Candidatus Aminicenantota bacterium
CGCATCGGAGATCGCCGCGAGGGTTTGCTTTCTGAAATCGGGACTCGTGCAGAGAAGCTCTCCGGAGATATACCCTTGGGAAAACAGATGGCTAAGGGTGGAAGAGCTGAATTTGGGCTTGACGTGGATGAAGCAATGATCATCGCTCAGGAGGTCACAGACTTCGATGGGCGTTGTTTTTTCGGGGAGTCGAACATTTTGCTTGTGCAAAAGCAGATATTCGCTATATTTTCCAGACTCAATATTGAAATCGTCTTCGTGCCACTTCGCTGCGCATTTTGGGAATTTCCCCACGTATTCCTTGATCGATTCGACATATGTATCAACGTCTTTGCGATACCTGTCGTCCACAGCGGAAAAGTCGTTGCCTTCAAGAATATAGGATTGATTTTTATACGAGAGTTCGCCACATAGGCATTGGAGAGCGTTCCAATTCCCCACGGGTTCATCATTGTTGTCGAGGGCTTCGATTCGATAAACGCTTTTGAGTTGCTTGATCGAAAGCCCTTTCAGTTTCTCTTTGCTATCGAGCGCCGCAAGAAACGGTCCGAGCTCAAGTTCTTCATACGTTTGATCGGGGTCGAACGAGAAACGGAAACATTTGATGCGGTCCCAGTCGACGATTTCCGGCGGCGCGAGCTCGAGGTTTCCGATATCCTTTTTTATCAGTTTCGCCTGCATTTCCGATTCCAGTTCCTCTTTGAGGCGGGGGTCGGTCACGACCTTGATGTGGTCGATCCAGGAGAAGTAATCCTTGTAATCGGTCCTTCGGTATAATGTCTCGATCAATTTGCACCGCTCGCCGAGATCTTTGAAATCGACGGGGCAGGCAATGGTCACCGCATCGCTTCCCGAGATCCGCGTTCCCCATTCCGTTTCTCCCGCCGGCCGCCCGGTGATGGAGCGCAGGATGTCGCGCTGGATGTCGACTCCGAACATTTCAAAAGCCGTTCTCCGATTCGATTGGCGCCGCGTATGGATCGTGTTGGCCGAGACAGTTTTGACATCAAGGCTCTGAATGAGATTGAAATCGACGATCCCCTTTTTAGGGATCCCTCGGTAAATGGCGTTGAGCGCGACTGTCAAACCATAGTTTCTGACATAGCTCGACGATTTCAAGAAATAACGCCCGAAGCCGAACGAAAAACCGAAATGGATTTTTTGATCTCCAAACTTCACGGCGATAATCAGCAAGGCCCGATTGGTGACGATATTGATGATTTTCGGAAGTTCCGCGAAGCCGCTGCGCAGGTATTCGGCCCAAGGCGGCTCCTTATCTTCTTTTCCCGAGACATAGAGGCGGGCCTTAAAAGGAAATCCGGGACGCAGATCATAGATTTTGAGCGGACCGTGATCGTCAACAAGGAAGTCATCGAATGTGCCGATATCTTCTCCGTCCATTGTGTCGTGAAGGCGAAAGGCGTTCAGCATGACATAGTTTTTTTTCATGAAATACGTCCGCTAAGGCCGCCCCTTTTTTCCCAATAGCTTTTCCAGGCGGCCGTCGTTTTTTCGCTGAGTCGACTTTCTGCGTCTTTGATATCGACTTCGGATTTCTTATTCATAATATTGCTGACGAGAGCGGCCGAAAGATACTCCAGACTATCTTGGCAGCGCCGGCATTCGTTTCGCGACGATAAAAACCCGGCTTCAAGCAGCAATTTCGCCCGATAAATCCCCTCGAATGTCGGTTCCTTTTCAGCGGCCAGCAACGGATCTCTCCAATAGGCCCGGCCGACGGGCCGCGCCGCGGACACCGCCGTGGTCACGTAGATTCCAAAGACGCCGAGTTTTCCGAACTCGAAAACTTGGGGAATGGTGATGCCGCCGGCCCAAAGCGTTTTGATTCCTTTTTTCGAGGCCATTTGATCGATTTTCTGAACCTGGGCCCTGCTCAGAAGTCCTTTTGGCTCGTCTTTAGTCCGCAAGAGACGGTATCCCTTGGATTTATCCATCGTGTCGATAAGAATGACCCTGACGCCGTGGCGGCCGATGATGTCCAGCCATTCTTTCAAGCCGGCCATCACGTCGCGGCCGACGAAGACTCTCGTCCTGCTCAGAGCGCCCTGATCCAAGAAAAATACAGGGGCCGCCGACCAATCCGAAAACCACGCCTGGACCTTTTGAATGACCGCGTTGCATTCTTCCAAAGTCAGCGGGAAGGTGCCGTATTTGCCCAAGGCCAATCCCATTTGTCGAGCCGTGTTGAGGGAGCTCCAGACGTTTCGCGCGACCGTGTCGGTATCGACGACGTTTTTAGGGTGGACCTGTACTCCTTTTTGCGCCGCCCGGCGCAGGACCGGACCCAAGAGCCCGGGAGCGAGATAATTCAAGAGCCCGGGACAGGAAACATTCGCTTCGACATCACGCCTCACGATACCTTCGAGCGCGACATGGCGAAGGCCGGCCGCGGAAGCCATGTCGATGGCCAGGAGAGCGGCGTCGCGGGCGCGGATCCCGAATCTGATGGGCTGTTGAAGGCCGAGTCGATGCCGTTTTGGGTCGGCGATTCCTCCTTTCGATGCATAAGCCGCGAGGTCCTTCAGGATCGCGATTTTTTCGCCGACGCTCCTCCGGGCGATAGGATCGAATTTCACGTAAACGGCCAACGGACGCGGGCTTCCGTCCGGTGTCTTTAGGAACGGACGGAATTTCTCCTTGAGGCCGCTCTTGGCCTTTTCCAGGGAGGCTAAGCGTGGCCCCGCCGGCACCATGACTACCGGATAGTTTAGATAATAACGGAGATTCAGTCTGGTTCCGACGTTCGTCGACGTCAGAATCCGGCCGACGCTCCCGACGTAGATTTCGGCATATTCCGTCGGCCCGACCGCGACCTCGCCGACGGCACCCAGCCTTTCCGCGTCGAGCGATACGCCGACGGTGATCGGCTCGATTTTTTTCAAGAGGCACGCTTTCGGGGTCTGCAACGCGGCCTTTAGAATGACCTGGGCGGCGCTCCCCTCATCGCTGATTCCAAGATAGGGGCCATACGTGACGTGATCGTAATCTTTGAGAGACAGGGAGCCGGGCTCTCCCTGGCCTCCTAAAAAAAGAAACGCTTCTCGAGCGAGCTCGATCAACGTCTCCGGCGGAACGACCCCGGCCTCAACAGGCTGGGAGAGCCGATCGCCGACGAAGTCGCGAAAAATCCTTAAAACCGTCCGGTAGGCGTCGGCCAGGCGCCGATCTTCGCCGATCGTCTTTTTTCTTTTTTCCCGGAGCGCCCGAATTTCTTTCTCAAGAGTCGGCCAAGATCTTAATCCTTTTGGGAACAGCGCCCGCGTGGCCATTGGTCGGCTCTCTAGGATTTCTCGGATTCCGTATGGGCTTGCCCGACCTCGAGCCCCCCGCCTTTCTTTTTTTCGAATTCCCAGAGGAGCCAGTCATCGTTTCGGGCATACCTTTTAAACTTGTTGTCCCATTTTTGGGGAAGAGCGGAGTTCAGTCTCTCAAGGAATGGAAGAAGGGGCCGCTTGAGGTCGGCGCCGGCCTCCTGCTTATCGAGAGAAATCCTGTTCTTCTCCCACTGGGGGAAGCGCTGGAAAAAACGGTCGAAGCCGAATCCGTCGAAAAAGTTCTCGCCTCCGACGAGGGTCATATACCAGAAGCTGGGCGATCCCGCAGGATTCTCCTTGATGGGGACTTCTTGGACGAGATCTTCGAGGAGTTGGGCGCCTTTGCCGTCCGTTTTGAGATGATCCCGCAGATTGGCCAGAGCCGGGAATAGGATTTTCGGGCTGACGAACAAGACCGGCTTTTTCTGCAGACGGCAGACGACGATCTCATGAGGCGTGCCCACGCTGTAGATGTTGGTCGGGCAATAGGCGATGACGAAATCACTGGTATCGACCATGCGCAGGTCGATATGCATGGATTCCCAGAATTGACCCGAACACTTCGCCCGGGCGGCGGCG
This sequence comes from Candidatus Aminicenantota bacterium, assembly GCA_026393865.1. Lineage (GTDB taxonomy): Bacteria > Acidobacteriota > Aminicenantia > Aminicenantales > UBA4085 > JAPKZI01. The sequence goes on from JAPKZI010000048.1 coordinate 3,915, forward strand.
CCGTGCGGAGAATCTTCAAATGTCCACCCTTCCCGAAGACGGCTCGTGTCGACGCCCTCTTGGCCGTATTCGTGCAATCCGCGGACGGCCGGCTTATTCCAAGGATCGAACACCGTGACCTCATAGCTGCGGAGAAACTCGCTGAGGCGATTCCGCCAGCCGAATTTTTTTTCAACCACACGAGAGGCCACGAAATCCATGGGGCCGGAGAGATAGACGCGGGCCCCGTGAAGCATGTTCTTCGGCTTGATTTTTGTCTTTCCGGCCATGCTGAGTCCTCCTTATATTCCGGCCGTCCGAAAATCCGCCTCGACGGCTTTTCGATCGCTGAATTGTTTGACAGCCCGCTTAAACATGTAGTAGCTGCGCGCGGGAGGATCGGACCATCGCGAAATAACGCCCGGGCACGCCCCAGGTTGTCCGCATTGTCGATGAGGTTTCCCGAACTTTGGACTTCGAAACCGTAGCTTCCGCGTTGCATGCGAACCCTCCTATTTCAAGCGGCGGGAAGGCCCTTTTATTCTTCCAGGAAAAAGCGATCGCGGCTTTTCAGCATGTTCGTCCTGTAGTAAAAATCCTGCCAACGATCGTCGTCCTCGAGATCGCTCCAGGCGTCTTCGGTTCTATCCTCTTCGGCGAGTCCCTGAAGCTTGTAGCGCCAGCGAAAATGGTTGACGACGTCCAGGACGTGCGTCGCGTACGCCTCGGCGACTTGTCGATTCCCCCGAATGATGACCATGTTTTCATCGTTCATATAGGAGGCTTTGTAGCCGAGATTGTGGCTGCCGGTGATGACGACGGAGTCCTTGGAAAAGGGATCTATGACGATCAGCTTGTCATGAATGACGGCGTGGCCCAGCTTGTACAATTCTTTCACCCAATACCCGAAGTCGTCGGGGATTCCTCCGACGCCGGTGATAAGGGCATCGGGGGCCGTCAGGACCGAACGGCTGTAAATCCGAACCGCCGATGCCCTGGCCGTGGCGGCGTCGGAAATGGCGCCTCGGACGAAAAGATATTTGCCCTCCGTCTTTCTTTTCTGAGTGGTTTCTTTTATTTCCTTGACGATGGAAGGGGAGCCCGGATTAAAGACGAGGAATAAAACGCCCTTCGAGGCTTTCCGGATGGCTTCATACACTTCCGTGACGTCGGCCGGAGTCGCGTCTCCTTTGGTTCTTTTCTGCGTATTCGGCGAGAACCAGAGGGTGACGTCTCCTTTGTTTTGGGGCAGGCGGTGGGTTCTCGAATTCCCCAGAGCCCATTGACGCAATTCTTTTCCTTGAGCGGAGTTATTGTTCTCGGTATCTTTCAGGAGTTCATCCCAGTATTCCCGATAATGGCCGGCCACCGCCGGGACATCCAACCGGATCGTGTTGTTCGTCTGGGCGCACAATCCGGTGGGCGTCCAATTCGTGCTTCCCGTGACGACGCTTTGGGGACTTCCTTGCCCGTCGAGGTAGACGACGAACTTATTGTGGCCGATCCGCTGGCCGAGCTTTTGATTATTCAAGAACCGGTCGTGGACCTGGACGTTGCCGCATTGATGGAGGCGGACGCGGGCCGGGCGATTGCCGCCGTCGTAGTCCTTTTGGTCCTTGTTGTCGGAGTTCGAGAGGATGATTTCCGTGCCGGCGGTTTTTTCGAGTTCCGAGATCAGCTCCTCGTCCGTCAATTCATAAAGGGCGCAAAGACATTTCCCGCCCTCCGTTTGAGCGCGGCGGAGCAAGGAGACCACGGCCGCGATCATGTCTCGGGCGAGCCTTTCCCGGAATGGGTCGCCGGCTTCTCCGATGCAACGTTTGAGCTCGTCCCGGCCTTTGCCGAGCTCGCGAAGTTTGCGGTTCAGCGACTGAGTGGCGATGAGCCCGCGATTGAACGTGATTTCGGCGGCCGCGAACGAGGACGTCATCCGGATGACCGGTGTTTCGATAATCGGGTCCGCCATCGGCGTCGGATGGGCCGGCGTCCCGCCGATCGGAATGATGCGATACTTGAGGTCCACATTTTTCGGCGCGGTGACGTCTTTCCACTGGAAGGCTTGGATCGGCCAGATATCGGTGTTTTTGGATTGGACCGCCGTCCTGGCCCTGTCGAACCCGACCCAGGCTGGAAGGGGTTCCTCCCGACCGTCCGGAGTCCCTCGACGGACGGAGAACCCAAGACAGCCGGGTATCTTTTTCTCGACGCTCCACCAGAGAAAAACGAGGTCGTTATTCGCAATGGCCCGCACTTTGGTTTTCATGACCCCTCCTTCTTCAGCGCGTCAGAAGCATTCCCGTATATTTAGTCGTTAAATAAGAAGAAAAATGGAAAAAAATATTGAGAGTGCCTGTGTGATAAAAAAGCTGACGGTTCTTTAATCCAAGGGCGTCCCCAACGCGTTCAAGACGCCTTTCGTCGCCTCAATGACCTCCGGAAGCCGGCGGGTCATGTCCTCGCTCAGACCTTCACCCAATCGATAGAGATCCTTAACCTTCACTGCGACGATTTTCACCCAGCGCGGCAATGGAAAAAAACGAGAGGACCGGCATCGACGCGCAACCGGTCCATCGAATAATTCTTAGAAACAAGTGATGTGTCCCCGTATTTTTATTCATTTTATGGGTTCTCCGGCCGCCGGATCGTCGATCCGATATTTGACGACGGCATAGGT
>JAPKZI010000204.1 GCA_026393865.1 Candidatus Aminicenantota bacterium
TGGGAGCAAGAGGTCGTCGGTTCGAATCCGACCTCCCCGATTGTCCCCGGGGCCCGACATATATGGTGCGCCTGTAGCTCAGGTGGATAGAGCATCTGCCTTCTAAGCAGAGGGTCGGGAGTTCGAATCTCTCCAGGCGCGCTTCTTATTCCCTAATTTTTCAGTCAGTTAACCTGATTTCATTTTTAGCCTGAGTCAGCAGAACGGAGCCATTTTTAGCGGTTTTGTCCCCACCGTGTCCCCACGGCTTTCGTACGGGGGGAGGTCTACAAATTCAAATTGAATAACAATGCTAAGTTGTCAGATTTAAGCAGGTGCGATGAACTCTCGATGGAACTCAATCAAAGGGCCGTAATCTGATTTATCGGCGGCTTGAAGAGCTCGAATAAATCTATTTCGAATTTCGGTCGTTAAAAGCAGCTCGTCCTCGGGGAAACGAATGAAAGAATTCATGTGTTCTTTGAGAAAGAGATTGACGACGAATCGCGCCCATCGACCGTTCCCATTATTGAAAGGATGGATGTAGACAAGCCGATGGTGAAGTCGCGCGGAAATTTCGATGGTGTCCATTTTGAGCACCAACCAATAATCCAGATCATCCGTTAGCTTTTTCACCTCTATGTCAATCTGGGCTTTATCGACTCCGATATTCTTATTGGTTTTCCTCTTTTTCCCCGCCCATAACCAGACATGCCCGAACATCTCCTTATGGATCAAGAATAGATCGATCAGTTCGAATCGGAAGGATTTCTTTCTTTTAAATAGAAAGTATTTCTTCAGCGCTTCAGAATTGTTCTTGGATTCTGCGTCGTTGAGGTCTTTTCGTGTCGTGATAAAACTTGGCAATAAGCCTTCGAATTCTTCAGCTGTCATAGGTGTGGCACCAGGAGGAAGGTCCTGATTGAAATTCCTCATGATTCCCAGAGGCTGCTTCTGCGTTTTTCCAGGATTTCTTTCTTCAGAGTCTCTATTTGTTCTTTGGTCTCCTCATCCGAAGGAGTCTGTAATTCTAGTGCTGAGCTGGCCTTGTTCAAACCGACGATTTGTTCTGCTTTTTGAGTAGCTTTCGCATCAAGAAACTCCAGTAGATTCTGACGGGGAATGATCATGATTTTCAATTCTGCGTTTAAAGCATTTGCGATTTTTTTTAGGGTGCTGATCCTCGGTATTGCGCGTCCACTCTCGATGAACTGGATATATCTCGAGGAGAAATTGATGAGTCTCCCAAGCTGTTCCTGGCTCATACCCAGCGTTTCTCTTATCAGTTTGATTTGGTCTTTAAAATCGGGATAAGTAGCCAACCATTCAGGAATCTTCTTTACTGAACCTAGTTTTTTACTGATCTGATCTATAAAAAAGTGTTTTTTCATAACCTAAGTATACAAACTATTGTATTGTGTTTCAAGTGTATTATACGAACTGCTATTTCGTGATATGAGTAATGTATACGAAGTGGTGTTTCGTGTTGTGGGCAATGTATACGAAGTGGTACTTCGTGTTGGCGACTAATTCTAAGTAATGAAAACTGCTCATTTCTGAATAGAAGTGGGTGAAGAAGAGTTGAAATTCCTATTTCCGGCAATCTCATCTTCATCAAAGTGGATAAGTTGGGGGCTGCTCGAAGAATTCCCGTGACGGCTACGATCAGGCGAAGCTTAGGGCGAAATAAGCCGCGTACTCTCGACTTAACTTCCCATTTAGGGATGAAAAAGGACAATTTTCTGCCTTCCTGGGATGCTACTTGGCCAATAAAGGCATAATAAAGATGCAAAAAGACCCCGGAAGGAGCTTTTAGGACGGCCAATTTGCCGAGCTTTTTTGAGTATTCCAGATAAGCCAGGTCATCAGAATGCCCAAAAACTAAAATTTAGGTATGTTTGGGGGCAGATGGGGATTTTCCTATTAAGCGTTCGATTCTTTTTTGCCTTATTAAATCGGCCAGTTCAGGCTAAAATAGCGAACCCCCCCATGTTGCTGGTCATAGTTGTCGGTTCTCGGCTAAAAGGAACTAATTTAGAGGATAGGCTAGACCGGTTTATTAGAACGCGAAATTACGACTTACTCAAATCATGATACTTTGTCTACAATCCAAATATGAATCTGCAAGCCAATCTCAAACTTCATATTGTCCACGTAACTGCGGATGTCAGTCTCCGGGTTATTAGGAAAGCGCCGTTCGAGTTTTCCCTCATTTAAGGCGATGGAGGCCATAACTTGGAGACATTCATTTAATATGAGATCGGCAAGGCGAACTTGACAATGGGCATTCTCTGTCAGAGTTTTATATGGTTCAGTGCCGAAGTAACGCTGATTTACAGGATCCTTTGTATTGATTAGAATAACGCCTTCCGTATCATACCAAGATTGCACCTTAAGCTCGAGGGGTCTAAACTCATAATTCTTGAAAAGGCCCTGCATTCCCTGTAGCTGTTTTTCTTTCTTTACGACGGACACGCTAGTGCCAGCCACGTACTGTTGATGGCTTGCATTGACCAAAGTCCCCTTCGTTAACTCTGTGCCAATTACGGGAATATCAATTTGTGCCACTTGCGGTGTTATTAATTGAGATGTTTGTACCATTACTTTGTGATCGTCAATATGGATAGCTGGTGAATCAGCAATTACCTTAATCTCTGATCCAACCAGGACTTTTTCTACGTCCACGTAGAGACGGAGATTCCGTTTAGAATGGATCTTCGTCACGTATTCATCGCGTTCAAATTCAAGCCCATTTACTGGAGTAATTATTTCTCGTGCTGTTGTAGTTACCTCTAGCTCTACCTTTTTTTCCTTCCAAGTAGCTAAGATTTTTCCGTGGATGTCAGCAATATCCGATTTAACTCGAAGTATTTTTATATGCAAACCGCTTGACCGATCCTCTTTTTCGATATTGATGACTCGCGGAGTTACAGTGATTTCAGGACAATCGCTTTCGACTAATATGAGATCATTAGGGTGAACCAAGATTGTATTGATCAATAAAGCAGTGGGAGTAGATACTCCCGTTTGAATTGATATATGGGATGTTACAAAAGCGATACCTTCTGGAGGGGGCGTTTTCAGATGCCCTGGAATAACGGGCGCCTTTCCGGAAATTCCTAATAGCTCGTCTGCAATCTTATTCAATATTTCTAACGCCTTCTGATGTCTCTCTTTAGTCTGTTCTGAAAGTTTGGATTTTGGCTCTGGATAATCCCTCAGTATTTTCACAATCGGCTCTAGATGAGCGTGTATTTGGGTGCGTAGTAATCGGAAAAAGGGGTGATTTTTGTCGAAACCATCCCTGGTTTCCGTGAGGATTTCTTCGGGATCTGCTTGATTCAGTTTGGATCTGATATACGCACCGGCTCCAATCAGATTGAGAGTTCCGGAAATACGACGTGCGGCAGGATCCTGGTCAAAATCAAAAAGGCATAAATCCAGGACGGCATTATCTTCGTCGAGTACAAGCAAGCCGCCCTGACGTTCAACATAACCGACTTCTCCTTGAGTCAGTTCTTTTTCAGCCAAACCGATTTCACCCTTTATGCGAATGGGATTACCTGCGTCTATCTGTAGATCGTCTTCAAATCGGTCTTTGATATCAATCTCTGGAAATCGATAATTCAACTGCTGATCAAAAGCGAGTTGCCCACGACTATCCAATACTTTTAGAACCACTTCTCTATGGGGATCGCTGTTGATCATTCTTAGCATGTAGAAGTTATTCAAATGTTCAATTAATTTATCTGTTTGAGGATTATGTACTCCTTCGGCTAGTTGAAACTCCACTCGAGTTCCATTTCCTGGGATGCCTAAGGCAGTTCGGAGCTCAGGGGTCACGCGACAGGGAGCCTTAATATTCACAAATGGCTTTTGATTCCCGCTGACCTCTTTCCAACGAAATTGGCAGTTATAAAACAACCCGTTCTTAATGGATTTTACCTGGCCAACACGTTGAGTAAAGAGAACGTCGCGCAATCCTTTGCCAAAAAGACTCCTGGTCCTATAACCTCGCGCACGGTCAACTGATTCCTGGCCATACATGACAAAGCGGTCTTCCATTTCCTTGTCTGTAAGGCCTTCTGCATGATCAATCACGCTAAAATGCTTTTTATTCCTAGTAAAAACGATTGTGATAGGCGCCGGATCTTCAATTTCTGGTTCTCTCCCTACTTGAAAAGCAGCGTCCGCAATTCTCCTGTAGCTATCGTCTGCGTTTGTTATCAATTCAGTTAGAATTTTTGGGATACTTTTGCCAACCGCTCGCGTAAATATTCGCCTCAGATGCCGTTCCGCAAGTTCAAGTTGGTACTCAGGCATTGTAGCCTCCTTATGCTGATTCGCCCATCCGATGCTCTAGAACTTTTATAACGTTTTTCAGAAAACTACATATATCGGAACGTCCCGCTTGTAAGGCTGTCTCCTGGAGCAGCTTTGCTCTGTCTCTAATCGCGCGGAGAGGCGTATAGGCATAGGCCCCTAGCATAATTAGAAAGTCCATAGTATTTTCCTCGTCCAGCGTCCCTTCTTTCCATTTAGTGAACAACGATGATTGTTCTAATGAAGCAAGCTCTTTTGAAGGGTCCATAGTACGCTTAATCGCTTGGCTTTTCTTTATATCTTCTTGGATCTGAGGCTTTCCTGACGATATAATTTGACTAACTCTATCTGCTTTCGAAAGGCCCGCATCGGTTAGAAGAAACCCTTGCTGCACACTTCCTCTTGCCCAATTACGATACTTCGGTCCCAACTGTAATAAGCTTCGGCCCACACGAGCTGAATCTGGAAAATCCGAATAGCCTTCAAGAGCAAACTTCGAAGGAAACATTTTGTAAAGAAAAACTACAATATTCTCAAAAGTCGTCGGGATGTTGCGTTGTTGTAGCCAGTTGATGGCGAATGTGGCAAGACTATTAAGATCGATGTTCCGATAGACTGCCTCTTGACACGGCTCAAGGGCACGGAGTTTTTCTTGACAAGATTGTTCAGCTTTGGATTTCATTTTGGCGCTCCGGTTCATCTTGGCCTGACTTACCCCTACTCAATGTATCATCCGTGAAGTGGATTTTTCAAGTAGTAGCTCGTTTCCCGATATGCTACTGATTATGCCTGAGCTGAAATCTGATAGTTTGATAGAGGTTGTTCTACAAAGAGTGTTGGGCTAAAATCCATTTAGGCTTGTGAGTATCAAGCATTGAAGGTGAAAAAATGAAAAGGGACAATAATAGGGTGCCCCGAATCTCCGGAAGCATATTCAACAAAAGGCCCCCGGTCATAAGAACTGCATTTAAGAAGGCCGGTCGTGTGGTTGTTATTGAGGGCGATACGGAAGAAATTCTCAAGAGAGTTCCAAATGGGACTTTTAAGCTAATCATCGCATCTCCACCCTACAACTTAGGCAAGGAATATGAGCTTAAGAGGAATTTCAATGAATATTTAGACAAGCTGGAGCCGATTATGAACCAGTTAGTCCGGGTTCTCCATCCTAAAGGTTCCTTATGTTGGCAGGTGGGGAACTATGTAAGGCAGTCGGAAGTATTCCCTCTTGACGTTTTATTCTATCCGTTCTTCAAGCAGCACGGGTTAAAACTAAGGAATCGAGTAATCTGGCATTTTGGACACGGACTTCACGCGTCCAAGCGGTTCTCAGGGCGTTATGAGACATTGCTCTGGTTTACCAAGGGCGATCATTATACATTCAACCTCAATGCCGTCCGTGTACCAGCGAAGTATCCTGGGAAAACCGGTTACAGACCGGGCAAGAACTATGGGAAACCATCAGGGAATCCTTTCGGAAAAAACCCTTCAGATTTCTGGCGTGTGATTAAGCAGGACTGGCAAAGTTGTGTTTGGGAATTGCCTAATGTTAAGGCAAATCATCCGGAAAAAACAATACATCCGTGTCAATACCCGATTGAATTAGTAGAACGCTGTGTCCTAGCTTTGACAAATGAAGGCGATTGGGTGCTTGATCCCTTCGCTGGTGTAGGGTCGGCTGTACTTGCAGCACTTATGCGCAATAGACGCGGTATGGCATGCGAAAAAGAACATCGGTATTGTAAAGAAATAAAAAGGCGGATTAATCAGCTATTCAGCGGAACTCTTCGTTACCGCCCGCTTGGAAAAGCCATCCATAAGCCGACTGGACGGGAAAAGGTAGCGCAAGTTCCATTAGAGTGGCTAGAACCGAAATCCAGGCTATGAGTGGTCAGCTGTTTGCGTTATATCCTCAGTGCCTCGCTCATGGCCTTGTTCCGTTCGAGTTCTTCTTTTCCCTTCAAATCGACATAACACAACGTCGACGATAGGGAAGCGTGCCCAAGGCGACGCTGGATATCAAAAGCACTATAGCCCTTTGAGGCAAGAATTACGCCACACGAATGACGTAAGGCGTGGGGGTGGAACGTCGGCGGCAATCCGGCCAGCTTCAGATACTTTTTGAACCGGCGATAAAGCTGGTCGTGGGAGAGATGCTCGGCCTGCCCTCTTCGTCGTCCGTTCAGACTCATCTGGCTTACGAAAAGGTAGGGACACCCTTAAATGCCTACGACTGCCTCCTAAGCAGAGGGCCGGGAGTTCGAATCTCTCCAGGCGCGTTTCTTTTCCTCTTGTTTATTAATCAGTCAGTTTCTTTTGTGTTTTTTAACCTGAATACGTCGAACCGAGTCTTTTTAGCTATTTTGTTCTCAATTTGTCCTCAAGCTATTTAGGCGACGCGGGGAAAAGTCTGGAAGCCTGCTTCAATCGATTTTGTCACTTATTTGCAGCCCGGCGAAAAAACGGATCACTTCAGCGGACGGTTGATAGCTGCCGCTGAGCTCAATCGTTGGGAAACAAGATACCGTGTCCCTGATTTTCGGATCATTTCAAAGTAGAGTCAGTTGCTTTCATGAGGAGTGAGAATTGTAACCCCGATGAGAAGCCGAGCGGTGGAACGGCTTCCGGGTTTCGCCTCTTCCGAACTTGTGCTTTTCCACTCTTCCGCCACTGTCTTTTTTCTGCGGGGCGGATGTCGCAGGACGGTTACCGGATGGTTTTGTTATTTTCTGCTCCCTGCGTTGCTGCGGTTTATGCGGAGGGCGGGCAAATTCGGTATCGCGGCCCGGCATCGGCTTTTTATAGTCAAAGCCCTCCAATGTGCGGCGCTCCACTTTTTCGCCAAGGACGCGTTCGATGCTGCGGACCATATCCCCGTCTTCACGGGTAATGAACGTGAAGGCGTCGCCGGTCTTCGCGGCACGTCCCGTGCGGCCAATCCTGTGCGTGTAGGCATCAGCGGTGTCAGGCATGTCGTAGTTGATGACGTGGGATATGCTTGAGACATCTATCCCGCGTGCGGCGATGTCGGTCGCCACAAGAATCTGATGAGAGCCGTCACGGAATCCGTCAAGCGCCGCCTGCCGTCTGTTCTGTGAAAGGTTGCCCTGCAGGGATGCGGCACGGTAGCCGGCATTTTCCAATTGCTGTCCCACGCGTTTGGCGCGGTGCTTGGTGCGCGCAAATATAAGGACCGATTCAGTGTCGGTATGGCGCAGGAGTTCCAGGAGGAGCGCGGTTTTCAGATGCTGATCAACGGGATAGAGCGCGTGCGCTACAGTGTTAATGGGTGCCGTGTAATTGACCTGCACCGTTACCGGGGCGTGTAGGATCTCGCGCGCCAGCCTGCGGATATCATCGGGCATGGTCGCCGCGAACAACAGCGTCTGTCTTTGGGACGGCACATGCTTTATGATCTTCCTGATATCAGGAAGGAAGCCCATGTCGAACATCCGGTCCGCCTCGTCGAGCACGAGCACTTCCAAACGCGACAGGTTGATCGTGCGCTGATTGATATGATCGAGCAAACGGCCTGGACAGGCAACAACGATCTCGACACCGTTGCGAAGTTTCCGTATCTGCGGGCTTAGGCCCACGCCGCCGTAGATCGTTGCGCTCCGGAGGCGTGTCTGCTTTCCCATGCTTACGATGGCCTCGTGGATCTGCTCCGCCAGTTCGCGCGTAGGCGCGATAATGAGGGCGCGTACAAGACCGCGAGGACCCTGCATCAGACGGTGCAGGATCGGCAGCACAAAGGCCGCTGTCTTCCCTGTTCCCGTCTGGGCCAGTCCCATGACATCGTGTCCCTTAAGGACCGGCGGGATCGCCTGCTCTTGTATCGGCGTCGGTGTGACATAACCTGTGGCCTTTACCCCGGCCGCGACATCGGGGTGAAGATTAAATTTACTAAATTCCATAAAAACTCCTTCTTACTTTTGTTCTGCGTTCGGGGGAAAAAGCCAGGTGTATTCGGGGATTACAGTGACGTAGTTCTCATCCGGGTACGGCAGTTATTTGATATATTAGCATAGCATCTTTGGGGGAATTCCGCAAGCAAAGAAATTTCCGGAGAGAGGCAAAGGCCTTTTAGGTCGCTTTGTGTTGACATCCTTTCAATCAGAGTGATAATCTCCATGTGAGTTGAGAAGGGGATATTTGCGGACAAGAGAGGAAGGGGCATTCGTCGCGGGGAAAAAACCGCATATTCCGCTCGTATATACCAGGAAGCCCTGACGCCGACGAAAGAGGCAAGCCGCGGAATACTGCAAGGGAGATCGGAGGCATAACAATGACTCAAACATCGCTACCGGAACAAAACGCACAACCGTCACCGGCGCCCATTGCGAATCAAGCCGAAAGCGTCTTGGGATTGTCTGCCGGTGATCTTGCCGGGTTATCTGTGGACGAGATCACCGGGAACAAAGCCGTCATAACCATGGTCATGCATTACCACAAACAGCTTGTCGACCAAAACACGTCTTTAAAGAACGATCTCAATACGTTGAGGACTTACGTCGATGGTTATCGGGCCAAAAAGCTTAATGCGAGCGTAGGCGCCGGTCTCCAGCTCTTGGCGGCCATTCTTATCGGCTTCGGAGTGAGTCTCCTCACCGCGAAGCTGGGACGCCCCGGCTGGGTGACTTTGGTTGCCGGTGTTGCCACCGAGATCTTTGGCCTCTACTACTCTCTGCGTGATGGCCGCTAGTGGCCGTCCGATACATCTTTAACTCAGCGGGCGCCTATGTCGCCTTCATCTCGGGAGGCCATCTGTTTTCTCCTTCAGGAGAGTGGCGTGGTTTCATCCAAAAAGGCAACGAGGTCTATCGATCGGACGGCAATTTTCTTGGCTACCTCCTGGATGACGATCGAATCGCCCGCCGACGCGGCGAGCCGAGACGTCCTCCTCTCATGAGTCCACTTCGTCCTCTTCGGCCCCTGACGCCCCTCCGTCCGCTCCGCCGCCTGCGCATGCCCCGGCTGCAGTACCCCTACGAGGATGGGTTTGAGGCTTCAGGACCCGAAGCGGGCCTAACCGTTGGATTGTCCGATCTCGATTATTTAGAGGGCGCTCTCCTCATGGCTGATGACGGGACATTCTTGGGGCTCGTCACTCGCAATCCTTTTGACGAAAACTCCTTGTCCAACCAGTTCGGATCTTACGGCAGCCGATACAGTTCGACCTCAAGCTTCAATCCGTACGGTCAGTATGGGAGTCCTTATGGTTCCCATTCACCGTTTAATGAGAACACGTCTACGCCGCCCCGTTTTATGAAAGATGGCAATATCCTGGCCTATTTCACGGTCAATCACAACATTTCACCTCGCGTGGAACCTCATCGTTTGCTTGCGTGGCTTGGGCAAGAGGCAAGCGCAGGCTAAACACCATGGCCAATAAAGAAGCCACAGCCCGTATCAAGATCAATAAACTGCTCGAAGCGACAGGCTGGCGCTTCTTTCCGGAAGGGAGCGCGCCCGCCAACATCCGCCTTGAGCCCAGCGTGACGATCAAGTCATCTGATCTGGAAGCACTCGGCGAGAACTTCGAGAAGACCGCTTTTGCTGTATCAGAATTCGATATTCTTGCCATGTCAAGCCCGAGAAGCCTTATCCCAGCTCGCTCGTTGTCAAATTCTTCTTCCTGAAGCAGGCTGATTTCGTTGAGATATTGTCAAAAGTTGAGTATGGGCCGGAGTTGAGCATATCCCGTTAATCGCCGTTTAAGCCGCCTTTTTCATGAGGCTGTCGGCCAATACGGCGCTTTGAATCACAGGCGCCCAGCTTAATTATGGGCTTTTCGAGTAGAGGGGGAGGACCGGCCCTTCCAGTGATGAAGGGACCAGTCCTTGAAAAACTCCTCGAGAAGCCGGCAGGGAACTCTTATTTCTGTGTTATATACGAGGCATGGCTCGCTACGCATTGCCACCGACCGGCAATTTTAATCAATGATATTTTTAATAAATCTTATGGCATATTATCCAGCACAATTGCCGTTTTATGAACCCAACAGCGTTGCTCGCGAACTTGGGAATACTCTTCCTCCGATGCCGACCAAAATCCCAAGGCCCCATCGTCTCTTGACTCATTCCGGCCACAAAGAAGTATAATGACTATCCAGCGCCGCTTTGCTCCGATCAGTGGCCGTTTTGAACGGGAATCACTGGCCGGATTGACCGGAACCTACAAGAAAGGGAGGTTATAATGGGAGGCGTTCACGACGGGAAAGAAAAGTTGGAAAATCTTATAAGAAAAACTAGGATTCAAAGGAACGAACAGAAAAAGAGCACACAAAGAAAGAGCGAAAAAAATAAGCTTATATTGCAGCTTACGATTCCTTCCCGCCGGGGAAGAAGAAAGAAATGATTACAGTCAATGATCATGTTGGTCAGGATGGGAAAATGATTGTCTGTTGGCGCTGATTGTCGTTTGGCAGGAGGGGGAAAAAGAGGAATCACCATTATAAGGAGCAAATCAATGACAAAAGAAAAAGAGAAAAGAGACAGCGAAAAAAAAGAAAAGGCGAAAAGAAAAAGAGAGAAAAGCGGAAAAGAGAAAAATAGAACTTCAAAGGATAAGAATTTCGTTTCCCGTGCCTCAAATCAGAAATGATATAAGCATGTTCGTCCGGTCTCCGTGCGGAAAGAGGCCGAACCGGATTGAGCGCTCGTCCACCGGGAGCTTCGCAAGAAGGGTGTCACCCGCGAGCTAGGGATTGTGTTGACTGTCACCGAAATAAGAAGAATTATTGTTCGTGTGGGGGCGTTGATCCTTTTCTTTGTTTCGGCTTCAGAAGCGGTGACCGCCACGTTCAGCGGGAAATGCGTCGCTATCGGAGACGGAGACACGATCTCGGTGATGAAGGATGGGCGCGCCGTAAAAATCAGAATCGAGGGGATCGACTGCCCTGAGCTCGGCCAGGATTTCGGAACGGCGGCCAGGCGGTTCACCTCGACCCTGGTTTTCGGAAAAGTCGTAAGCTTCAAGGAATATACGCGGGATCAATATGAGCGGATCGTCGGAAGGGTTTATATCGACGGCCAGGACCTTTCCCTGGAAATCATAAAAGCCGGACTGGCTTGGTATTACAGGTTCAGCCGTTCCGATCCGGTCCTTTCTGCCGCCGAGAAAACGGCGCGAAAACAGAAGATCGGGCTCTGGTCCATGCCGGACCCCATCCCGCCGTGGGTCTATCGCCGGCAGAAGAGAATCGGAAACCGCCGAGAAACCCGCCTTCGGCCATTTGACGTTTTCCCCGGCGCGGCCCTATCTGGAAAAGTCCTTGGAGGGCGTCCCGCCCGGCAAATATCTGCTGTATTTTTTGCCGAGGACGCGATCTCCAAGGCCGTGGCTTTCACCCGGACGGGGCTGGTCATTTTGCCCTAAGCGAATTCTTTATTTCCCCTTGCCTTTTATAGTCCGAATTCGTAAAATTCTCGGTTTTTGACAAAAAGTGGCAACTAGCCTTTTGGGGTGATGGAAAAACAAAAAAAATCACCTCGTCAATGCTCCGTCGAGGCGATTGACCAAAATTGTCACTTAGCCCATTATTAAGGCGGAATCAAAAATGAAATGATTCTCCATGAAGGCGAAAAGAGAAAAATCGGCGGGCCAAGCGTCTTTTACAAAGAGAGACAAAATTGACAATAATTGTCAATTCGATTAACGTTAGGTTAAAGGGATAAACATGGGTTCGACGCTCGGTGAAATTCTAGTGCGGGAGAAGCTCTTGTCGGCGGACGAGCTCAAGTCCGCCCAGGAGTTCCAAAGAAAACACGATATCTCCCTGGGGAGCTCCATCATCGCCCTGGGGCTCGTGACCGGAGAGGAAATGGCCCAGGGCTTGAGCCGGCAGCTGGGATATCCCCATATCCACCTTGACCAGTTCGAAATCTCTCCCGAGATCCTCAGCCTGATCCAGGCGGATGTGGCTAAAAAATACATGATCATGCCCGTCCAGAGGATCCGCTCATTCCTGACCCTGGCCATGGTCGATCCAACCGACCTGGACGTAATCGAGGATATCCGTTTCAGGACGGGCCTGTCCATCCAACCCGTGATCGCCTCGGAAAGCGGAATCGCCGGCGCCATCAGCAAACATTACGGCGTTTCAAGCGCCCTCCGGCCCAAGCACGTCACCGAGGACATCGAACTGGGCGAAGACTCCAAGATCACCATCGTCGAAGAAGGCGATGAAGAGCTTGAAGCCGAGGATACCGGCCCTCCGGCGGACGAAGCTCCCGTCATCACCATGGTCAATACCATTTTCGTCGACGCCATCAAAAAGGGCGTCAGCGACGTCCATTTCGAACCTTATGAGAAAACCTTCCGGGTCCGCTACCGGATCGACGGCGTGCTCTACGAGACCATGAACCTGTCGATGAAGTTCCGCGACCCCGTCCTCTCCCGGGTCAAGATCCTATCGAACATGAACATCGCCGAGAAGCGGCTGCCCCAGGACGGCCGGATCAAGATGCGGGTCCGAACCGACAAAAACGTCCGCAAGGACGTGGATATGCGCGTCTCGTCCCTGCCGACGATCTTCGGCGAGAAGATCGTCGCCCGCATCCTGGACCGGGATATGCTCAAGATCGACCTGACCCAGCTCGGATTCGAGCCGGAATCGCTCGAGGTCTTCAAACGGGCGATCGTCCGGCCGTGGGGCATCGTCCTGGTTACGGGCCCGACCGGCAGCGGCAAGACCAACACCCTTTATTCGGCGGTCTCGACCCTGAACGCGCTCGAGAAGAACATCATGACCGCCGAGGACCCGGTCGAGTTCTACATCCCCGGCATCAACCAGGTCAACATCAAAGAGGAAATCAACCTGAACTTCGCCACGACGCTCCGGTCCTTCCTCCGCCAGGACCCGGACATCATGCTCGTCGGCGAAATGCGCGACACCGAGACGGTGGATATCGCCATCAAGGCTGCCTTGACCGGCCATCTCGTCTTCTCCACCGTCCACACCAATGATGCGGCGAGCACGATCCACCGGCTGATGAACATGAACGTCGAGCCGTTCCTGATCGCCGATTCCATCATCCTCATCGCCGCTCAGCGGCTCGTCCGGCGGCTCTGCAAAAAATGCGCGCTGCCGCATAAACTGTCGGCCAAGATGTTCCAGGAGATCGGATTCTCCCCCGAGGAGGCCGAGACCGTGACCCCGCTCCAGGCGCGGGGATGCGAGGCCTGCAACCATACCGGTTACAAGGGCCGGACCGGCCTGTTCGAGGTCATGGAGGTCACTCCCGCCATCCGGGACCTCATCCTGGCCCGGGCCCAGTCCAGGGACCTCAAGAAGAAGTCCGTCGAACAGGGCATGATAACACTCCGCCGGAGCGGTCTTATCAAGATCAAAATGGGGACGACGACGATCGAAGAGGTCCTCAGGGAAACGGTCAAGGACTAGGAGGAGGATGATGACCGTGTTGATCCAGGACCTGCTCAGGATGGCGGTCGAGGCCGACGCGAGCGATCTCCATATCACGACTCACGTCCCTCCCCGCCTCCGGATTCACGGGGCCCTCAAATCAATCGATCATTCGGACCTGTCCTCGGCCGAGACCAAGCAGCTCGTTTACAGCCTCCTGACGGACAAACAGAAAAAGATCTTCGAGGAGAAATTGGAGTTGGACTTCTCCTTCGGTCTCAAAGATTTGGGCCGCTTCCGGGCCAACGTCTTCATGCAGAAAGGGGCCGTGGCGGCCGCTATCCGCCGTTTTCTCCCCAATATAGGGAGCTTTCAGAAGCTGGGCATCCCTCAGCGGATCGCCCAGCTCTGCTATCTTCCGCGGGGGCTGATCCTTGTCACGGGGCCGACCGGCTGCGGCAAATCGACGACTCTGGCCTGCATGATCGATCACATCAACATCGAGCGGAGTGTCCATATCATAACGGTCGAAGACCCGATCGAATACTTCTTCACCCCGAAGAAGGCCCTGATCAACCAGCGGGAGCTTTTCGCCGACACGCTCTCGTATGGGAACGCCCTGCGCTCGGTCCTCCGGGAGGACCCCGATATCGTCCTCGTCGTAGAGATGCGGGACCTCAAGACGGTCGAGGCGACGCTCCGCGTGGCCGAGACCGGGCACCTGACCTTCTCCACCCTCCACACGAATTCCGCCGCGGAAACGATTTCCCGCATCGTCGATATCTTCCCGCCCCAGTACCAGAACCAGGCCCGGATCATGCTCTCCATGACCTTGGAAGCCGTCCTCACCCAGGCCCTTCTGCCGCGGGCCGACGGGAAGGGCCGCGCCCTGGCCATGGAGATCCTCATCCCGAACACGGCCATCCGAAACTTGATCCGCGAGAACAAGCTCCATCAGGTCTATTCCCAGATGCAGCTCGGCCAGGAGAAGTACGGCATGCAGACGTTCAACCAGTCCCTGGCCAACCTCTATTTCGACAAGCTCATCACGCTCGAAACGGCCATGTCCGCCACCTCCGTTCCGGAGGAATTGACGGATATGATCCAACGGAAACAATCGTTCAAGCCGACGGCCTTCAACATCGGCCTGAACGCCAAAAGATAAGGGGAACGACCATGGCCATTTATGCTTGGAAAGGAAGAAACCGATACGGGGACGCCGTCGCCGGAGAGCGCGTCGCCAACTCGCCCGAGGAACTGACCCGAGCTCTGCAGCGCGAACAGATCACCGTGTCCTCGGTCATTCCCCAAAAAAAAGGACTCAGCATCCCCTTCCTGAAAAAGGAAAAGATCAAGCTCAAGGAGTTGTGCGTTTTCAGCCGCCAGCTGTCGGTCCTGATCGACGCGGAGCTGCCGCTGATCCAGAGCCTCAACATCCTCGTCGAACAGACGAAAAACAAATACTTCAAAAAGGTCCTGACGCGGGTGCGCGAGGACGTCGAAGCCGGATCCAGCCTCAACCAGGCCATGCGGAAATTCCCCAAGGCCTTCGACGACCTGTACTGCAACCTGGTCGCCTCGGGCGAGCAAAGCGGTTCACTCGACATCATGCTCCAGCGTCTCGCCGACTACATCGAGAAGATCGTCAAGCTCCGGGCCCAGGTCAAGCAGGCGATGATCTACCCGTCGGCCATCGTCTGTTTCGCTCTCCTGACCGCGGTCTTCCTGATGTGGAAGGTCATCCCCATCTTTTCCTCGATCTTCAATGAGCTCGGCGCCCAGCTGCCGTTCCTCACCCTGGGCATCATCAAGATGAGCGATTTTCTCTCGAACTACATTCTCTATCTGTTCCTGGGCGTGATCGCCGCGCTCTTTCTCTTCCGTTATTTTCACAAGACCCAGCAGGGGAAATGGGCGGTGGACCGCTTGCTTCTAAGGCTGCCCATGTTCGGCAAGATCATGTCCAAAGTGGCCATCTCGCGCGTCACGCGGACGTTGGGAACGCTCCTGTCCGGCGGCGTCTCGATGCTCGAAAGCCTCAAGATCACGGCCTTTACGGCCGGCAACGTCATCATCGAAAAGAGCGTCATGGACGTCCGCAAGCAGGTTTCCGAAGGCAAGAGCTTGACCCAGTCGTTCACGGCCACGGGCCGCTTCCCGTTCATGATGTCGCAAATGGTCAGCGTCGGCGAAGCCACCGGGACGCTCGACCAGATGCTGGCCAAGCTCGCCGAGTTCTACGATGACGAAGTTTCAGCGTCGGTCGCCACGCTTCTCTCGGCGCTCGAACCCATCCTCCTCGTCTTCGTCGGCGGGATCGTCGGGACGCTCATCCTGTCCATGTATCTACCGATCTTCAATTTGATGTCACAGATCCAATGACCACCGTCAAACGCGGTTTCCGGGCGCTGATCATCTCGCGCTTGATCATCGTCACCACCCTGCTCGTGGGCGCCGTGGTCATCCAGATGTCCACGGACTCGTTCCTGCCGCTCGGCCCCTTCTATGCCCTGATCGCCGGGTCCTATGCCCTCAGCTTGATCTATCTCCTTCTCTTCCGCTGGGAGACCCATCACCGCGCCCAGGCTTATCTCCAGATCGTCTTCGACCTCCTCCTGATCACGATGCTCGTTTACATCTCCGGGGGCATCAACGGCAACCTCTATTTTCTTTATGTGTTCGCCATCGTCGCGACGAGCCTCGTCCTCGGCAATCGCGCGGCCTATTTGGCCGCATCCCTGGCGGCGATCCTGTTCGGGGGGCTCGCCGATGGGATGTATTACAAGCTGATCCCTTATTTTCGCCAAGACCAGTTCCGCGAGATCTCGGTGGGCCTTGTGCTCTATACGATCTTCCTGGCCTGGGGCCTTTTCTTCGTGATGGCGTTCCTCGTCAATCATCTGGCCCAGAGCCTCCGGAGCGCGCGCGAGGCGCTGGCCGGCGCGCAAAAGGAGCTCGAGATCAAGGAACGCCAGGCGGCCGTGGGCCGCATGTCGGCGCTCATTGCCCACGAGATCCGAAATCCTCTGGCCGCGATCTCGGGATCGGTTCAGGTCCTCAAGAAAGAGCTTGCCGTGAATCCGGAGCAGGCCAGGCTGATGGACATCGTCCTGACCGAATCGCAGCGCGTATCCCAGTCGATCGACCAGTTCCTGAGCCTGGCCGCGCCCGGCAAGGAGAGCTTCACGACCTTCGACCTGGCCCAGACCATGCGGGAGACGATGACCATGCTCAAGATGAGCGGCGAGCTCGACGGGCGGACCGCGGTCAAGGGCAATTTCGAGACCGCGCGATTGGATTTTTATGGTAACCCCGGCCAGCTGAAACAGGTCTTTTGGAACTTGACGCGGAACGCCCTGCGGGCCATGCCCGGCGGCGGCGAGCTGACCATCGACTTCGTCCGTGAGGCCAGGGATCGGGTAGCCCTGCGCTTTGCCGACACCGGCAAAGGCATGTCGGAGGAGGAGAAGGCGCGCATGTTCGAGCCGTTCTTCTCCCGCTTCGAGGGCGGATTGGGATTAGGGCTGGCCGTTGTTAAAAAAATCGTGGATGACTACGAGGGTCAGATCCGCGTCGTGTCCGAGACGCTCCGCGGCACGGAGATCCTCATCGCCCTGCCCTTGAGGCCGGCCAAGACGGCCGAAAGAGAATGAGAGGCCCGAGATGGAAACGATCCTGATTGTCGACGATGAAAAAAGCATTCTCGACCTCCTCGACGTCGTCTTTAAGAAGGAAGGCTACAAGGTCAAGACGAATCCGGGGACGCCGAAGGTGTACGAACTCATCGATGGGAGTGATTTCGATATCCTGATCTGCGACATCAAGATGCCGCAGGTCGACGGCATGGATCTCCTCAAGCACGCCAAGAAGCGGAACCCGATCGCTCCCGTCATCATGATCACGGCCTACGGCAGCGTCAAACAGGCCGTGGAGGCGCTGAAGGTCGGGGCCTTGGATTACGTCGTCAAGCCGTTCGATATCGAAGAGCTCAAGGTGCTTGTCGCCCACGGCCTCGAACATCGCAAGCTCCGCGAAGAGAACATCCTGCTCAAAAAGACTTTTCGCGCCGAAGCCAGTTTCGAGAAGATGATCGGCAAGAGCAAGGCCATGCAGGAGATCTTCGGCCTGATTGAGCGAGTGGCGGCGACGGACTCGACCGTCCTCGTCACGGGCGAAAGCGGCACGGGGAAGGAGATGGCCGCCCGGGCCATCCATGCCCTCAGCCGCCGCCACGACCACTCCTTCGTCTCGATCAACTGTGCCGCCCTCCCCGAAAACCTGCTGGAGAGCGAGCTCTTCGGCCACGTCCGGGGGGCGTTCACGGGGGCCGTGGTTGACAAGCGCGGCATGTTCGAGACCGCCCAGGCCGGGACCATCTTCCTGGACGAGGTGGGCGAGATGTCGCCGTGGACCCAGGTCAAGCTTTTCCGCGTCCTCCAGGAACGGACGGTCCGTCGGGTCGGCGGCACGGAGGAGATCCCGGTCGACGTCCGGATCGTCGCCGCGACGAACCAGGACCTGAAGAAGCGTATCGAGGAGGGCAAGTTCCGGGAGGAACTGTTCTACCGCCTCAACGTCATTTCCTTCGAGGTCCCCCCGCTCCGGAAGCGGGTCGAAGACATCCCGCTCATGATCTCTCATTTTCTCCAGAAGCATTGCGAAAAAATGGGCCGCAAGTTAAAGCGGATGACGCCCGAGGTCGTCGGCCTCTTGGAGAGCTGCCCGTGGCCGGGAAACGTCCGGGAGTTGGAAAACATCATCGAGCGGATCGTGGCCGTCGAGGAACGAGAAACAATCACGGCGAGCTGTCTTCCCGCGGAGATCCTCAACGCCCGTCCGAGGTTGGACGACCAGGCCGTTCTCAAGTTGGGATTCAACCTGGAGGCCCATTTGGACCAGGTCGCCACGAAATTCCTTCTGGAGGCGGGGCAAATGGCCGGGGGCAACATGCGGAAGATGGCCGAGATCCTGGGGCTCAGCTACCGGTCGTTGAGATACCTGCTGGATAAATACCAGATTAAATCGGTCAAGCGGGCGGACCTGAGGAATGGACGCGACGGGGACAGAATTTTGGCGCAATAATGACAAAAATCGGCAATAAATGACAAAAAATGTTAACAATAATTGACAACAAGATGGACATCGAAAAAATAACTTATTTAAATACTGTAACTTACGATTTTTTTCAGCCTGGCACGCACTTTGCAAAGATATTGAGTGCTATGCAAATTCAAAACGCCTTGTTGGAAGAGGAAAAAAGCAACAAGGAAATAGGAGGTTTTAATGTTTAACTTGAAGAAGCAAAAAGGCTTCACCCTGATCGAGCTGCTGATCGTCGTGGCCATCATCGGGATCTTGGCCGCCCTGCTCATCCCTAACGCCATGACCGCTCTCCAGCGGGCCAAGGTGAGGGGCACGCAGAAGGACCTCGCCCAGATCGCCTCGTGGATTGCCGAGTACATCACGGACAAAGCGACGCCCTTCGCCCAGACAGGCGACATTTCGACGGCCATGAACACGGCCCTTGTCCCGATGTACACGAAGGCCCTGCCGACCACGGACCAGTGGGCGACCAAGTTCAAGGTCTACACGGGCACGGCCGTCAACGGCAACTACGGGTTGACGGGTGCGGCCACGGACGATTTTCTGGTCTCGTCTTACGGCCGAGGCGGCACGTTGGAAAGCTGGACGTACAACGCCTCCACTCCCGAAGGCGGCTATTATTCGATCTCGACGGCAGCCGACTTCGACAAGGACCTGGTCAATTTCAACGGTCAGTTCATCCGCGGCCCGAGATCCGGAACCGCCGTCTCGTAAGAATTTCGGCCCTAACCAAGCCTTGCGACAAGGGCGATGCGAGGGATCTCGCGTCGCCCTTTTTTTATGTGGTCCCCCCTTCTTTTATAGTATAATTCCGGGCCATGAAGGTCCGGACCCTCTTTCTTTTTCTTTTTTATATCGTGCTCGTCATCTGCCTCACTCCCATTCTCTTGTTCTGCATCCTCTTCGGGATCCGCGAGCCCTTCTATGACCTTGGCAAAGCGGCCATGCGGCTGTCGAGGTGGATCTTGGGACTTCGGCTCGAGGTGACGGGATTGGAACATGTGGACCGGGCCAAGACCTATGTCTTTATGGGCAACCACACCAGCTTCATCGACGGGCCTCTGCTGTTCATGCTCATCCCCCAGCACGTTCGGGTCATCCTTAAAAAAAGCATCTTCAGGCTGCCCGTTCTAGGTTTCGGCATGAAATATGTCGGATTCATCCCCGTCGACCGGAAGCGCGCCCAGCGGGGAAAAGAAGCGATCGAGCGCGCCGCCCGCCAAATGAGGGAGCGAAAGTATTCGTTCCTTATCTTCCCGGAAGGGACGCGGAGCCGCGATGGGAACTTAGCGGTCTTCCGTCGCGGCGGATTCTTCCTGGCCGTGGAAAGCGGAGCGCCGATCGTTCCCGTTTCGATCCGGGGTACGTTCGAGATCATGCCCAAAGGCCGTTTTTTCGTTAAGAAAGGGGACATCCGGGTGAGCTTCAGGCCGGCCATCCCGGTTCAGAACACCGGTGCGCAGGACCTGACCGATCTCATGGACAAGGTCCGGACGTCCATTCAAGACGGCCTCGGGGAGGAGAGAACATGAACCAGCGAGCTTTGATCCAAGAATGCAGCCGCCTCTTGGAAATGTTTCTGATATCGCGGGCCGAAGTCCTCGAGCGGGCCGTCCGGGCCTGTGTCGAGGCCCTGCGCCGCGGAGGAAAACTCCTCCTTTTCGGCAACGGAGGCAGCGCCGCCGAGGCCCAGCATTTCGCGGCCGAGCTCGTCAATAAATTTTACGAAAAGCGGCCGCCGATCCGGGCCATCGCCCTGACGACGGATACCTCGGTCTTGACGTCGATCGGCAACGACGTGAGCTTCGAGGCGGTTTTCAGCCGTCAAATCGAGGCGCTGGCCGACGCCGGCGATGTGGCCCTGGCCCTGTCGACGAGCGGCGGATCTCCCAACGTGATCCGGGCGCTGAAAGCGGCGAGGAAGAGAAAATTGGTAACGATCGGACTGACCGGAGAGGGCGGTGGAAAGATGGCCGGGCTTTGCGACATCCTGATCGATGTCCCTTCTTCGCGCACGCCGCGCGTCCAGGAGATCCACCTGATCGCCCTGCATGTTTTGGCTGAAGAAATTGAAAATAGGTTAGCCTAAAATATGTCGTCGCGTCGACGATTTTATTTGCCGACGATCTCTTTGATCTTCTCCGCCCCGGCCGCCCCGCTGTTGAACAGGAAAAAGGCCGCGCTTCCCAGCAATTTCTGGAAGAACGATCTCTGAAGGGCTAAGCGCTCGTCCGTCGTCTGGAGCAGGTGCGGATTGAAGAATGGGGGATTTTTTCCCGGAGAGACGCTCATCCGCATCCCGGGGCTCTCGCCGGACTCCAGGATACGGAGGGCTTCATCGGGTGAAAGCTCGACGGCGGAGGGCGAGGTGGCGTCGTTTCGCAGAAGGAAGACCCAGCGGAGCGACGTCCGCCGGACGCAGGCCGCGGGGCCGCCGATCCAGTTCGGGTCGAGCAGGGCATGGGCGTCCTTGGAGGCCTTGTAGCAGAACGGCGAACCGCGGTCGAGCCGGCAGTCGTCCTGGCGGAGGCACTCGGCGTTCTTGCAGTCGTCCTTGTGGACGACGACGTTCTCGCATTTGCTGTGATCGAAGAGCGGGGCGAGCCGGGAGTACAGCTCCGCGGTGTTGGTCGGAAGATAGACCTTGCGCTCGACGTTGTCGGCGAGGGCCGCCTTGCCCGAATAGCGGACGAAGGAGACCTCGCTCGCGTGGAACCGGAACTTCGGATCGCGGAGGAGGTCGAAGAAAAGCTCGGTTTTTTTCGTCCCGGGCGGTCCGATGAGAGCGAGCCCGTGGCCGCCCGCGTCCAGGGACATCCCGCGCAGGGAATGGATGCCGAACAGCCTTTCGGAGACGTCGGCCACGAGGCCGAGGGCCAGGCTCCGCAGCGGACCGTAGGCGTCGACATTGACGATGACCCCGGTCTTGGTGTCCGTGTTGTAGAACGCCCGGGGTTCGCGGCCCGGGATCCCGTCGACCGCGTAGATGATGCCGTGCGGCTCGAGGTCGGACTCGAGCTGGGCGGGATACCAGTTCTCGACCCAGAAATCGTTGAGGTGGGAAACGTTCGTCCGGAGCTGGACGATCACGCCGTTGATGTTGGCGTTCCACTCGAAATAATTCTCGGCGGAGAGATGGCCTTGAACCTCGGCCACGAGCCCGTCGCGAACCTTGTCCGGGACGGCCGCGTCCACGGGGACGGATTTATGGACGTGGGGGATGTAATTGGCCAGCGCGACGCGCTTGGCCTTCCGGGCCGGTTTGAGCTGTCCGAGAGCCCGGCCGATCCTCTCCATCCCTTTCTCCAGGTTGGTCATGGACGTCGCGTAGGAAAGGCGGATGTAGTCGTCGGCGCCGAACGCGTCGCCGGGAACGATGGCCACCTGGGCTTCCTTGAGCAGGTAATAGGCCATGCCGTAGGAATTGCGGATGGGCGTCCCATTGAATTCCATCTCGTAGTAGGCCCGGACGTTGGGAAAAAGGTAAAAGGCGCCCTGGGACTTGAAACAGGACAGGCGGGGGATGGCCAGAAGCTTCATCAGGCAGTAATTCCGTCGCCGCTGGAATTCGGCGACCATTTTGGACAGTTCGAACTGGGGGCCGCTGAGGGCCTCAAGGGCCGCTTTCTGCGAGATCGAGGCCGGATTGGACGTGGTGTGGCTCTGGATCTTGTCCATGCCGTTGATCACGTCGGCCGGCCCGGCGGCGTAGCCGATGCGCCAGCCGGTCATGGAGTGGGATTTCGACACGCCGTTGATGATGATCGTCTTTTTCCGGATGTCCTCCCCGAGGGAGACGAAGCTCGTGTAGGGGAAGCCGTCGAAGACGAGCTTGTTGTAGATATCGTCGGAGATGACATAGATGTCCTCGTTCCGGACGACGTCGGCGAGAGACTCGAGCTGGGCTTTCGAATACGTGGCCCCGGTCGGGTTCGAAGGCGAGTTCAGGATGAGGGCTTTCGTCGCCGGGGTGATATGGGCCTTGAGCTCGTCGGCGGTCAGGACGAACCCGTTCTCCTCCTTGGTCGGGACGATGACGGATTTTCCCTTGGCCAGAGTCACGAGATGAGGATACGTCACCCAGAACGGGGCGGGGATGATGACCTCTTCGCCGTCGTTGACCAGGGCCTGGACGAGATGGAAGAGCGAGCTCTTGGCGCCCGTCGAGACGATGATTTCCTTGGGTGTATAGGCCAAGCCGTAATCTTCCTGGATCCGGGCGATGATGGCCTTTTTCAGCGCCGGCATGCCCCCGCTTTCGGTATACTTCGTGAAATTCTCCTGGATGGCCTTGATGCCGGCGGCCTTGACGTTCTCGGGAGTGGGGAAGTCCGGCTCGCCGAGGCTGAGGTCGACGACGTCGATGCCCTCGGCCTTCATAGCCTTGGCCTTGGCCGCGACCTTGAACGTGGGCGATTCGCCGATCTGGTTGGCTTTATCTGAGATCATGGGAATCCCTTCTCCAAGCGTCCGGGCGCGCTATTTTCCGGCTTTTTCCTCGGGGGAGAGCTTGTCCTTCAAGAACTTCTTGAGGTCCGCTCCGGTGAGCGCCTTCACCACGTCGGGCAGCTGGGCCAGCACCTCGGCCACCTGGGCCGTGATCCGGGTCGTGCCCAGGCTCTTGTCTCCGCCGACGACCACGATCTTTTCGACCTTCGACAAAGGCTCGGAGATGGCCTTGGCCACGTCCGGGAGGACCTTCAAGTACATCTCCAGGATGGCCGCGTCGTTGAATTTCTCCCAGGCCTGGGCCTTTTTGAGCAGGGCTTCGGCCTCGGCCAGGCCTTTCCCCCGGATCTTATCGGCTTCGGCCTGACCTTCGAGCTTGAGCGCCTCGGCCTTGCCGCGGGCTTCGGCCTGGATGCGGAACTCTTCGGCCTCGGCCTCGGCCCGGATCTGATATTTGCGCGCGTCCGACGGTTTTAGGACGTTGGCGTCGAGCTCCTTCTCGCGGCGCTGGATCTCGAGATCTTCGATCTTGATGGCCTGCTCTTTCTCGACTATGCGGACCTTGGCCTCTTCCTTCTTCAGTTCCTGGCCGAGCTTGTGACGCTCGAGTTCGTAGGAAAAATCGGCCTGGGCTTTCTTGGTGTTGACCATGACCTGGGATTCGGCCTTCTTCGCCTCGTTCTCCCATTGGGCCTTGGCGATCAAGGCCTCGGCTTGGAGGCGGGCGACCTCTCCTTCCTTTCGCGCCTGAGAAGACTTGATGATCGAGTCCTTCTGGCTTTCGGCTTCGGCGATGGCCGCTTCCCTCTTGGCCGCGGAGATCAGGGGCTTGCTCAGGGCGTCGATATAGCCCTGGGTATCGCTGAACTCTTTCAGCGAGAACGAGAGGAGGACCAATCCCATTTTGGAGAAAGCCTCATGGGCGGAATCCACGACCTTGTCGTTGAACTCATGGCGGCCCCGGTAGATCTCCTCGACCGTCATGGTCCCGATGACCTCGCGCATCTTGCCTTCGAGGACGTTCGTCGCCACATCGCGGATGCCGTCCTTGCCGATGCCGAGAAACTGCTCGGCGGCGATGTGGATCGAGGCCTCCGAGGAGTCGACTTTGACCTGGGCTGTTGCATCGGCCAGGATGGGGACGCCGCCATGGGTTAAGACCTCCGGGGTCCGGATGCCGATCGGGATGACGTCCATGGGCAGGACGTCGACAGTTTCCATGAAGGGCATGACGAACGTGCCGCCGCCGAGGCGGTAACGGTATCCGACCTTTCTCTTCATGCCGTCGGGTCCGGTGACCGTCCGCTTGCGCCCGGAAATGATGAGGGCTTCGTTGGGTCCGACTTTTTTATACTGCTTCGCGATGACAAGGGAGACCAGGACCAAAAACAGGATGACGGCGCCGGCCGGGATAAGCCAGGAAATCAGACTCATGAGGACCTCCTTGGATGATGGCTCGACGTTAGGGCTCGGAATAGCATAACTTGTTAAAAAGAAATATATTACTGAATAGGATCGAAAAAAGTCAAGCCGCTCCTATTTAAAAAATTTGTAGCGGAACATGTGAAAGATGGCCGCCACGCCGTCCTTCCAGCCGATCTTCTTGCCCTCGGCGTAGTCGCGCCCCGAGTACGAGATCGGGACTTCGTAGATCCGGCACCTGAGTTCGGCCACTTTGAGGGTCACTTCGGGTTCGAATCCGAAGCGGTCGGACTTCAGTTGGATCCGCGACAACACATCCTTTTTGAACACTTTATAGCAGGTTTCCATGTCGGTCAGGTTCAGGTTGGCCAGGACATTGCAGAACGTGGTCAACATCCGGTTGGCGACATAATGCCAGAAGAAGAGCACCCGGTGGGGTCCGCTGAGGAAGCGGGAGCCGAAGACCACGTCGGCCCGGCCGTCCAGGATCGGGGCCAGAAGAACGGGGTATTCCCGGGGGTCGTATTCGAGGTCGGCGTCCTGGACGAGGACGATATCCCCCTGGGCCTGGGCGAATCCGGTCCGAAGGGCGGCGCCCTTGCCCATGTTCTTCGGCTGGAGAATGACCCGGATCCTCGGATCGCCGAGCTTATCCAGGATCTCGCGCGTCCCGTCCTTGGAGAAGTCGTCCACGATGACCAATTCCTTTTCCAGCCCCGTCTCGACCTTGAGGACGCGGTCGACGATCTCGCGGATGGTGTCCTTTTCGTTATAGACCGGTATGACGATGGAAAGTTTCATGGGAACGCCTTTCATACGCGATCCCGCGCGCCGAGTGTTTCCTTAAAATATTCGATGGTCCGGGCCAGCCCCTCGTCCAGGGACACCTTGGGCTCCCAGCCGAGCTTGGCCTTGGCCATGGAGATGTCCGGCCGGCGCCGGACCGGGTCGTCGGAGGGCAGAGGCTTATGGACGAATTTCGAGCGGCTCCCGGTCATCTTGATGATCTTTTCGGCTAGTTCGATGATCGTGAATTCGCTGGGGTTCCCCAGATTGATCGGTCCGATGGTCGTCTCCTGGTCCATCATCCGGCGGATCCCCTTGATCAGGTCGGAGACGTAGCAGAACGCCCGCGTCTGGCCGCCGTCGCCGTAAATGGTGATTGGGTCGCCGCGGAGCGCCTGGACGATGAAATTGCTGACGACGCGGCCGTCGTTGACGGCCATGCGCGGCCCATAGGTGTTGAAGACGCGGACGATACGGATATCCACCTTGTTCTGGCGGTGATAGTCCATCATCAGCGTCTCGGCCACCCGCTTGCCCTCGTCGTAACAGCTCCGCACGCCGATCGAGTTCACGTTCCCCCAATAGCTTTCGGGTTGAGGGTGGACCTGCGCGTCGCCGTAGATCTCCGACGTGGAGGTGAGAAGGATCCGGCTCCTGATCCGCTTGGCCAGGCCGAGCATGTTGATGGTGCCCATGACGTTGGTCTTGACGGTCTTGATCGGGTTCATCTGGTAGTGGATGGGGGAGGCCGGACAGGCCAGATGATAGATCCGGTCGACCTCGACGAAGAGAGGGTGGATGACGTCGTGGCGGATGAGCTCGAAATAGGGATGGGCGACGAAGGGGCGGATATTGTCCTTGTGGCCGGAGAAAAAATTGTCGATGCAGACGACGTCCGATCCCTCGCCGAGGAGCTGCTCGCAGAGATGGCTGCCCAAAAAGCCCGCGCCGCCCGTGACCAAAACCCGGTTCATCGCCGCTCCTCCTTCACTCGAGTCTCCCGCTCTACTTATATCCGTAGGCCATGAACATCAGGCTCTTTTTTTTCAGGACTTCCTTCTGGGCCAGAACGATCTCCTCGATGCCCTGGTCGGCCAGCCGGAGAAGCCTTTCGAGAAGGCTTTTCGAAAAGGGTTCTCTTTCGGCCGTCGCCTGGACCTCCAAGAGCTGCCCCCGGTCGGTCTGGACGACGTTCATATCGGTTTCGGCGGAGGAATCCTCGGCGTAGTCCAGGTCGAGGAGCGGTTCGCCGTTGATGATGCCCACGCTCACCCCGGCGACGAGATGGCGGAGGGGCATGGCGTCGATGATCCGCAGATCGAGCATTTTCTTGAGGGCCAGGGCGAGGGCGATGCAGGCGGCGTTGATCGAGGCGACCCGCGTCCCGCCGTCGGCCTGGATGACGTCGCAGTCGATGATGATCTGCCGCTCGCCGATCGTCCGGAGGTCCGTGACCGCCCGGAGCGCCCGCCCGATCAGGCGCTGGATCTCCTGGTTGCGGCCCGAGGGATAGCCCTGGTTCCGCTCGCGGTTCGTCCTCTTCTCCGTGGACCGCGGGAGCATGGAATATTCGGCCGTGACCCAGCCGGAGCCCGTGTTCTTGAGGAAGGGCGGCACCTTTTCTTCGATGGTCGCGGCGGCCACGACGCGCGTCTTCCCGCATTCGATGAGGGCCGACCCGTCGGCGAAGTCAAGGTAGTCCGGGAAAATCTTGATCGGCCTCAATTCATCGTATTTGCGATTATGGGCTCTCATGGGGACGTCACCTCGTCGGCAGGTCTTGTCTGCCAGCGCTTGTGGACCCAGAACCAGAGCTCCGGGCGCTGACGGATCTCCCGCTCGATTATCTTAGTGCATAACTGGGTGATTTTCAACACGTCCTCGTCCATGCGGCCCGCGGGAGGAACGGCGAAGGGTTCGTGGATCTTCAGGACGTACCGTCCGTGGGGGGCGGGATGGACGAAGATCGGGACCAGGGGAGCGCCCGTCTTGAGATGAAATGCGGCCAGGCCGGGCGTCGTGCCCGCCGTTTTGCCGAAGAAATCGACGAAGACGGCCTGGCTCCGCAGGACGTTCTGATCGATGAGGATGGCCACGATCTCGTTGCGCCCGAGCGCCCTCAGGATGGCCCGGGCCGCGCCGAACTTGTCGATGACCCCGGCGCCGAACTTCGTCCGCAGCCCGGAAAGGTCTTTGTCCAGGCGCGGGTTGTCCAGGGCGCGGGCGACCACCCGGAGCGTCCCGATCTCCGTCAGCGGGGCCGCGGCGAGCTCCCAGTTTCCGAAGTGGCCGGTGAACAGAAGAACCCCTTTGCCCTGGGCCAGGGCGGCCTCCATGTGGGCCCGGCCTTCGGTGGCGATGAGCCGCAGGGCCCGCTCCCGGGAATAGCGGGCGATCTTGAGAGTGTCGGCGAGAACGCCCCCGAGATTTTTAAAGGACGCCCGGGCGATCGCGGTGAGTTCGACCTCCGAGCGCTCCCGGCCGAAGGCGACGGCGAGGTTCGCCAGGGCGATCCGGCGGTGCCGGCGGTCGGCATGGAAGGCGAGGAGGCCGAGAGAGCGGCCGGCGGCCAGGCAGAGCGGGCGGGGCAGCACGGAGAAGATCAGGGTCAATCCTTTGTATGCCGCGGTCCCGGCGAAATCTCCGGACTTGCTCATGACGGGCGGGTCGCCTGGGAACGATTCAGATCATCGACGGGGCCGGCCGGCCCAAGAGAAGCGCTGATCTTTTCGAAAAACGCGGGCGGCAGATCGAGCCCGACATCGAGAACGTAAAGAGGTGTGGAGGCGAAGGCCCAGGTCCGGCCGAGGAGCTTGACCGCATCCTTTTCCGTCGTCAGGAGAGCCTCGATCCGGTCTCTCTCTCCGGCCGCGGCGAGCCGGTCCAAGCTTGGCGGAGGATAAAGAAAATGGTCGGGAAAGGGCATTTTCGTCTGTGGCGGAAGACCGTTTTCTACGAGGAGCGAAAAGAACCTCTCCGGCCGGGCGATCCCGCAGAAAGCCAGGATTCTCTTGCCTTTGAGAACGCCGGCCGCGATCGGTTCGCCCGTCTCGAGGAGGCGAAGCCCCCGGGGGACCACGGCGTATTCGAAGGCGGCGGCGGAAAACCGTTGACGGATCCGCCGGAGCGCCGCCTCTCCGCCCTTCTTGACCAGGATGCACGGCGCCCGCCCTCAGCCGTCGGGTCGTAGAGGACGATGTCCACATCGCGCCCGAGCTTGAGGTGTTGGAAACCATCGTCGAGGACGGCCAGGTCGAAGCCCATTTCCTTGGCTTTGAGACAGGACCGATAGCGGTTCTTCCCGACGAAAACGCCCGCCCGGGGAATATGCCGGGCGATCATATACGGCTCGTCGCCGGCCTCTTCCCAGCCTCCGTGCAGCGCTTGGCCGTCCGACAAAACACCGCCCTCCTGCTCCCAGCGCCCCCTATACCCGCGGGTCACCAGGGCCGGCCGGCGGCCGAGCCCGAGGAAATGGGTCAAAAGCTCCATGGCCAGGGGAGTTTTTTCCGAACCTCCCAGGGTCAGATTCCCGACGCTGATGACGGGGAGGGGGGCCTCGCGCCGCCGTCTGATCCCAGTCTTGAAAAGGACCGTCTTAATTCGACAGACGGCGCGGGAAATCAGGGAATAAAGGCCAAGAAGAATAGCCATCTTCAGTGAAATATACTACATCCGCTCTCTGCGGAGCAAGTTTCTTCCGCGAGCCCCGCTCTTTACTTATGTTCTTCAATTCCTTATAATACCCCTTGTTTTCAAGGATGAGTGGAGGATAAAAAATGAAGCGTAAAATGTATATCTGTCTCCTGATAATCGCCGTCGGGCTGACTCTTTCCGCCTGCAAGAAGACGGCTCCGGTCAAGGGCGTGGAACTGACCGTGACGTTCTCCGAACCCGCGCTTTCCGACAACCTGATCACGGATGTCGAATACAAGTGGAAGACGAGCGAAGATTTTGTGAAGCTCGACAAGGACTACAGCATCTTCGTCCATTTCTGGCACAACGCCAACAACCTCATCACCGGCGATTATGTCCCCGAGATCCCGACCACCAAGTGGGAAAAGGGGAAGGAATATACGGCCAAGCGCCGGATCTACATCCCTGCCTTCATCGACGAGTTCGATCCTCAGTTCAAAGGGGAAGAAACTCTCCGGCTCTCCGTGGGCTTTTTCAATCCCTATGACCGCAGCGGCCAGTCCGAGAAGGAAGTGCTTTCGAAAAAGCTGAAGGTCCTGCCTCCGCCGCTCGGAACGCCTGAAGTGATCTACGAAAACGGCTGGTACGATCTAGAGAAAGAACCGAAGTCCTTGCTGAAGCAATGGCGCTGGACGGCGAAAGAGGCCAAGTGTGTCATCGACAACCCCAAGAAGGACGCCCTCCTCGTGATCAAGGGCGGGGTGAACTTCCAGGCCGTCAAGGACCAAAAAGTGATCTTCAAGATCAACGACCTGATCTTGGATGAGTTCGTGGTCGAGCAGGAGCTCTTCGAGAAGTCTTACGATGTCAAAAAGGAGCAGTTGGGCGACAAGAACGAGTTCACCTTGACCATCGGCGTCGACAAGCCCTGGGTGCCGGCCAAGGTGATCCCCAACTCCAAGGACGACCGGGAGCTCGGCTGCCAGATCTCCTTCATCTATTTCCGGTAGGCCGCGGCTTTAATTGATCGCGGCCGGGGGGAACTTGTCCTTCACCCCCTGGGCCAGGATCTTATCGAGTTCGTCTTTAACCTTCGCTTCCTCGGCCTGGGCCGCCTGCAGCCTCTGGAGCGTCTCGCTGAGCTGTTTCTGCACTTGATCTTTGGCTGTCATGCTGTTGAAGCTGTAAAACTGCTGCTGTAGAGCGTTCATCTTAAGATTCAATAATTCCACCAGCTCTTTGGCCTTGCTGAGGCGGACTTCGAGCTCGGACTTTTTTTCGTCGAATTTTTTTCTAGCTTCGATCTGCAGGTCGGCGGGCGCGGCGGCTTCGCCGACGGAGGGCTCTCTAGGTTCCGCCCCCCCGCCCGGCTTCTCACTTTCGGCGGGAGTCTGCGGGTTGGCCGCGACGGCCGGCTTTTTCTTGATCCCGGCGAGATCCGCGTTCGTCACGACGACACCCGCCTTGCCCTTGAGGCTCTCCCGCCGTTCCTTCTCTTTTTTCGCCGCTTCGGTCAGGCTTTGACCCGGTGCGGGTTGGGCGAGAGAGATGGCCAGGACGGCGGCGGCGATGATCTTGAGCGCGCTCATTTCCCTGGATTCATCTTAGCGCGGCCGTCCCCCGGCTGTCAATCTGTTCCGGCTTTGATGGACGTCCGGACGGCCATCCGTTTCCCATCGGAGGAGATCTCGACGGCGCCGTGGAGGTCGGTCCGGTAGATGCGGGCGCCGGCCGCCAGGTAGCGGCGCAAGATTTCCGGTTGGGGGAACCCGAACCGGTTGCCGCGTCCGGCCGTGATGACGATCACCTCCGGAGCGACGGCGCGGATAAAGGCCTCCGAGCTCGACGTCGCGCTGCCGTGGTGAGGGGATTTGAAGACAGCGCTTTTGATATCGTCGCCGAAGGACAGGATCTCCGCCTCGGCGTTCGCTCCGATGTCGGCAGGGAGGAGGATGGCCGTGGCGCCGAACGAGACTTTCATGACGAGCGAACGGTCGTTGTCCGCGGGCGCGACAGAGGACGATCCTTCGGACGGGAAAAGCACGCGGACCTGGACACCTTCTTCCTGCCGGGAAAAACCGCGGAACGTCCGCTTTTGAGGAACGGAACCGAGGGCCGTTTTGAGCTCCGCGTATTTCGCGTCGTCCGGGGGGCTGAAGGCCTCCCAAAATTCGCCCACGCGAAAATTCCGGGCGATGGCCGACAGGCCGTTGGCGTGGTCGGGGTGGGGGTGGGTCAGGACCAGATAATCGAGCTTTTTGATGCCCTTGTTCCACAGGAACGGCGAGACCACGCTTTCGCCGACGTCGAAGGTCCCGGTCGGGAATCCTCCGCCGTCGATCAGCATTTTCTTGCGGCCCGGAAATTCGATGAGGACGGAATCGCCCTGACCGACATCGATGAAGGTGAGCTTGAGGTTCTTGGACGCGGACGGGAAGGGATAGAGGATGAGCAGGAGGAAAAAGAGGAGAAACCCGGCCAGGGCCGCCCGGCGGATCTTGAACAGCCGCGGCGGCAGGAGAAGGAGGAGGAGAAAAAGAAAGTAGCCGGCGACGACCAGGGGGGGCGGCGTCGGGATCCGGTACGAAAGGAAAGCGAAGCGGTCGAGGAGATGGGTCGATCCCATGAAGACCCTGATCAGAAAAGCGATCCCGGCGGCCGCCGGCCGGGCGATCGCCGGCCCGAGGAAGGCCAGGGGCAGAAAGAGGTATCCCGCGGCCATGATGACCGCCACGAGCGGGATGCCGAACAGGTTCAAAAGGAGACCGGAAAAGATGATCCTGTTGAACATCGCGGCGATGAGCGGAAAAACGCCGGCCTGGGCCGTGAGCGACATGGCGAACATCTCGCCGATCTTCAAGGGCAGTCCGGGAAGGAAGGGCATGATCTTCGGATAGAACAGGATGATGGACAGCGTGGCGGCGAAGGTCAGCTGGAAGCCGGGATCGAACAGCTGGAAAGGATTGAAGAGGAGGATCACGAACGCGCCCAGACCGATGGTGTTGAGCAGGTGGGTGTCTTTCCAGAAGAGCCTGCCGAGGAGAAAGGCGATGCTCATGATGACCGCCCGGACGACCGAGGCCCGGCCTTCGACGAGGAGGGCGTAAAGCA
The DNA here is from genome assembly GCA_026393865.1 of Candidatus Aminicenantota bacterium. Classification (GTDB taxonomy): domain Bacteria; phylum Acidobacteriota; class Aminicenantia; order Aminicenantales; family UBA4085; genus JAPKZI01. Next base: position 32,174 of record JAPKZI010000204.1, read on the forward strand.
CGAGCAGGACGATCAGGAATCCATAAGAAAAACGGACCGGTACGCGAACGGCCTTCATCAGGCCGAAGATCATGAAGGAGATCATCCCGATATGCGCGCCGGAGATGGCGAACAGGTGGAACAGCCCGGTCTTCTGGAGAGACTGGGTCGTCTCCGGCGACAGCCGTCCCCGCCCGCCAAGGAGCAGCGTTTCGAGGACCGCCCCTTCCGCGGTCAGCGTCCGGGGATCCTGGGGCGAGGCGAAATTCTCCTCGATCCGGCGCAGACAATCCCGCCGCAGGTTGGACATCAGGCGGAGGATCGAGAGGGGATGTCCGGCGTCGATCTTCTGGACGAGAAGAGGGCTCTTGGTGACGGCTAGGCTATGGAGCATCTGGGCCTTGAGATACATGCGGGAGAACGGCTCCTCGAAATTGTTGAATTCGAGCGGGGGCACGATCAGGGCGGAGACGATCAATCGGTCCCCCGTGGTGAGGTCCAGCCGCCCCGGAAATTCGGTCGAATGGGGAACGGATACACGGAGGTTGCCCGCCATGCGCTCCTCGCGGTTCCCGACGGCTATTTTTTCGACGCGCAGATAGAGATAATCCCGATCGAGCCCGGGAGACGGTGACCGGAAAAGGACGCCGGTGAAATCCGCGTAGCTCGTTTCCTTCAGGCGATGAAGGACGTTCCCTTCGTAGCGGTCATTGAAGGAGACGAATACGGACGACCCCAGGAACACCGTGGCGAGGAGCAGAAGGGCGAAACAGGCCCCGCTCTTTTTCAGGGCGTGGAAGATCCAGGAGAGGGCGATCGAGGCGATGAGCCCGACGACGGCCGGCGCGAGCGGGACCGAGGCCGCTTCGGACAACCAGATGCCCAGGGCGAAGGACAGGGCGAGATAGAGGAGAGGAAAGGCCATGGGGCCCTTATCATATGATGATCAAATACCCTTTTCAAGGCGGCTCTGCTGCTCCAGGCAGTCCAGGAGGAGGTGGCAGAGGATCTTGATGCCGACGGCGATGCTCCGTTCATCGGGATTGAAATACGGGCTGTAGAGCGGGGCCGGATTCGGCAGACGGGGATTTTTCACGCCGAGCAGGAAATAGAGGCCGGGTATCCTCTGGCTGTAAAGGGCGAAATCGTCGGCCATCATCTGGGGCTTGATCGGATTGACGTTGCCCGCGCCGATCGCCTCGGAGAGCGACGGCATCATGAGTTTCAACAGCTCGGGATGATTGGCGACCGAAGGCGTCTCTTCATCGAAGGCGAAGGCGTAATCTCCGCCGAACGAATGGACGATGCCTTTGACCGCGTTTTCCATGAGGCGGGAGATCTTTTTCCTGTTCGTGTCGCTCAGCGTCCGGACGATCCCTTCGAGCCGGACGCGATCGGCGATGAGGTCGGATTTCGTCCCGCCCTCGATCCTCCCGATGGTCAGAAGGGCCGGATCGGTCGGATCGATGTTGCGGCTGATAAGCGTTTGGAGGGCGGCTACGACCTGAGAGGCGAGGACGATCGCGTCCACGCCGTCTTGCGGCTGCGAGCCCTCGGAGCTTTTCCCCTTGATCGTGATCTGGAACGCGTCCGAGTTGGCCAGGAGCGGGCCGGAGGAGATGAAGGTCTGGCCGACGTTCTCCGGCCAGACGTGAAAGCCGAAGATGGCGCCCACGGGGGGATTGTCGAGGACTCCTTCCTTGATCATGAGGGCGGCGCCGCCCTCCTCACCGGACGGGGGGCCCTCGCCGGCGGGCTGAAAGATGAATTTGATGTTGCCTTTGATCCGGTCTTTCAACTCGTTCAGGACGTAGGCCGTGCCGAGGACGATGGCGGCGTGGATGTCGTTGCCCTTGGCGTGCATGACGCCCGGGTTCAAGGATTTGAAGGGGACGTCGGCCATCTCCTGGATGGGAACGGCGTCCAGGTTGGCCCGCAGGGCGATCGTGGCTCCCGTCTGGCCGCCGCGGAGCAGGGCGACTACGCCCGACTTCGCGATCCCCGTTTTGACGTCGAGCCCCAGGGTGATGAGGCGCCCGCTGATGATGTTCGCCGTCTCCTGTTCCCGGTTGGCGAGCTGGGGGTCCATGTGGATGCGCCGGCGGACCTTGACCATTTCCGGGCCGATCTTGGCGATCTCGCGGTCGATGTCCACGGCCGTTTTTTTATCGACGGCGGACTCCGCGGCGAGGCCAAAAAAGGCGGACAGGAGGAGCGATGAGAGTCGGATGAGTCCTTTGGAAATCACGCCTTATCTTAGAACGAGTGCGGCCTAAAGTCAATTATTTAAACGACTAACCGTTGGACGGTTCCTTCATTGAAGCCGGGGCGCGGGGAGCCTGGGGTCGCCTCCGGAACGGCTAAGAACCAAAGAAGATTTTCGCGGAGAAGGGATTGTGTCCCTTTGTCTTTCATGATAGCTTATCCCGAAGGAGCAAATCCTATGGATCAATGGTATCGGACCTTCTATAAATCGCCGATCGGAGAAATCGAGATCATGGGGACCGACAAGGAGATCTGCTCGGTCAATTTCGTGAAGGGGCGGAAACGGGAAAGCGCCGCGTCCCTCTCCCCTGCGCTTAAAGAATGCGTCAAACAGCTCGACGAATATTTTAAAGGCAAGCGGAGGATCTTCGAGCTCATGCTGAGGATGGGCGGGACGGACTTTCAAAAAGCGGTCTGGCTGTCCCTTTTAGGCGTCGGCTACGGAGAGACGACCTCGTACGGGGACATCGCCAAGTCCATCGGGAGGCCGAAGGCGGTGAGGGCCGTGGGCAACTCGAACCGGCTCAACCCTATCGGGATCATCGTGCCCTGCCACCGCATCATCGGGAGCACCGGCGATTTGACCGGGTATGGCGGCGGCCTGTGGCGGAAGGAATGGCTGCTCGAGCACGAACGGAAGCATTTAAAAAAGAAATAGACGGCGGCTCAAAACGAGATGTGTTCCTGGTACTCTCCGAACGCGTCCTTGAGGACGTTCGTGATCTCGCCCAGAGTGGCCAGGCTTTTGACGGCCCCTATGAGCGGCGGCATGAGGTTCTGTCCCGTTGTCAAAGCCGTTCTTAGATCCGCCAAGCGCCCCTCGGCCTGAGCGGCGTCCCGCCCTTTCTTCGCTCGCCGCAGCCGGGCGATCTGTTCCCGTTCCAGCGTCTTCGGCGGCAGCTGGATCTTGAAGTCCGGCTGATCGCCGGCGTGGGCATATTCGTTCAGCCCGACGAGAATCCGCTCCTTGTTCTCGATCTGTTTCTGATAGGCATAGGCGCTCCCTTGGATCTCGCGCTGGATGTAGCCGGACTCGATGGCCTTGAGTGTCCCGCCCAGGCCCTCGATCTCCTTGAGATATCCGAGGACCCCCGCTTCGATCTCGTCCGTCCGCGTTTCGACGAAGTAGGACCCGCCGAGAGGATCGGCGGTCGCCGTAACGCCGCTCTCGTGGGCGATGATCTGCTGAGTGCGGAGGGCGATGCGGGCGGACTCCTCGCTCGGGAGGGCCAGGGCCTCGTCCCGTGAATTCGTGTGCAGCGACTGGGTGCCGCCCAGCACGGCGGCCAGCGCCTGGAGGGCGACCCGGGTGACATTGTTCTCCGGCTGCTGGGCCAGGAGCGTCGAACCGCTCGTCTGGGTATGGAAGCGGAGCATCCACGAGGCCGGGTCCTTGGCTTTGAAGCGGTCCCGCACCAGACGGGCCCAGATCCGGCGCGCGGCCCGGAACTTGGCCGTTTCCTCGAAGAGGTCGTTATGCGAGGCGAAGAAAAAAGACAAACGGGGAGCGAAGGCGTCCACGTCGAGCCCGGAGGCGGTCAGCGTCTCGAGGTAGGCGAGGGCGTTGGCGAAGGTGAAGGCGAGCTCCTGGACGGCGGTCGCGCCGGCTTCCCGGATATGGTAACCGCTGATGCTCATTGTGTTCCACTTGGGAACGTTCGTCTGGCAGAAGGCGACGATGTCGGCGATGATCCGCAGGGATGGTTGGGGCGGGAAGATATAGGTTCCCCGGGCGACGTATTCCTTCAGGATGTCGTTCTGGATCGTCCCGGACAGGGCGCTCCACGGAACGCCCCGTTCCTCGGCCAGGGCGAGGACCATGGCCAGGAGGATGCCGGCGGTGGCGTTGATGGTCATGGAGACGCTGACCTTCTCGAGCGGGATGCCGTCGAAGAGGACGGCCATGTCCTCGAGGGAATCGATGGCCACGCCGACCTTGCCAACCTCGCCGGCGGCTAGGGGGTTGTCGGAATCGAGCCCGATCTGGGTCGGCAGGTCGAAGGCGATGCTCAGCCCCGTCTGCCCCTGGGCGAGGAGATAGCGATAGCGCTGGTTGGACTCCCGGGCGGTCCCGAAGCCGGCGTATTGGCGCATGGTCCAAAGCCGGCCGCGGTACATCGTCGGATGGATGCCGCGCGTGAAGGGGAATTCGCCCGGCCGCCCCAGTTTTCCGGCGACGTCGAAATCCTTGAGGTCCTCTTCGGTATAAACGGTCTTGGTCTTTGGTTCCGGACTTGTTTTCGCGTTAGCCACGACAGCCCCCGTCGAGAAAAATGGCCCGCCGCGCTCTTCCGCGCCGCGGACGGAGAGCGGACGGATCAGAAATATTTCGCGAACGCTTTCGGGCCGGCGTAGACGGCCTTCGGCCCGAGCTCGTCCTCGATCTCCAGGATCCGGTTGTATTTGGCGACCCGCTCGCTCCGGCAGACGGACCCGGTCTTGATCTGGCCCGTGCCGAGAGCGACGCACAGGTCGGCGATGAACGCGTCCTCGGTCTCCCCGGAGCGATGGGAGATGACGGCCGAGAAGCCTGCGGCGTGGGCGTAGTCGACGACGTCGACGGTTTCGGTCAGGCTGCCGATCTGGTTCAGCTTGATGAGGATCGAGTTCGTGATCTTCTCGTCGACGCCCCGCTTGAACCGCTCCATGTTCGTGACGAACAGGTCGTCGCCGACGATCTGGATCTTTTTCCCGAGAGCGTCGGTCATCGTCTTCCAGCCTCCCCAGTCGTCTTCGGCCAGGCCGTCCTCGATCGAGATGATGGGATATTTTCCGATGAGATCCGCGTAGAAATCGACCATCTCTTCGGATGTTCTCGTCGCGCCGCTTGATTTCTTGAAGACATACGCGCCCTTCTCGTAAAATTCCGAAGCGGCGGAATCGAGGGCGAGATAGATATCCCGGCCCGGCGCGTATCCCGCTTTCTGAATGCTTTCGACGATGCAGTCCAGGGCCTCTTCGTTGCTTTTCAAGTTCGGCGCGAACCCGCCCTCGTCGCCGACGGACGTGCCGTAGCCGCGCTTCTTCAGGATTTTTTTCAGGTTATGAAAGACCTCGGCCGCGGCCCGGATGGCCTCGCCGAACGTCGGACGTCCGACCGGAGCGATCATGAACTCCTGAAGATCCACGTTGTTGTCGGCATGCGAGCCGCCGTTGAGAATGTTGATGAGCGGAACGGGAAGCGTATATAGGTCTTGATGCCTGAGAGAAGCGTAGAGCGGAAGTCCCGCCGCCTTGGCCGCCGCGTCGGCGACGGCCAAGGACACGGCCAGGATCGCGTTGGCCCCGAGATTTTTCTTGGCCGGGGTGCCGTCGAGCCGGAGCATAAGGCCGTCGATCTCTTTCTGGGAGCGGACGTCCAAGCCTTTGAGCTTGGGGGCGATTAGATCGTTGACGTGGGCGACGGCCTTCAACACGCCCTTGCCTAAGTAGCGGGCGGGATCGTCGTCGCGAAGTTCGAGAGCCTCGTGGGTCCCCGTCGATGCGCCCGAGGGAACGGAGGATTTGCCCACCGTGCCGCCGGCAAGGACGACCTTGGCCGCGACGGTCGGATTGCCCCGGGAATCGAGGATCTCCCGGGCTTTTATCTGGAGAATGGCGTTCGCATTCATGGAACTCAACCCTTTATTTGGACTTCGAAAAGTCGGGATCGTCGGGAACCGCGGATCAGCCTTTGTGTTCCTCTTCCGGGAAGCTTTCCGGCGCCCGTTTGATGAATTCTTCCTTTTTCTTGTCGATGAAATCCTTGATGGCGTCGATGCCTTCCTGCGTCTTTTCCTTGACGACGCGGATGCCCTTCTCGGCCTCCTTGGCGATCTTCTCGAAACCCTCTTTCGCCTTTTCGCCGGTCTTGCCGACCTCTTCTCCGATCTTCTTGCGGGTCTCCTTGCCGCTGGCCGGGGCGAGCAGGACGCCGAGGACGAATCCCGTGGCCGCTCCGATCAAGAACGAGACCGCGACCTCGAGGGCGGAACCTTTGTCGTTACACATGTGATTTCTCCTTTCGTTTTTTCCATTGCCGCCAGACGAAACGGGCGATCGGAAGGGCGATGGGGAGGAATTTGGACGAGGGCCAAATGAACTTGGACGTGATCAGGGAAGAGGCTTCGGAAATGTTGACGGCGGCCCGTTTCGAGGCCTCCAGGGTCTTGCCCAGGTCCTCCACTTTTTCTTTGACGACGAGGTCGAGCTCGGTCAGATGTTTGGCCAGGATGCCGAGCTCGGCGAGAGTCTTTTCCCCTTCGGCCGCCGTCCGGCGGATCTGGACCAGGAATCGGACGAGATAGATGACGAGGATGACGGCGGCGAAGGTAAGGACGAGAAAGAGGACCTGGTTGAGCGTCAGGGGCATGGCAGAATAAACATAATGGAAAAGAAGGGGTTTGTCAATTCGGCTGAGGCCTTTCTCGCCCCAGGAGCACGTCATTGGGATGGCTCACGATAGCTTCGGCCATCGGGTATCGGGGTGAATTCTCCTTTTTCCGATCAGGCTCCGAGTTTGGCCATGAGATCGAGACATTTCAACCCCTGAGCCATGGCTTCCCAAGCCTTTCCTGGATCTTTAAAGCACCGCCGCCAATCCCCGGACGTAAGTCCGGGGTTGGTTCAAATAACAGTGGATATCTTTTTCTTGACAGATAGAACCCGATCCTATATATTTGCCTATGTGCATATGCGTATTAGAGAATTTAATGAGACCAGACGGCCCCATCGAACCCATAATGTCTCAATACAAAGAGGGACCCTTGATTGAAATAGGTCACAAGGCCATATGGGGATTTAAGCGAATTCTCCTCGAGCCAGGAAGAAAAATATGGATAATTATTTAAAAGTCCTGAAAGCTCTTGCCGATGAAACGCGCCTCCGGATAATCAATCTGCTTTATGAACGCGAACTTTGCGTCTGCGACCTGGAGGCTATTCTCGGCACTACCCAGACAAAAATATCGCGGCACCTAGCCTATTTAAGAAATACCGATCTTGTGCGGGACAGGAAAATCGCCCAGTGGTCATTTTATTCCTTCAACAGATCCGGCGGGATGAAATTTATCGATGAACTCGTGCACGGTGTTTTAAAAAACATTGACGTTTATCAGCATGATTTGGGACTGCTTAAAAAGAAGGAGAGGGCCGGAGACTGTCAAACAAATGTGGCTATTAAAGGAGGAATTAATGAAGATCATTGAAATTTATGAGCCGCCCCTGTGCTGCCCTACCGGCGTATGCGGGCCAGCTCCGGATCCGGAACTTGCCACCCTGCAAGATGCGGTAATGAAGCTTAAAAAGGAGGGATATTCGGTGGAACGGATTGCCATCAATCAACAACCCATGCGGTTCATGAATAATCCTCTCGTCAAGGGGATCCTTAATTCAGAGGGTAAGGAATCGCTGCCCATCACTCTCATCGGCGGAAAATTGGTCCTCAAAGGCCGATATCCGAAATATGAAGAACTATTAAAGGAGGTGATTTAAATGCCGACTTATGAATTTCTATGCCCGAGGTGTAAACACGTCTTTGAAAAAAAGATGACGGTAGAGGAAAAAAAGAACACAACGGTCAGTTGCCCCAAATGCAATTCCGAGGAGGTGCGCCAGCAATTCTTCGGAGTGAGCTTTTCGGGTAAAAAAAACGCGCGCGGAAATTCCTCGGGCGGGTGCTGCGGCGGCGGGCCCAGCTGTTGCGGATAAGCCACTCATTTCCATCCAACGGAGAGACGATGTGCCTTTAGATGAAAAGACTAAAGAGCTCGTGGCTTTGGGCGCGTCCC